>JAHFFX010000008.1 GCA_023247755.1 Candidatus Omnitrophota bacterium | reverse complement strand
GAGAAAAAGACCGATTCCACGACCCTTTCCCGGCCCCAGCTCAATTCCACAAAACCTCTCCGTTTAAGGAAGAAAACCAGCCCGAGAAAGACCGCGAGCGCCAATGCCGTCGAAAGCGGCAGGAACGATTTGGACCAAAGGTAAAAACTGAACTCGAAGGCGGAGAGGATCACCGAGCCGCGCAGGAGACTGTCCAGGGCGGCCAGCGCCAGATAGCAGAGCACCACATCGAGCATCGCGGTCCCGATCTGGATCCCCAGGAAATGCGACCCCAGCAAAGCGGCCACGATGAGACTTCCGGCCTTGAAATTGCGCCGGCTGAAATAATCGACCAAGTTGAGCGAGACCCCGACCAGTCCCAGCAGGAAAATGAACTGCGGGAATTTGTTGGGAAGATGGGTCGCCAGCCAGAACGGCGCCAGGGCGAAATCCACCGGCATGAGATACAGGTCCGCCGTCGACCAGGGGATGTGCTGGAAGGAGTTGAGCAGCAGATGCTGTTTGGGGATCGTGATGTGGTAGTTGAGAGCGTCCGTTTCCTGGATCAGATGCGGCGGGAGCAAGGCCGCGTAAAAACCCACCATGAAGATGAGCAGGACGAAGATCTTGACCAGCAGCAGCCAGCATTTCCAGAAAAGATCCAGCTCCTCGAACCGCACCTTCATCTCGCGGATCGCCTGGGCGATGAACCTGCGGTGGGACCAGACCAGCCATGCGGCCGCCACCGCGAACAGGATCCAGCCCAGCCAGAGGGTCCGACCGTTCTTGTGGTTCACAAGATACAGTTCGATCCAATACAGCGGATAACCGATTGCCAGCATGACCGTCGGCAGATGCGCCAACGTCAATAATTTCTTTTCAACAGGACGATCGCTCTCCATAGGATATAAAGCACCGTGATGATGATCCAATACCAGTCCCAGCCGTTTATTTTAAAACGCGTTCTCACCGATTGCCCCTTATTGCTTTAAGAATGAATGGCCTGCTGATAGCTGTGCATGAGCTGTTCGTGATTCTTTCCTATCGTGTATCGCTCTTCGTATTCCTGCCGGGCCGATCGCCGCAGGCGAACCAGCTCGGCAGGGTTGTCGATAAGGAACCGGCAGCGATCGATCAACTGCTCGGGCTTCCCCGGTTCAAAGAGCAGTCCGGTCCGGCCGTCCTTGACGATCTCCTCCATGCTTCCCAGACGGCTCGCAACGACGGGAATACCGCGGGAATAAGCTTCTACGACCATGCGGGGAAAGTTCTCGTAACAGATGGACGGGATGACAACGAAACTGGCCTTCGCAAGCGCCGCTCCATATTCTTCCGGTGAAAGGAACCCGAGAAATTCCACGTTCTTGATGTCCCGCTGCCGGGCAAGGTCCTTGAGCTTCCCGGACAAAGGACCGTCGCCCAGGACACGCAGCGGGAAATCCTTGATCTTCTCCCACGCCGCGAGCAACATCGCTACGCCCTTCTCCTCGCTTAAGCGGCCGGCAAAGAGCGCGTACCCTTCATGTTGGGCGCTCAACCCGGGGTCGGGATAAACAAAGTGCGGCTTGACCAGGACCTTGTCCGCCGCCAGGCCGTTCGCGATATATTTTCGCCGGGTGAATTCCGTGGCCGTGACATACCGGTCAACGCAACGCTCCCAGGTCTTGCGGCGGCGGTGCTCCTGCGACATGCGGCCCACCAGGAAGGACAGCACCGGAGAATTGCGATAACAACCGTGCTTGACCCCTTCCCAGCGGGATTTGGTCAGGCAGTCCTCGCAGACCCCCCCGTCGCGGAACAAGAGACCGTTGGCGCACAGCATACGGAAATTATGCAGGCTTTGGACCACCGGGACCTTCTCCTCCCGGCAGGCATAATAGACCGAAGGGGTCAGCATAAAGAAAATATTATGGAAATGAACGACCTGCGGCTTGAATTCCCGGATAAGGCCGCGGATCTCCCGGCAAGACTGGTCCGACCAATCCATGCGCAACATCCGCGAGACCTTCCCGAAAGCGGGCAGAGCGTTGAGCTCTTCGTTGCTGCGTTCGTGCAGCAGGACCTCATGACCGAAGTGGCGCAACAGCGCCACCTCATCCCTTACGACCGCGTCCTCTCCGCCGGCCTGCTGATAATGATTGTGGACGACGAGGACCTTCACGAGCCCCCTCCTCCCCCCATCCGGCGCCGATGATCCTCGAGCGTCTGCCGCAGGCTTTCCGCCAGACTGATCGTCGGCGACCAACCCAATTCCTTTCGGATCTTCGCATTGGAACCGATGACATCAAAAGAGCCGCTGCCCTTATCCCTGCGTTCCCGGACCTTGATATTCTTTTTTCCGGCTTCTTTAAGCAACCGCTGCAGAAGCTCGCGCACCGAGTGCGCCCGGCCGCTGCAGATATTATAGGTTTCCCCTTTTCGGCCTTGGCGCGCGACCGTAAGCAAACCCGCGCACAGGTCAGCCACGTCGATAAAATCCCTTCGGGAGGAAAGGCCGTTGGTCTCGATGACCGGGGACCGCCGGCCCGCTTCTATCCGGGCGATCTGGAAAGCGAATTGCCCGGCGACCAGCCGTTCGGGGGTCCCGGCGCCGGCCACGTTGAAGATCCTCGCGACCACCACATCGAGCCCGGATCGTCTGGCATAGAACAGTCCCAGGGAAGTTTGCATCCATTTGATGAAGCCGTACCAACTCTCCGGCCGAAGGGCATCGGTTTCCGTCATCAAGCGGTGCTTGGCGGCCGGCCTTCCATATTCGGCGGCCGAGCCAGGGATGACCACGCGGATCCGGAGCAAACCTGTTTTCAGAATAGCATCCAAAAGGCCGCGTGTGGCGAGAAATTGTGACGAAAAAAGCTGGGCCGGATCGCCGCGGTCCCCGCCGCAGAACTGGAAAACATAATCCGGGCGGACCCGCCGCAAGAGCGCGGCCGTCTTCACCGGGTCGGTGAGGTCGGCTGGCAAGAGGCCCGAGCTTCCGCCGCGGCGGCGCGTGAGCCCCAGGACCTCAATCCCCGGCTCCCGGCGCGCAATGTATTCTTTTAGCGCGCCGCCGAGGAACCCGGTGACCCCGGCGATCAGTATCCGCTTTTTCATGACCCCTTTAAGAATTTCTTCTGGTTCTGCTCAAAGACCTCCTGGGCCAGGTCCAGGTCCTCGCGTCTCCCCAAATCAAGCCAATAGCCGCGGGTCTTAAAGCACCGGACCGGCTCGCCTGCCGCTTTCAAACGCAGCATCAGCTCCGGCATGCCCAGGGGTTCGTTCTTTTTAAGGAATTTCAGGCAGCGGGAACTGAGGACATTGATGCCGGTGCTCACCCACAACCGTTGCGCCGGTTTCTTGATATAATCCTGCAGCGCGCCGTCCGGCCCGGTCTCGATGACGCCGAAGTCGGTCTTCACGATCCGCTCGGCGATGGCGATCGTGGCGGCCGCCCGCTTCTGGGCGTGGACCTTCATGAGCTTGCCGAAATCAAGGTCGGTGAGGATATCTCCGTTGATCACCAGGAAATCCTTGGTGAGGTTCTCAACGAACTGCAAGGCTCCCGCCGTGCCCATGGGACGGTCTTCTCTAATATATTGGATGTGGACGCCCCAGCGTTTGCCATCGGCGAAATAGGCCTCGATCAATTCGGCCAGGTGGCCGGTGGAAATCGCGATGTGCGTAAGACCCGCGCGCGCCAGCTGCCGCACGATGATCTCGGCGATCGGAAGCTCGCCCACCGGCATCAGGGGCTTGGGCAGGATGGTAGTATAAGGGCGCAGGCGCGACCCTTGTCCGCCCGCCAGAATGACCGCTTGGACCTTAGACATTGTAGATCCCCTCTTTGAATTGATGCCGGTTCTTGCGGACCCATTCGCAGGTCTGCTTCAGGCCCTGCTCCAGGGAGACCCGGGGCGCCCAGCCGCAGACCATACGAAGCTTTTCGGCGTCACAGATGAGCCGCTCCACTTCGCTTTTCGCGGGACGCAGCCGCTCCTTTTCAATGACCACCTTGAAATTGATCCCGGTGATCTTGCGGATCACAGCGATGACCTCGTGCAGCGACGCCTCGCGCCCTGAGCCGGCATTGAAGACCTCGCCCACCGCGGCGTCGGACTCCGCGATCTTCAAGAAGGCCTCGACCGTATCATCAACGAAGTTGAAATCCCGGGTGACGCCCAGATTCCCCACTTTGACCGATCTCTTCCCGTTGCATACCTGGGCCAGGACCGTCGGGATCACGGCGCGAGCGGACTGGCGCGGACCGTAGGTGTTGAATGGGCGCAGCACCGCCACCGGCAGGCCGAAAGAACGGTGAAAGGCGAGCGCCAGACTGTCGGCCGCCGATTTGCTCGCGGCATACGGCGACTGAGGATTGATGGGGTGTTTCTCATCGATGGGAGCGTATTGCGCGGTGCCGTAGACCTCGCTGGTGGAGGTATGCACCACTTTGTTCACCTTGCGTTTGCGCGCCGCCTGCAGGACGTTGAGCGTTCCCTTGACATTGGTGTCGATATAGCTGTCGGGCGAGTGATAGCTGAACGGGATCCCGATGAGGGCCGCCAGATGAAAGATGACGTCGATGTCCCGGGCCGCCTCCCACACCCCGTTGGGGTCGCGGATGTCGCCGCTAAAGATCTCCATCTTCCGGGCGAGAGGCGCCGGCACATGATCCAGCCAGCCCCAGGAATTGAACGAATTATAGTAAACGAACGCCCGCACCTTCGCGCCTCGGGCGATGAGCCGTTCGGCGAGGTGGCTGCCGATGAACCCGTCGGCTCCGGTCACCAGAACTCGTTTGTTCTTAAGGTTCATAAGTGATATACCGGTTCTTTCTTCCCTGGCCGTCTTTCCGCCCGTTTGCGATTCGCAAAAGCCACGGTGGCCCCCAAAAAACTCCAGAAGGGAATCGCATTATAGGGTAATTCCAGAAAAACGAGAAAATTGGCGATCACCATCCAGTAAAGGATGGCACTCATCAGCAATCCCCCCTCCCAAGAGCGGGTGACGAGGAAAACCCGGACCAAATGAACAAATAAAACGATCAAAGCCAATACCAAGAGCACCCCGATGATCCCCGACCGGTAAATCAGATCCAAATAGGAATTATGCGGGGTTATCCAGCCGTCGCGGCGCCATTCGATCGCCGCCCAGCCCAGGATCTCCAGTGAAATAGAACGCTGAGGTTTTCCAAAATTCATCCCTAATAAAGCCCTCTCCTCCAGCATCTCCCGGATCATGTCCCGCCAGATAAATATCCGGAAGAATATATTATTCTCCGCTGTTTCCAGAGAACGAAAGCTCACCAGAGTGCTGATATTCTCCAGATTCCGGTAATTCCTCGGCTTGAGGGATTCATCGAATTGGACCTGCCGAGAGAAAGATTTGCCCGCTTCATCGCTTTTGAACTTCGAAACGGCCTGCTGAGCGTTCTGCGAGGCCGCCGAAACAAGGTCATCCATATTGATCTTGATCCAAGCCTGGGCCTGAAGGGCCGTCGGTTTGGCCACGGCTTCCCGGCCCAGCATGACCTGACGGGCGTAGGCGGACATCTTGACGGGCTCGGCAGGGACCGGGAACTCCGGCACCGTTCCGCTTTTCAGCGTTTCCTTGAAATTGGCCAGCGCCAGATCCCCTTTGCGGCGCAGGTCAACCTTAAAATCCTTCATGTCCACTTTATCGATATTCAGCAAAAGGCTGGAGGTATCGGCCAGTGTCGCCTGGGCGAAGCGTTCAACGGAAGCCTTCGCTTGCCCTAAAAGTTCCTTTTGGCGTTCCTCGATGGCCGTTTCGGCCTGCGCGAGGATGGACTGAATATCTCTTGCAAAGGTCATCCGCGTATGCAGGGACACTTGATCCGAATAATCGACCAATTCCACGACGATCTGATCCGCGAGGGCTTTTCGGAAGGCCTCGATTTTGTCAGCGCTGATCCCGTCCGCGCCCAAGGTGTTGCTGTGATAGAGCTGTGCATGGAGCTCCTCACTTTTGAAATCAGCCCGCTTCTGTTCGATCTCCGCATCAAATTCCGCGTATCTATCCCGGAGTTTCGCGATATTGAGCATGGATTTGACCGCATTGGCGTCGGACCATTTCCATAGTCCCAGCGCCAGGATGCCCAGGACCCCCAGCCCGATCAAGGGCCCGAGCCACCGACTGGCCCGTTGAGGGATGAAGATCGCCCCCAGAAAGAATGTCAGGAACAGGATCGTTGCAAGCTGGCCTACCATATGGGATCGGCTGCCCACCAGAAGGAAGTGGTGCGCATACAATTGCCATAAGATCAGGGCGAACCCGCCCCGGCGGATCCAGCGTTGTCCGGAATAGAACGATATCAGGAATAAGATCGCCAGGTAGCCCCATAGATAATAATCGTTGACCTTGTTCGCCCCCGCAAGGAGCGCCAGCGGGAAGAATAAGACCGTCAAGGTTCTCTGGCCAAAGACGAGACGCTGGAAAGAATAGTAGGAAAAGACGGCAAAAAGCGGATAGTAAAAGAGCGCCGCGTTCCGAAACGCGAGCGGCCCGAAGGTGTAATAGCCCCAGAGCACCTTCGCCAGAAGCCAAAGGATATAGATCAGCAGCCCGTAATGCCATCTTTCAATCGCAATCGTTCCACGCTTGACCAGAACCAGGGACATGACCAGACAGGCGAACAGGAGAATTTCCCCGATGAAGATCGGAAAATTCAGGAAGCTGAAGGTCATGTGCTGTTCGGCAAAATCCGATATGAGGGTCACATACCCGATCGAGAACAATGCGATCGAGCTGACGATCACCAGCTCGATCCAGGGCAGCTCATTATATTTTTTCTGAACCAGGAACATCGGTGGTGGGACCCTCTCCTTAAATTCGATTTACCCGAGCTTCAGGCGGTTGGTGTCGCCTGCGGCGCGTTGCCTGGCCCTTTTCTGGACCGTACGTTCATAGACGGCCGGCACGGTGCGCAGACCCCCCGGCCCCAAAAACGACAGAAGCCATAACAGCGAAAACAGATTTAGCGCCCCCTTCGCGCCGATCTGTTCCCTCGCGATCTGCCGGACCGGTTCCACGGTCCCGGCTTCGATGCAGAGAAAGATCCTTTTGACGTCAAGTTTGCGCAAGGCCAGTTCGACCGCCGCAGAAAGGGCCTCGGCCTTTAATCCGGCTTTCGAGGACAGTCCTTGGTATCCTTCAGCGAGAATCTTGCGTGCCGAGATGAACTCCGCATCCGACAGAGCGGCCAGATCATAGAACAAGGATGCCACCAGATTGGCCTCAACAGCATCTATGGGATGTCCTGACAAACGTTCAAAATTACGCCGGATCACCTCGACCAGCTCAAAATACATGACACTTTTGCTTTCCCGGATGCTGATCGAGCTCAGGTGAAAACGGATGGCGACCAAAGTGTCCGGGGTACTGATCAATTTCTCGCCTTGTGCCAAAAGCCGGCACCACAGATCGTAATCGGCGGCGATCTTGTAGCGTTCGTCATAACCGCCGGCGGCAAGGACCGTGTCTTTGCGCATAAGACTCCCGACGTGATTGACCGGAGAGGCCGTCAACGCCTTGACCATGACCGCTTCCGGCGAGACACCGGCTTCGAGAGTTTTCTTGATCCGGTTGTCCTGGTCGATAACCACCGCCTGGGCGCTGACGGCCGCATGTTCGGGATGCCGCTGGGCGAATTCATACTGCCGCGCCAGCCACGTTGGGAAAGCGAGATCGTCGGCGTCCATGCGCGCCACCCAGGGAGCGTGGGCGAACCGCAATCCCTTGTTGAGGCTCGCTGTCTGGCCGAGGTTCTTTTCGTTGCAGATCAGCCGAATCCGCGGGTCCGGATAAGAACGCACGACCGCCACCGAATCGTCGCTGCTGCAGTCGTCGATGATCAGAAACTCAAAATCCCGGAAGGTCTGCTCCAGGACCGCCTCCAGGGACGACCGTAAATACCGGCTGCCGTTGTAAACGGTCATGAGGACGGTGACGGCGGGGTTCGACATCAGATCAAAGCTCCCTGCTTGCTCTCCTCGTTGAGGTAGTTCAGCTCCACCCTCTCCGGATTGCCCGTTGGCCGCTCTTCCACGATATAAGCGCCCAGGCTCAGCACATCGACGGCGCCGATCAGAAAGGAACGGATGGCATCGTCGGGAGAAGAAACGATCGGTTCCTCGTGCATATTGAAACTGGTATTGATCACGACCCCGAAGCCGGAATATTTCTTATAAGATTTGATGATGTTGTAAAAAGACGGGTTGTCCTCCTTAAAGACAACCTGCGGACGCGCGGTACCGTCGACGTGGACCGCCGCCTGGATCTGGTCGATCCGCTCCTTCTTGACATTGTAGGTGATGGTCATATATTTCGCCGCGGCGTGCTCGGGCGCATAATCTTCCAGAAATTCGGGGGCATCCTCCGCGAGCATCGAAGGCGCGAACGGCATGAACTCGGTGCGGCGCAGGCGTTCGTTGAGGATGTCATTGATGTCCTTTTTGATGGGCCGCGCGATGATGGAACGGTTTCCCAGGGCGCGCGGCCCCCATTCCAGCCCGCCGTTGAATCGGCCGATCACCTTGCCTTCATAGATCAGCTTGCCCAACACTTCCTCGTAGTCGTCGACCCGGCGGTATTTCAAACCATATCTCTTGAGGCTCGCTTCGATCTGTTGATCGGTGAACGACGGCCCCAGATAGACGGTGGCCGGCGGCTGCCACGGTTTTCCGCCCGACGATTTCATCGCAACGATCAGCGCCGCGCCCAACGCCGTCCCCGCGTCGTCCATCGCCGGCTGGACAAAAATATTCTTCACCCCGGGGATTTCGCGCACCCGCTGATTGATCTTGACGTTGGCGAAAACGCCCCCGGCGAGACAAATGACGGGACAGGGATTCCTTTTGAGCTGTTCTTTCGCATACGCGACCGTCGCCTCCTCGGCCAGCTTCTGGATCCCGGCCGCCATGTCCTTGGGCTCAAAGGCCTTCATGGAATCCTCCATGAAGTTGAGATACATCTGGTAGGCGACGGCATAATCGATGAGTGTCCCGTGCAGCGACTTGACGTAATTAAGGTGAATGAACCCCTGGCGGTCGACCTTCCGCTGAAAATAGCCCAGCGGGTCCTTGCGGAACTCTTTAATATCATGAAAGGTGTTGTGAAACCTGCCGCCGTCGAAACGCAAGAGGCTGTTCATAAGGGCGAAGGTCTTGTCCGAATCCCCGAAGGCGGCCAGTCCGGTGATCTTGCCCTCATGCCGGTTGACCTTGTAACCAAGGAATTTCGTCACCGACTGGTAGAATTGCCCCAGCGAATTGCGGTCCTCGATCGTATCGACACAGCGCAGCGTTCCTCCCCGCCCGACATAACAGCCGCCGCAGAGACCATCTCCTTTTCCGTCGCTGGTGAAGATCAAGGCCTCCTTCCAGGGAGAGGCGTAATAGGCGCTGGCGGCGTGGGCCAGGTGATGATTGACCAAGCTGACCTTGGAACGGGGAAACCCCATGGCTCCCAGCGATTCATAGAACAATCCTTCCAGCGCGCCGGTAATATCCGCGCGAGGGAACACCCTTTTCAGGCCGTCATAAAAAACCCCTCGGAATTTATCAAGGGGCGAAGTTCTAGAGAAATATTTATTAAGGTTGCGGTAACCGTACGCGAACTCCATGATGCGTTCACAGCCGACGGCCACCCGGTCGACCTGCGCCGGCAAGAGCCCGCCCTTTTGCAGAACGAAAGCAATGGCGCGATGCGGGAACGTCGCGGCACCCTTGATCCGGGAAAGTTTCTCTTCCTCGATGGCGGCCACGAGCTTCCCATCCACCAGCAACACCGCCGCGGCCGAATGGCCGAAATTCACACCCAATATCCGCATGTCCTCTCCGACTTCGCTAAAAGAATTATGAACGGCCCCTTTTGCCGATCTCCCGGGCCGGCACCCCGCCGACGATCGTGTAATCCGAGACGCTTTTAGTAACAACCGCCCCCGCGGCGACAACCGCTCCCCGGCCGATGTTAACGTCAGGCAAGACCACAACATTCGCGCCGATCCACACATCATCCCCGATCCGAATGGTCCCGGCCGCGTGGCCTTGCGTGCGCACCGGCACCCGGGGATCGGAAAACCGGTGGTCGCTGGCCCGCAGAACGACGTTCGGCCCGATGATGACATCCCGGCCGATGAAGATCTCGCCCCCCATGTCGGCATTCACCATGACGTTGGAATTAAAATGCACGTGATCGGCGATCTCAATGCGCTCTTTTCCCGTCCCGGCGGCGTACACCTGCGCCTGCGACCCCATGGTGACGTGATCGCCCAGACTGATGTTCTTTTTATCCCGCAGGAAGCAACCGGGGGAAATCACGACCCCTCTGCCGCAACGGGCCAAACACCGACGGTAGACCGCGCTGCGCAAACGGTAACCGATCCGGCCCGGCATCCAGATCAACACCTGCCCGAACCACTCCGCTATCTCCGCACCGATCAATCTCAAGATCTTCATATCACCTGCCGGCCAGAAGTCTCAGCCACGTTCCTTCCTCGTTGCGCCGGTCGGCACAAAGATCACGATTCAAAAAATCGGCCACCAGGTCCACGGGAAGGATCCCCTTTAATTTCAGAACGGATTTGGTGAGAAGCCCCAGCCGCTCGCTGTCCCAGGACGGCTGGCCGGCGACCCGGCGGCCGAAACCTCCCAGGAAGGCCGGCATAAGACCGCTGCCCCGCACGAGGGTCTCCAGACTCTGGCGGTTGAAAAAAAGGACATGCGGGAAAAGATATTGTTTGAACCGGTAGTCCTGGTTGGGGACTTCAATGAACACCATCCCGTTGGGCGAAAGTTTTTCCCGCACCGATTCGAGGGTCGGGCGGGGATCCGGGAGATGCTCCAAAACGTGCGAAAGGACCACCAGATCAAACCGCCCCGGGACCTGCGGCAGCGAGGCAAAGGCAAAGAATTTAACGGACGGCCAGGATCGCCGCCAGGTATTCTCCAGGGATTGCCGGAACGTATGATCGGGTTCGACCGCCGTGTATTCCTTCAACTGAACTTTTCCGCTGCGGGCCGCCGCCCATCCCAGGAACCCATGCCCCGCCCCGATGTCGAGCAGGGCGAGCTCGCAATGTTCACCGGACTTTTCGATCAAATTCCTTTCGATCTGGGCCCAGCGCGCCTTGGCCAGCGCGTAATAGTTGGGATACCGTTTGGGTTCGAACGTCAGTTCCTGTGCCGTTTCCCAAAATGCGGCATTGTACTCGTCCATCTGTTCGGCCACCGGGGCCGGCCAGGCCATTCCCAGTTCGCACGTCGGGCAGAACACGATCGAGGACGGATGCCGGCCGTCCTGTTCCTTGCCCCGCAGCGGGTATTCCCGGCGGGGAACGGTTTGTTCATCAAAACGGTTTGAACAGGCCGGACAGATCATGGGGTCAGCGTCCATTCTTGAAGAAACGGATGATATTCTCACTGGCCTCGATCTCCATGGCCAGACGCGATTCCCCGGTGAGCGTCGCCACATGCGGCGTGAGCACGACGTTATCCAGTTCGCATAATTTTCCCGTGTAAGGTTCCTCAAGAAAAACATCCAAGGCCGCCCCGGCCAAATGGCCGCTCTTTAAAGCCTCATATAAAGCGTCCTCATCGACGAGACCGCCGCGCGCGGTGTTGACGATCCAGCTGCCGGGTTTCATCCGGCGCAGTTCATCGCGTCCCAGCAAGGGTTTTCCCTGGGCCCCGATGGAGGCATGCACGGTAATGATGTCGGCCCATTCCAGAAGCGAGTTCAGATCTTCGAACCGGTTCGAGATCATGATCCAGACCTGCCGCAGATCGAAGTAACCGATCTTGACGTCAAAAGGTTTCAAAAGCTGCGCGACCTTCTGGCCGATGCGGCCGAACCCGATGATGCCGACGTGTTTCCCGGACAGCAAATGCCCGCCCTGCTTCTGCCAGGACCTGTTCTTCATGAGTTGCGCATGGACGCTTAAATTCCGCATGAGATCGAGGATCATGGCCACCGTCAGCTCCGCCACCGGTCGAATGACCACATCGGGAGTGTTGAGGATCGCCACTCCCATTTCTTTCGCCTTCTGCTGGTCGACATTGTCGATGCCCGCGCCGCAACGGCTGATGCAGCGCAATTGCGGCAATCGTTCCAGGACCGGAGCGTTATAAGGCTCGACGCCGGCAATGATGCCCTCGCAATCCGCGGCCAGTTCAACGATCTGCTCGGGGGTGAGGCGTTTGCCCGTTGGGTTGACGGAGAAATCCAGGCCGCTCGATCTGAGCAACTCAATGGGTTCGGACCCGTATTCGCCGAAGGTTGATAAGGCCACAAAAAGTTTTTTCATGTTCTCAGAATGGTTTGATAAATATCCCAGTGCTGCGGGGTTTCTTTGATGGCCTTTTCGATCTTGGCGACGTCGGGTGGCCGGTCCACTCCGATCGTAGGTTGATCATAAATGACGCCGCGCACCGTAAACCCGTGTTCCAGGATCCGCAGGAAATCGATCGATTCCGCCACTTCGAGCGGGGTCGGCGCAAGCTTAGCGAACTGCCGCAAAAATGGTTTCGTGAAAGCCGAAAGACCGGTCTGACGATACAAGGGCGCATCGGACTTGACCCGCAGGAAAGGGATCGGCGAGCGGGAAAAATAAAGCACGTCCTGATCTTTGTTGAGCACCGTCTTGATGATATTGATGTCCTGCTGGTCGGATTCCTTCGTGATCGGAGAAAGGATGTTCGTGCAGGGGATCGTTTCATCCCGCAGCATGGGGGCAACGAGTGCTTCGATGGTCCGCGCCACGAACAGCGGCTCATCGCCTTGCACGATGACCACGATGTCCGCGTCGATGGAACGCGCCGCCTCCTCCACCCGGTCGGTGCAGCGCTCGTGGGTATTGGCGGTCATGACCGCCTTGCCGCCGTGCTTTTGTACTTCCTCCATAATTTCCTGGTCACAGGTCGCGACATACACGTCGCTGAGGATCTCGCACAGCGCCACGCGCCGACGGACATGTTCGATCATCGGCAGGTCCAGGATCTTTGCCAAGGGCTTGCCCGGGAACCGGGAAGCCGCCATGCGCGCCGGGATAATGGCGACGATTTTTTCATGCTGCTTGATTTTTTTCATGATTCTTTCTACGGTATGTCTTACGTTCCACAAAATTGTGATCCGGGGCACGGGTCACGTGACACGTACGACGGATTGGGATTCCTAAGAAGGAAGCACGCCGCAATCCACATTGAGCGACTGGCCGGTGATCGCCGAAGCGGCGTCCGATGCCAGGAAAACGCAGACCTGCGCGACCTCATCGGCCGTGGGCAATCTTCCCAGAGCGCTTTGCTGGTTGCTGAAATTCTTCAAGTATTCGCTCACGCTTTTCCCCTGCGGCGGGGCGTGCTTTTGCGCGAGCGCCCGCTTTAAGCCCGGGGTTTCCACATAAACGGGACAAACGGCATTCACCCTGATCCCTCGCGGACCCAGTTCCTTGGCCAGGGCCTGGGTAAGACCGATGACCCCGAATTTGGAGGCGCAGTAAACGGAATTGTTGGCGCTGCCCCTTTTTCCGGCGAGACTGGCCACATTGATGATGCACCCGCCGCGGCGCAGCAGGCCCGCCGCCGTCTTGCAGCCCCAAAAGGTCCCCTTCAAATTGGTGTCGATCATTTCCTGAAAGAAGAGTTCGTCCACTTCGGACAGAGGCGACCACAAGGAAAAACCGGCGCAATTGATGTAAACATCCAACCGGCCGGTCTTGCGACGGGCCAGTTCCGCGAGCGATTTATGGTCCGCTTCCTGGCGGGCATCGGCGTGGGCAAAGAACGCCCGCTTCCCCAATTTCTTCGCGAAGCCGTTGTCCTTGCGAGCCGCGATGATGACCGTGTTGCCTTGCGCATAAAAAACGCGGGCGATGGCGGCGCCGAGGCCTTCGGTTGCGCCGACGATGATCACTGTTTTTCGGATAGAGGCCATAGGGTGTTAAGTGTTAAGTGTTAAGTGTTAAGTGTTAAGTGTTAAGTGTTAAGTGTTAAGTGTTAAGAAAAACTTTTGTCATGAGCTACCGGAACGCTCTTGACACTTAACACCTGACACTTGACACTAAATTGTCATACACGTAAACCCGCCATCGACGGCGATCTCGGAACCGGTGACAAAACTGGCCGAATCCGAGGAGAGCCACAATACGGCGCCCACCAATTCCTCCGGCCGGCCGTATCGCCCCATCGGCGTATGGCCCAGGATCGCCCGCTCCCTTTTCTTATCGATGAAATTCTTCATGCTCCACGCCGTCGGGAAGAATCCGGGGCGCAAGGCATTGACCCGCACATTATAGGGCGCCCATTCCCGCGCGAGGTTCTGGGTCAGGTTCTTGACGCCGGCCTTGGCCACCGAATAGGTGAACGCCTTGGATAACGGCGGGCCGGAAGATGCGGAAGACAGGTTGATGATCGATCCCCGCCGGCGCTTCACCATATGCCGGCCAAAGACCTGGCAGGCGAGGAACGTCGCCGTGATGTGGCTGTCCAGGATCGCCTGCCATTCATCAACGGAAATGTCAAAGAACGGGGTCGGGGCGTTGATCCCGGCCCCATTGATAAGGATATCGACGTGCCGCAAGTCCTTGAGCACGGCATCCAGGGCCGCTTCATGGCCCGCTTTCTCGGACGCATCGAACGTATAGGTCAGCACTTTGCCGGCGGTCTTGCGATGGATCGCGCGCGCCACGGAACGCATCGGTGCTTCATTGCGGTCCAGAATGGCGACGGAAGCTCCGGCTGAGGCCAGCCCCAAGGCCATTTCGCTGCACAGATGCCCCGCCCCGCCGATCACTGCCGCGACCTTGCCTTTGAGGCTGAAAACTTTTGAGAGATATCCGTTCATCGCATTTTTCCCGCAGAAGATTCGGAGACGATCGTTTCCATGTGCTTTCGAACTTCATTCAGGCTTTGATAGCAGCGGACCGGAAGACCCGTAAACCGCTTGCCGTCATCCCGGCCGATAAAATGAATCCCGGCCGAAACGGCCGCCGCATGATCTTCGGGACTGTCCCCGATAAAAACCGCGTCGCAGGCCGCTATATTCTCCTTCTGCAGGATGTCGCGCAAGGCATCGGCCTTTGGCCAAGGATGCGCGTAGACCGACTTGAAGTATTTCCCGAGCTCCCTGGCCTTAAGGATCCCGGCCAGCTCCTCCTTGGGATTGATCGAAGCCAGGTACAGAGAACTTCGCTTGCTAAAATGTTCCAGAAAATCCGGCGCGCCCTCGATGAACGGACAAGCGATTATTTTCTCAACGACGAATTGCGAATACCGCACGTTAAGCTTCTCTTGGGCCGTTTCGCTGAAGGGCTGCCGCAGTATGTTCTCGGTGATAAATTTGAATTTTTCGAAACGGATCGTGGCGTTGTTGGCGCGATGATAAGACATGATCGCATCGAGCTCATCCGGCCGGTCCGCAAAAAGCGCCCGGAAGGCATCGTCCTTGATGCCCACGGAATCGACGATGACACCATCAAAATCGAGAACCACGACCTTGAAACTCATGGGGCTAAGCTTTTCTGAAACGCTTGATGTTGTTTTGCATCCGCTCGGCCCATTTCCAAAGAATGAACACATCGGAGGCCAGCACCACAAAGTTGAATCCCGAATTGAAGGCCCGGCGGATGCCCGGCTCGTCGGGCTCGATGAGCTGGGTGCCGCAGGATTTCCCCAGCGCGGTACACGCCTTGATGACCCGCTGACACGCCGCCTTCACCTTCGGGTGGTCCAGCTGGCCCGGAATGCGCAACGAACCGGAAAGGTCATACGGCCCCACCATCACACCGTCGATCTCGGCAAGGGAAAGGATCTGTTCGATGTTCTCCACCCCTTCCATCGACTCGATCTGGATAATGAGCGTTGAGGACCTGTTCCAACTGCGGGTATATTCATCGAAATTCTTGCCGTAGCCCTGGGCCCTCGCCACCCCGAAACTGCGTTTACCGACGGGGGAATACTTGACCCAGGAGACGATCTCCTCGGCCTCGGAAAGATTATTGACCATCGGCACGATGATGCCGTCCGCCCCGGAATCAAGGAGCCGCTTGATCATTTCCATGTTGTGGGAAGCGACCCGCGGCAGGCACGGCGTGCGGCTCGCCTGACAGGCGGCGATGATGCGCTGGGATTGTTCCTGGCTGATCGTGCTGTGTTCGATGTCGATGCCGACGAAATCGACGCCGGCGCCGGCGAAGATCTCGCTGATCGAAGGATGGGCGAAGGATGTCCACGCCCCGAAGATCCGCTGATTCCTTTTGAACTTCGTACGCAAGGCCAGACGCCGGGAAATAAGGTCCTTCATGCTTTCCCCTTTTTCCGGGCCACGGCCAGCGGCTCTGCCTTGATCTCCCCCCGGGCCGCATCATCCAAGAACATCTGGACCGTTTCCTTGGAATAAGGATGGATGATCATTCCATCCAGGAAGGACGGGACAACGGTCACGATATGCGCCCCGGCGCGCAGCCATTCGATGACGTTGAGCACTTCGCGGGTCGAGGCCAGGATGATCTGCGCCTTGAGTTTGTAGGTATCCAACAGAGAGCGCAGGCACTTGATGTCCTCGATCACGTTGTAACCCATGTTATTGACGCGACCGCCCAGCAGGGAAACGTAGGACGCTCCGGCCATGGCCGCCAGGAAACATTGCTGGGCGCTCATCATGGCCGTCACGTTGATGCGGATATCGTGCTTGGTTTCCAGTTCGTGGACCACTTCCAGGTTGTCGAGTTCCCCTTTCGGGCCGTGGATCGTGATCTTGACGACGATGTTCTTGGCCCAGCGGGCGATGTCCTTGGCCTGCCGGAACATCCCTTCCCGGTCGTTGGTCGTCACCTCGACGGACAAAGGATAGGGGTCGATCAACTCCGCGATCTTGATCGTGCGGTCCTTGATGCCTTTCATGCCGCCGGTGATCCCTTCTTTCAAAAGGATGGTGGGGTTGGTCGTCACTCCGCGGATAATGCCCATCTTGAGATATTTTTCGATGTCGCTGATCTTGCCGGTGTCCAAAAAAATTGCCATAGGTCTCTCCAAATTGATTTCAAGTTCGCTTAAACTTTAGTCGCCGCTTGCTTCGCCTCGGTGGATTCCCACTTGTTGCGCATTTGCATGATCCGGGGGTCGGAAACGATCAGGTGCCAGACCAGGACCGCAAAACTTTCCGCGTGCGGCGTGACCGTCGCCGGATTTACCGGCGGAACGATGACGCAGACATCCGCCACCTTGGCGGTAAATCCACCGTCGCGGCCCACCACTCCGAAAATCTTCGCCTTTTGCTGCCGGGCGTATTCCAGTGCGTACACCAGATTGGCGCTGATGTTCTTTTCCTTGCTGCCTCCCCCCACCGAAAAAACGAACACGCCGTCCTTCTCGTTCAACCCCGAAGTCTTGAGCCATCCGGCGAATACCGTTTCCCAGCCTTCATCGTTGGTGCGCGCCGTGAGCTCCGAGACATTGTCCACCGGAGTGTACGCTTCGAAACCGCCGATCTTGCGGAAATCATTGACGGCGTGCGAACAGTTGCCGGCGCTGCCGCCCACCCCCAGAAAGAACAACCGTCCCTTCTTCTCACGGATCTCCAAAAGCAGCTTCACGATCTTGTCGATCGGTAAAGGGTCCATCCCTTCCAGGATCGTGATGGCATCCCGGATATATTGCTCCACATGCGACATGACATTCCTCTTTCTTTTTCTTCGTTGGCTTATTTCTTCCTAAGAATGATCCGGCTGTAAGAACTCATCAGGCCCGTCTGCAAGAACTCCTGAAAGGCCCGTTTGATCTCGGGATCTTTATGCTCGAGCAGGCCGCGCACGAAACGCGGCAGCGGGATCCCGGGGTTCTCCTTGAGGGCCTTCAGGACGATGTCAACATCCAGGACCCCGGGCGTGCTCAATTCAAGGCACTCAAAGCCAAGCCTCTCGAACAGGATCTTCAAGCCATCGACGGTAAAAACATTCAGCCGGTCCGGCGGGTACAGGTTCTCCGCTTTTTCCCAAAGCACCTGGACGTCAAATCCCGAAGCGACGATGGCCGTCATGAAAACCAGGCCGCCGGGCTTGAGCATCTCGCGTACCTTTTTGAACAGCGCCTCCGGATCCGCCGTGTGGTCCGCGACCTCGAACAGCGTAACGACGTCCACGACGTTCTTCAGTCCCGCCTCCCACCACGGTCCCGGGACGATCTCCACCCCCCGCAGCGTCTTAAGCTCCGCCGGCCCCAGGAAAGGCGACACCAGGGTCTTCTGGTCGAAATCCTCGACGCGGGCGATCTCTTCGATATAAGCGAATTGATTCGTGTTGATGTCCGCCAGGTGCCGGGCGCGGGGATGATACTCCCGGGTGGAATCGAGGATCCACTGAAAGCGGGGCTGGACGATCTTCTCGTTGCGCTTTTGGCTGGTGGCGCGGGACAGTTCCTCGCGCCAGAAGATCCGCGAGGGAGCGCTGCGATAGAATTCGTTCAAAGCGTGGTCGCTCGGGCGCGGCGAAACAAATAACGTGTGACAGGCGCCGCATTCCTGATAACCGAGCCCGAACTTCCCGAAGGCGGCGGCGCTGCGGGAATGGAAACACGCCGGGCAGCTGCAGGCCTCAAGTTTCTGGGCTTTCAGAAAATACTTCTCGACGTCGATCCCGGTCAGCTCGATATACTTGTGCAAAAGCCCCGAGGGCTTGAGGTCGCCCTCTTGATACTCATCGAATACGACAATGTTCTTCATTATAATTCCCTTCTTGGGCGCTTAAACCCGCATCCGCATAAGCCCGTTCGATGATCTCCATCACCTTGAGCGCGTCCGCGGAAGAACTGAGGGTGACCTTGCGGTTCTCCTCGATGCACTTGACGAACTCCTCCACCTCCAGGTCCCAGGAAAGGTCCCGGTCGAAATAGGTCACCTCTTCCGAAGGATTGCCCAGGGCGTCGGCCTCATCCTCGAATTGCCGCTTGCCGACGATCAGCTTCTCCCGGCCATAACTGCCGGTCTTGGAAAGCAGCCCTTCGACGACGAGGTACCCTTCTTCCAGCGTCAGGTGCAGAAAGAACGTGTGCTTCCATAAGGTCGCCGAGGACGTGCAGCAGGCGATCTGGGTCGCCTTGTTCTGCAGAATGACGACGGCGTTGTCCTCGAGGTCAAATTTCCAGTAAGTGTTGTTGGCAAAACATTTCACGTTTTCAAAGTCGCCGCAAAAATGGCAAAAAAGGTCCAGCATATGGATCCCCTGATCGAGGAGGATCCCGCCGCCCGAGATCGCCTTGTCGTTGCGCCAGGATTTCTGGAAGTTCTTCCCGCCGGATTTTCCGTAAACGCCGCGCAACGTGATGATGTTCCCCATGCGGCCGCCGGCCACCAGGGACTTGGCCTTGAGAATGCCGGGATGGAAACGGTGATTGAACCCGAACATGAGCTTCACCTCGCCGGTTTCCGCCTCACGTATCCTGCGGATATCGCTGAGGTTGCGGCCCGGAGGTTTCTCGCAAAAGACATGCTTGCCCGCATTCAGGCTGCGGACGCAAAAATCGGGGGAAAAGCTGTTGGGGGTGCAGACAAAAACGATATCGACCTGCCGGATAAGTTCATCGAAGGAAGAAAAGAAACGCGCGTCTCCGGACTGGGGTTTCGCTTGTTCCTCGGGATCCAAGATACCGGCCAGCTCCAATTGCGGATGGCGTTCGATCACGGCCTGGCGGATCTTGCCCATGTAACCGTATCCGATGATCCCACAGCGGTACTTTTTAGCGGCAGATGACATAGAAAGATTCCCTAACTCCTTGATAGAGACCAAGATTCCTTCTGGAAAAATTGGTTTTTATTGTACCAGAATCGCCTTGAATAATCAATTGTTGGGCTTGCCCGCGGGCTGGCCGGGTCAGCCCAGGAACTTCGCCAGACCGGCCTCGGAAACGGGATGAAAATAGCGTTCCATATAGGCCTTGGCCTGCGCCTGTTGCCGGCAAAATTCTTCCCGCGGCAAGGCGAAGATCTCGCGGATCCGCTGGGGCAAGGAATCGTTGGGTGTGACCTTCCACTTAAGGTGCGGGCATTCGAACAACGGATCATAGCTGAGGACGCCCCCCATATCAAAATGGATCAGGGGCTTGCCCAGGCTCAAGGCTTCCAAGGCCACGGTCGTTCCCCAATAGATAACGATGTCCGCCCACTCGATATCGGCCTTGACCTGGAGATTCCTGGAGATCTTCACGTGCGCCAGGCTGTTGGGGTCCACCCGCAACTGGGAACGGATCCTCTCTAACGGCAGGACCGGATGGGTCCGGATGACCACCTCCCAGGCGGCTTCTTCTTTCAATTGTTCCAGGACATAATTGACCATGCGGTAAACGTCATAAATGCCTTCCAGCACGACCAGAATGCGTCCGCCTCGGCCGGGGGCCGCCGCGGGCTGATCTTTCAAGTATTCATAGCGCAGAGCGCAGCCTTCCGAAACGATCACCTTGTCGCTGGTCCGATACCGCCCGATGATCTCCTTTGGAATTTCTCCGACGGTGATGATCCGGTCGACATCGGGGACGGTGTTCGCTTCTCTTTCACTCGCGAACATATTGGCGGAGGATTGCGGAACGACCGTATGCTGATAACCGAGGACAACGGTCGAAGGAGAAAACCGCCGGAAGGCCGCGGTGCACATCTTTTCCCAAGGATTATTCTCGTAAGTCATCAGGAAAGTCTCTACCGGGAAGGTTTGGGCGAGCCGCGCCGCGCCCGCGTAATGAAAATACTGATAGGGCTGGACCTTAAAGAAACTCCTCAATAATTCCTGCGAAACGACTTCGCCCACGTCATAACCGGCAAAATCGACCGGCCCCTGGACCCTGGCCCGGAACAATATCAATCGCAGGCAGGCGGCTATCAGATCTTTCAATCCGATGAAATATTCGATCGGGACGATCGGGGTGGTGCCCTGACCGGCGCTGATCCCTTTAAGACAGGTCCCGAAATCCCCCAGAACGGTCCCGACGATCAGGACGTTCTTGCGGTTCTTGAGAAAATCCGGCAGCGGGCCGAAAAAAGCGTCCTGGTATTGCCCCGCTTTCGTGAATGAATGGTCGTAGAAAAAGGTTTTAACGACGTACCAGCGCCGGCTTCGGTCGAGCGCCTGCACCTTCGTTGTGAGACAGCGCCGGGCCAGACGTCCCTTACGCCAGGTCAGGAACGCGTGATAGACCACAACAATGACCCGCCGGCAGAATCCGCGGACCCACAACCCCAGCCGCTGAAGGGCCCGTTGAATTTGTAAACCCGCGCCGGCCCCAAGGCTGGCGAGTTTTTCCAAAGAAGACCGCAAGGGCCAGGGCGCGCCTACGACCAAGAGACAATCAGCGGATTCCCGAGCGATCGCGTCGGCGGCCTTCAGAAATTGTTCCAATAATTCGGGCAGCTTCGTATTGAACCGGTTCTTGGATGCGATGTCGGTCGCCCACCATTCCAGTTTATTCTGTTGTCGCCCCAGCAGGCCGATGACGTCGATGTACGCCTGAACGAATCGCCGCGGATCCTTAAGGAGTTCCGGCGTCTGTGCCCCGACAAACCCGGCGTCCGCAAGCCCGCGCTCGAGTTTCGGCTGCGGTTCGCTCAGGAGCACATACCGCCTTCTCGGGCCGGCGGTATTAGCCAAGGACAGCAACTGCCGCTTTAACGCCGCTTCCTGATCTATGAAAATGACATTCTTTCGCATAGCTTTCATTGAGTTCGGAGAAGGAACGCCGCCGAAGCCGACGGTCGATCAGGGCGCGGCCTTGGCCAGCGCCTTCAGACGGAGAACGCTCAAGACCAGATCAAAGTTCTTCTTCTTAACGATGTGCCATTGCACTCCCAAGGCCAAGTACACGGCAAGACCGGCTAATTTGGCGACCGCCCGGAGGACGGGGTTAACGTGGAGATTCCAAAAAAGGACCATCACCAGCGAAGCCCCGAAGAACACCGCATAGATGGCGAAGACCTTGCCGTTCTCCCAACGAATAAGATAGCTCTTCTGGGCGACGACATTGGCCACCCCTCCGCTAAGAACGCCGACGATGAGCATGCTCCAGGCGGCCCCCTGGGCTCCCCAATATCTGATCATGGGGATCCCCAGAAGTATGTTCAGAACGATCGTCAAGAACGTCAATAACGACATGATCCCCGTCCGCTTTTTATACAGCAATTGGACGCTGTTGATCTTTCCCCAGAAGAGGAACCCGTAATACATCGCGAGGATCATCACCACCGGAATGGCGCCGTGATACTCCACCGGCGTGAGCAGCCCGATCACTTCCTCGGCGAACAACGACACCAGCAAACCGACGAAGATGGAAATGTAGATGAACGGGGTGAGATATTTCCCCACGTCTTCCCCGGCCTTCTCCCGCTCGAACATGCGTTGGTACACCTGCGGCTGAAAGACGTTCTGCAGCGAAGTCATATAAACAAAGATCATGTAGGACATCTTCTGGCCGATGCTATAGACCCCGACGCTGTCGATCGTCGAAAGCAGCCCCAGCATGTACTTATCGAACTGTTTGGAGATCGAACTGTAAAAGATCGGCGGGGTCAGGGGAAGGCTGATCTTGAGCAATTCTCCCACCATGGCCCGGCTCCAGGAAAAAGGAGCCACGCGCAACACCCTGCGGTGCAGCGAAACCAGCGCCGCCCCGTGGCCGATCAGCCGGCCGTAAATGATCCCGATGATCCCGGTCCGCAGGGCCCCCACGAAGAGAAGCGACAGAACGAACGTCAGCCCGCTGCTGATCAGGTAATTCTTCACATAGACCTTGGCCTCCTCCCGGTTCTTGAAAAAGAACAGATAATACTGTCGCAGGCAAAGCGCGCACTCTGCCGCGAGCGCGGCGAGCAAGAGATCCCCATGCTGCGGCGATTGCGTGAAAAGCCGCGACAGGGGGTTTTGGATCAAATAGGTGATGGCCAGCAGCGCCAGAGAATTGACGACGACCAGTCCGGTCACGGAGAACAACAGCTGCACCGACTGCCGGGCATCATGCCGGTACTGAAAGTAACTTCGGTCATACACCCCCAGCAAGGCCAGGTTCGACAATCCGCACCCGAAGGTGGCAAACACCTGCACCAAGGCCAAAAGACCGTAATCCGACGGCAGAAGGATCCGCGAAAAGATGGGCAGGGTCAGGAACGGGAGCAGGTTATCTACCAGCGTGGGGATCAGGTAGATAAAACTGTTTTGGATCTGGCGTTCTTTGCTCATTTATGCACACGCCATTTTTGCCGATGATCTTTGCAAGTAACCGCTATCCTCCTACAATGACCGGTCCGACCGGGCTGTCCAGACCGAAGGATACCCGAACCAATCCACACCTCGGAGGTAATGAGCTGGAGTATCTTCATACTCTTTTTTTCGAACCGGTCATTTCTATCGACCGGTTGGGGACCGGCAAAGCCTCGTGCAATCCCGAAGCGGCCTTCCCATTGGCCAGAAGTTCCCGGAACCGCTCAATCGCATTGCCGTCGGAAAACGGGTCCCACAGCGGACTGTTCTTATCCAGCTTGCCGATGATGGCGTCCGCTCCCCTTTCCTGCACCGCCGCGACAAGCGCCTTCAATTGAGCAAAATCGTGGCTCACTACGCCACTCACGCTGCCATAGGGGCACCGGGCATATAAATTCAACGGGTCATGCCAGAGCGCTGGCCTGCCGGCGCTGAGCGCTTCAAGGGTAGTTGAGGTAAAAGGAAAGGAGATGCAGAGGTCCGCCGCCGACATCAATTTTGCGGTATCCACGTCGTTCCCGATCACCGAAATCCGCGGATGAGAATCCATCAACTTGTACACTTCCAACAATTCCCGGCCGCCATTGGGATCTAGCTTGAGATGAATACTGCGGTCCTTCTTCTCTTTAAGAAAAATGAAGATCCGTTCATCGGCATCCGCGAGTTTGATGAGGTCCCGAGCAAAAGTGATGCCTTCTTCATAGGAAGTGATCCCGTGACACGAATAGGTCGAATCGAACGCGGCCACCACGAAACGGTTCGCGACCTCCGCTGGGACATTCCCCAGGAAGGACCAATCGGATTTGGCCTTGGATTGGATGTGCCCGCTCCAGAGGCACCCAACGACATGATAACGTCCCACCGAACAGTGGTGCCGTTCATAGTTGCGCTTCAGGAATTCGTTCCAGGTCACGAAATGATCGTAATACATGTAGGCCCAAAACGGATGGCAGCCGGTGATCCCCCGAGCGGGTTCGGCGACGGTGCACATTTGGTTCATCGAGTCGGTGAAGTGCCAGGTCTCGACCCCGGCCGCCTTGAGCGCGATGTTGCGTCCAATGTGCGGCTCGCCGAAATCACAGTGGGTGATGAAATGTTGGAGGTGAACCCGTTTGAGAACGCTCTGCCATTTAAAATAATTATCGAACAGAATGAACGCGCTGCGGATGTCCGCAGCCGTAGGCGCCGGCCATCCCTGCAGCGCAAGTCCCCATAAGTTCAGCCAACTTAAGAAGCGGCCGCGATAGCTTTCCTCCTTGGGAACGAAATAAACGTTACCCGAAACCTCCGAAAGTTTTTGTTTATGCTGCGGCGTCAAGCGGGCCAGCGGGAAATAGGCGACCTCGGAGGCGCGCAGGAGCTTCTCATCAACGAGAAAATCCGCGCCGCGCTGCGTGCCGCGCAGTTGGCGCGCCGGCGCAATCACTCCCATCCCGAACTTAAAAGAGCGATCGGGCTCCTGCCGGACGGGCTTACATGATAACAACAAGCTCAAGATGACCCGTACCGTCAGTTGGAAGAATTCCCCGACATCCTCTTTCAGGCGCACGCACGTTCCGAAGACTTTAGCCGCCGCGGAAAAGACCAGCGGTTCGTGCTCCTCAACGGACCGTTGCGCGTCTTTAAGCAAGGCCTGGAAAAAGAAATAGGGAAACTCTATCCGTTCCGGATAAAATACGATTTTTCGCCCGGGGAGAAATCCGGCGATGCGGGCGGCGAGCAGATTGATCGAATAAAATTCGGCCAGACGGAAACAGAGATTGATCCGGAAAACGTCTTCCCCCAGAGGCGAGCCGGTCGTATGAACGACAAACCGCAGAAGTTTTCCGATGCGACGGCGATAGCGCGCAAAAGCAGACTCCATCGCGTTTAACGCCCGATCCCCCGCAAGCAGATAGATCTCGGCGGCATTGAGCTCCCGGACCGTGATCAAACGGACCTTGCCCTCGCCGATTAGGCCTTTGACCTCTGGCGAAAGTTGCGGCGGAAAAAACCGTATTCCCTGGCGGTGATGATAAGCATGAAAAGGCTCCAGCACGGCAACTTCGATCCCCAGACTAAGATATAGCTTTAGCACCCCGGTCTGCCACGCGCCAGGTGATTCAAAAATGACGATTCTTTTTTGATGAGAAAAGCGGTTCATATTGAACATTTTAATCGCAAATGATCGCACCGGTTCGGAGTGCAATGGCCCCCCACCGGAGAGAATTCACCACATGATTATTTCCTATCTTATATCCGCTTCATTCTCAAGGAACCAAATGCAGCAGGGAAGTACTCCCGATGGATCATCTCGTTGAGAAACGGCTGAAGTTCTCCATCGGCCCGCACGGCAAGAACGTTCATAATCATCACCTTGGACCGTCCCAAAGACCCGAGACGGCAGCGTACGGCTCACCCAAAGCGAGAAAAGCGTATATCCCCAGAGAAGCGTCCTTTGACTATTGCCCCTGACCGATGCTAACCCCATGTTCGCCCAAAATAGCTTTGATCAAGGGATAGTTCAGGATCTGCACTGTTTGTTCGACGGAAAAAGTGATGTTGAATTCATGCTCAAGCGCCAGCACAAGGTTCAAATGGTTCAAGGAGTCCCATGCGCTGACCGTATCAACAGAGGTCGAGTCATCGATCGTTGAAACATCAATATCAAAAATATCCGCCATGATCCTTTTAAGCTTATCCTCACTTATCTGCATATTTACCCCTTTGTTGAATGCATTCAACCCTGACCCAACTCGGCCCTACGCTGATTGCTTTTGTCAAGGAAAGACTCCAATCACGGCCGGTTGCGTGTTCAGCGACCATTTGAAATCCAAAACGCCCCAGGAAATCTGCCACCGGTGAGTTCTTTGCCGTGGCTATATACTGTCCCAAAATAGTGTGGCACCCTCGGGCCTGCGCCAGGGCCAACACCTGCGTCATAAACATGTCCTCAACGCCCCGCCCCAAGACCCGGCAACTCAACAAGAAAGAATCGATGACCGCCTGCTGGTCCTGGTATCTGATGATCATGACCCCGACTAAACCCATATCAGAAATACAATCCGAAAGTTTGAGAAAGAACACGTCCGTTGCGGGATTAGCAATGAACGCACGAATATCAGACTCGGTATAGCGCCGTGTCGTTAGATTGAATTGATTGGTTTTCTGGGTCAATTGCGCAACCCTGGGGATCATCAGTTCATCGACTGGCCCGATCTGTGCGACCATTTTCAGTTTGGTCAGATACTCCTCGAGGGATCCCGCCGAGGCAACCAGGCGCTTGCGGTCGGCATCATCCCGATACATTTGATTTCGCCGCTTATCTTCCTGGGAAAGTGCCAAAGTATCAAAATAGCCCTGTTCCTGCAATTTGGTCCGGAACAAAGAGGGATCCCCGGATAAACACAGCACCGCCACCTGGGGCAATCGTTCGCGCACCTGGCCGCATTCGAACTGGCTGTCATCCACGAACACCATGCTGTCCAGACCGATGTTCAAATCCTGTGCAATGCGCATCAGATTTGCGACCTTGTCCTCCCAATTGATCTGCCAGGTGGCAAAGTTGTCCTCCCGCAGAATCATATCCGGATGGTCCTTAAGCACCTCCAAAACATCCGCTTCGTTGTTCTTGCTGCATAACGCCAGGATCACCCCGCGGTCATGAAGGTTCAAAATCTCGCTCTGAAATGTTTGATAGCATGAGCCCGGGTAAGTCTTGCCCAAATGGATGTTTTTGAGGCCATCCTCACCGACAATCCCCCCCCAAAGAACATTGTCACAATCCAGCACTAAGCACTTACGGGCCTTACCGCCCAGGGCGCGCACAAATTTCCCATATTCCCGTCCCCAGGGAAGGAGCGCATTGCTTCCGATCGGGGCACGGCCCACCTGCCAGTAACGTTCATCCATGCCCTGAGCGCCACCGATGCGCGCCATCAACCCCATCACGTCCATCAAATAAACATCCGGGAACTGTTCCAGTCGATCCCGCAGCTCCCTGTTCAGTCTCAAGAACGCATGTGTCTGATGACTCTCTGACTGGGCATCGAGTATCCCCAGGGCGGGGAACAAAGGCAACATAAAATTATTAATCACTATCGGCGCCTTCGAGTGTCGACGGAGAACAGTGATGAAATGACCAATCATGGTCAAAACCCGCTCCATCTCATCGGTTACCTGCGCAGAAGACAACGAAGTAAATCGTGTAACCAAAGCCGGCGACAGGCCCTCCAGCCACTGAGCCAGAAAGATTAAATTCGGCGCAAAGGCATACAATTCGCTTGTCGGATCCAGCACATCTTGAGCGATGGTGTCAAAGCCCCCCACCTGCACCTTGGGATGGAATCCGGACAGAGCGACCTCTCCCTTAATCACCGGCAACAACGGCTCCAGCGTAAAATTCCGCAGGACAGCCACCTTCAAGAGAGGAAAGCCGCTTGCACGGGAGTCCAACCGATCCAGCAGATTGGCCACGGCCGCGTAAGCGCTATATGACGGCTCTTGGGATAATCGCCGGATAGCGGCGTCCAGTTTTTCTTTGCTCATGCGCGTTTCGCCAGAATGGCGCAATAATTTATAGTGATGAGCTCCGCCTCACAGCGCTCTTCCGGAACCGCCTCAGCCGGCAACGCCTTCTCCCTGAGAATCCGCAAGCCCGCCTGATGAATCAAATCCCGGATCTCATTCGTATTATGAAAATGGTAGATATGATCAAGCGCCGGTGAATTGGTACAGGTTGTCATGAAGATCCGGCCATCATCTTTAAGCAGGCGGCAGGCACGCTCCAAGAATCCCAGTGCGTCATTGACATGTTCCAGGACTTCCCCCATGGAGATAAAATCAAAATCCCCGCCTTCCATTGGCACGGTCAGGAAATCCCCGTGGATGAAATCGAAACGGGACGAATCGATCTGAAAAGTTGCCAGGATCTCACTGGTCACCTGAATGGATGTCTTGCTGATATCCAATAGCGTGGCCCTTAGGCCGGGAAATCGCCGCAGGGTCTCCGCGGCGAATAATCCATGCCCCGGCGCTATCTCAAGATAGCGCTCTACCGTGGGAGACCCCTGGATATATGTCTTGAAAAATTGCAGCATCTTAAAATGGTTAGGCCATAATAAATAGGATAGGAAAAGTCCAACCATGTAATAACGCATGACCTCGGGCTGATCATAAACATTAGCCCGGGCCACCTTAGCGTCGTTCAAAAGATACACGCCTGTCTTTTTAAACCGGATCTGTTCGGCCAGAAAATCCAAGGTCATCCGGTTATAGGCACTGGCCGCGGTCACTCGCCCTGCATTGGTTTTCAAAAAAGAACGGCCAAGCGTGCGGCATATGTCTTCTGCATATTCCCAATACTCCTGATCCTGCCGGCTGATGAAATGATTGATCCTTTTCCTTTGCAGGGGATTCAGGCTTGATACCAGCTCCACCATCCGCATGAACTCGGGATAATCGTTCATCATGCCATTACCGCCCCCCCGCAAATACGAAGGGTCTGTCCCGTGATATGTCTTGCCCCGGGGCTTAACAAAAAAACCATGGCATCCGCGATCTCGCCCGGCTCCGCCAGACGACGAAGCGGCGTTTGCATTTTCGTCAGCATTTTCACCTTGTCCGGCAGGTCCGCGATCATTTCCGTCTGGGTCATGCCGGGAGCGACAACATTCACCCGAACGCCCATGGGGCCATATTCCACCGCAAGGCAACGGGCCAGGGAAGCCAAAGCCGATTTGGCGACGACATAGCGCGCCTGCTGGACCGGGGGCGCCCCATCATTGTAGACTGTCCCCAGGAAAATCAAATCCCCGGATTTTGCTTCCAGCATTTTGGGAAGAGCGGCCTTGGCGCAATGGAACGCCCCCTTCAGATGCACATCCAACTGCTCCTGAAATGATCCCCAATTCAACTGCTCGAAAGGTCGCGGCGCATTATTCGGAGCCGCGCAATGAACCACCGCATGGATCGGGCCCATGGCCTTCTCCGCCGACAAAAATAAACTGTTCACACCCTCCGGGTCGGTGATGTCGGCTTTCAAGGCGATGGCCCGTCCACCAGCCTGGGTGATCTTTGCCACCACTTGCTGCGCTGCGCCTTCAGAAGAATGGTAGTTGACCACAACTGCATGCCCCGCCTCAGCCAATTTCACGGCGGTCGCGGCTCCAATCCCACGGCTTGCACCGGTGATCAGAACGGTCTTTTGGGCATTAGAATCCATGACGTTCACCTCATTTCTTAGTTCCAGAACTTTGACCGAAGACTCACCCCTGATAAGCTCCTCCCCCAACTGATTACTTACAACAATCTTCAGCAACATAACCCTTGTCGCCGGCGATTTTTGTTTGACGCTGGCTAGGACGCGGAGCGTATCGCCCACATGCGCCGGGCGAAGAAAATCCAAGGTCTGACTCATCCACAACGCTCCGCCCCCGGGCAGCAAAGTCCCGATGATCGTTGATATAAAAGATGCGGAAAGCATTCCGTGGACAACCGGTTTATGAAACAGCGTCCTTTTGGCAAACTCCTCGTCAACATGCAAGGGATTAAAGTCGCCGGTCAAGGCGGCGAACGCCTGCACATCCTCTTTAGTCAGGAAATGCTTTAATTCCGCCACATCCCCGACTTTGATGTCATCGAAGTGCGGCATACGTATTATTATGTCGCCATTGCGATATGCCATGAGCGTTCCGTCCGGTTAATTCACGGTGTCATCATTCAATACCAGCGCACGACCGTCGAACCAAAAGTAAAACCCGCCCCGACCCCCGAAATGACCACCAGCTGGTCGCGTCTGATACAGCCCGCCCGAAGGGCGTCGCACAAAGCGATCGCCAGGGAAGCATCTGCGGTATTCCCAATGGCAGCTACATTGTTATATGTCTTATTCATCGGATGTTTCATCTTCCCCATCAGATACTCGATCAATCGCAGATTCGCTTGATGAAAAATAAAAAAATCCACATCCGCAACTTTCTTGCCAATCTTCTCCAGCGACCGGTCAATCGCCAGGGGCTGATACTGGATAACCTGCTTCCAAACCTCCAGCCCGTTCAACTCATAGTACTGCAAGCCCTCATTCACATTCTCGGCGCGAAGCGGGTAGCTCGACCCGCCGCCGCGCATGCGGACCGCCTCGAACACCTTACCGTTGGAAAAAACCTCGCTTGCCAAAACCCCATACCCGGACGGAACCCGTCCCAGAATGGCCGCCCCTGCGCCATCCCCAAAATAAATAGCGCTGTTGGGGTCGGACCAATTGATATATCGCGACTGCAATGCCGTACCGATCACCAGTGCATACGCGATCGTCGGATCACAAGTCAAGCGGTCCGATGCGACGCTCAATCCGACCTGGAAGCCGGTGCAGTTGGCCATCAAATCAAAGGCCCCCGCGTTCTTGGCATTGATGAGTTCCTGGACCTTGCAAGCCATAGCCGGGTAGACATAATCCCCCGTAAAGCTGCAGACGATGATTAATCCGATCTGTGAGGCATCAATGCCCGCCATTGCGATTGCTTCCATGGCTGCGGTTGCGGACATGCCCGAGGCCGTCTCATGTTCTTCGGCCACATATCGCGTTTCAATGCCTATGCGCTCAACGATTTGCTGAGCCGGAACCCCGGTCCACTTTTCCAACATTTGATTGGTGATCAGTTTTCCGGGGACATACCTCCCCGCGCCCAGCACACCGACGCCACCCATAGCATTGTTGACCATATCGCCTTTGGTTATTGCCTTCTCATATTCCGCCGAATCGCTTGTACTGCGGCGGGGACTGGCGCACATCCAGCCACCAGACCCGAGCCTCTCCAATGGTCCAGCTCCGCCCATGACCCGACAGGATGACCGTCTCCTCGGTTAATTCATGCAACAAACGGTCCACCGATAAGCACACCTGAGCCGGATCAGATCCGGGGGTATCCGCGCGTCCCACATGTTGGTACAAAAGTGTATCCCCGGTGAAAACGAACCCCCCAAAACAATAACATACGCTTCCCGGGCTATGCCCGGGTGTATGGATAGTTTGAATAGGCCAATGATCTATCTTCGGGCTGCTGCTTCCCTCAAATAAGCAAACCTCCGAAAGCGGCTCCATGTTCCGCGCGGCAAATACCAATGCATACGTATGGGCTTGTCGCAATAGGCGGTTGTCCGCGCGATGCAAAAAACAAGGTATGCTGAAATGCCGCTGCAATTCTGCCACAGCCCCGACATGATCATGATGCGCGTGCGTGATCAAAATCGCTTTCGGATCGCCGCCGTTGTCGCGCACCGCCTGTGCAATGCGATCTGCGGCTCCCCCCGGATCGATGATGACCATCTGCGATGACGAGATCTGCCGCACTAAATAGCAATTCTCCGACCAAGGTTCATCTGTCACAATGGTTACGACTTCATAATCGCCAATTCGACGGCCCATCCTATCCTCCGCTTCAACTGACCAATCCCATATTGATCACCTGTCCGGTAACACAACCGCTTTCCGCGGCAGCAAAGAATGCGATTACATTACAGATCTCCTCTGCGGTCACCACACGTTTAATGGTCTGTTTTTCCAGAAGACGAACCGCCCACTCCCGTCCCATTGCTTGAGCGGATTCCGTCATAAAAAGCGCCGGAGAGAATACATTGCAGGTGATCCCCGCGGGCGCCAACTCCTTGGCCAGAATTTTGGTCATCTCGACAATCGCGCTTTTCGTGGCCGAATAGGCCGACGTGCCTTCCAGATGCAAAGGCACCCCCAAGGACGACACCGTAATAATCCGCCCATATTTCCGGGGGACCATAACTTTGGCAACCTCACGGCACACATAGTACGTCCCGGCGACATGAGTACGCAGGAAGGTCTGAAGAACCTCGTCCGGGGTGACGGCCATCAAAAGGGCCGACTGTACGGAACCGGCATTGCAAACCAGAACATCGATCCGTTTAAGATCATCTTTTATTGCGCGAACCCAGGCCCGCACTTGCTGCGCATCGCCAACATCAACCTGGGTGTGATGATA
>JAHFFX010000197.1 GCA_023247755.1 Candidatus Omnitrophota bacterium | reverse complement strand
ACATGCGGGGCATACCTGATTAGGCGGCCCCAGAAGCCCGGATAAAGCCCCTTGTCGCCCTCGGCGGTCTCTTTCACCAGTTTAGACAGCTCTTGAGGTCCTATCCCTTCCTTAACTTTTTCGCTCAGAGCAAACACATTCCCCGCGAATTCATGCATCGCCAGCAAGTCCAAACTATTCTTCCGGCGGGATATAGCTTCATCGCTAAAGAGAACCGGCCGTAAACCATCTACATAACGATGCCCCACCTCATGCCACATATGATAAGTCAGGGTCTTTAAGTCAGGAACCTTTTGATCAACATAGCCGGTGCCGATTTTGAAATTCGGGTTAAGATTGATCGCGGTAACATCCTTCGCATACAGAACATGACCTTCCTTAACAACATCTTGCAGCGTTTTGCTTAATTCTTTGTTAGGGAATTGCTCAAGCCCGGGCAGACTTAGAACAATCGCGTAAGCGTATTGCATCCACTGCAGATCCCTTTCGGATTGCGTCGAGGTCATGATGGCCCGATACCAGGTTGTGTTCTCGCGGGCCACACCGGCGTTACCAGCTTCTTCCTCCTGCAGGAACCGCTTTGCCGACTCCACCAGGACGGGCATTGCCGGATGTTCCTGCGGGGCTTGCGCTTGCAGAATACCGGAATTCAACACTTCGTGCAAAAAGGACAGCTGGCTCCGGACGGCGGGATGTTCATCCAGCAGCTTTTGGGCCTCCATGGGGCTTGCCCGCACCAAAATATGGACCGCGGGAATTACCGCCTCGGGCCGGCCTCGCACATCCTGACGCACCGCCCGGCCAATGGCTTCCAGCATGCCCAGAGAGATCCTTTCCCTGGCGATAACGCCGGTCAAGACCTCATTGGTTTGAGAAGCTCCTCCCAACAGTTTGCCGGAAATCCAGCGGGCCGCCGCATCCCTATCTTCGATGTTGTCGCTTTGAAGCGCTTTGCTCATGATCTTATGGGCCAGTTCCATTTGCTGGCTGGATTCCATGGCCCTTCTGGCCACTTCAAAGGTCTTGCTGGAAGCAACGGCATGCGTATCGATCAGGCTCATGGTCCCGTTGAGGAACCAGGCCGGCAATTTCGTGATATCCACCCGACCAACGGCTTCCACCGCCGCGTTCGCTATTTCGCGGCGGAGATCGTCATCGGCCATATTCCGCAATATACGGATGACCTCCAGGCGGCGGATGTCGTTGGCGTCATTCAGCGCCACATTGCGCAATTCCGGAATAATCTCCGCTGCCATCCCCGTACTGCCCTGAATCCAGGACTCCAGAGATTCCATGGCATAAGTGCTCGCATTGATGTTTTCATCCAAATCCTGAAGCTGCCGCTGAATATAACCTTTGTTATCGGACAATCGGGCAAAGATCTGCCTGGATCTTATTCCATCCCGGCCGGATTCATGAATGTCCATCGCCAGGACATCCGGAGGACTGTTCAAGACGCCATGCGGCACGAGCAGGACCGAACGCCCGCCGATGATGTTAAGGCTTATCTTCTGCGAAGAATTATCCCAGACCCAGATCTCATCGATGCGTTCTTTGAGATTGGTGAACCTCTCCAATATGGCCGGGATCTTGGTCGTGCTTTCGGCGGAAAGGGTGGTCTGCTTAGCGATCACCGGCGTCGAACGGCCGGCAAAGGTGACCCGGGCCGAAGCAGGGGAAGCTGAAGTTTGCGCACGCGCCGGCTCGTTCCCGTTCTGCGGACGGCGGTCCTGGGCGGAGGCCCGGCTGAGATTAAAGACCGCCAGCCCTCCTCCAAGAATGGAGGGCAATATCTGACGAACGCTTGAGAAGCGGCCGGGCCGGAAGGTCGGCGCGGACCGGGTCGATGGGGTCCGGACCGGTTCGGTAATCGGCTGTTCGGAGATCGTGCGGTCCTCGGTCCTGGGCGCGCCAATGGAGGCGCCATCGACGCGCACCGCAACCGCCCGGGCGATCTCTTTAAACCTGGGCTCATTGTCGTTAACGATATTGGCAAGCACCGCCAATCGATCCCGATTATCGATGGCCGCAACTTTCTTTCGGGCATTGCTGCTGCCGGCAAAATTGATCCGGATGCCGATCTCGATCACATCTTCCAAAAGCCCTTCGCCGATCAACCTCACCCGGACCTGCCCGGCACCGATCTCCTGCAACTTCCGCTGGACTTTACCCTTATGCTCCGGTCTTAAGACAAAAACCTCCGGAACCTCCGAAGCGTCCTTGACATCAAGGGAGGTTTTTACCGCCAGGTTGTCATCCGGCAAAGCGCCGGGCGCATAGCCTCCCATTCGGTCGGCAACATTCCGGGAAACACCGAAGATGATGGGAATATTATTGCTCTTTAGCTCGTCCAATTCTGCAGTTGACCTTGAACCAAGATAACGAATCGTGCTTTCCAACAGTTTGATTTCCCGTTGTTTCTGCTCCTGAAGTTCCCGTGAAGGCGTATTCCCAAGGATAGTTGGCTTCTGCAGATCGCTTAGCTCCTTTTGTTTTTGCACGAGCTTCGCATTGAGGGAATGTAAATCAAGATCGGGTTGTCTCTCCGCATAAGCCAGGGCCACTTTGAAGGAATCAGACACCGCGACCTCATCGGTCGCCAGCAGGACCTTGCCCTGAGCGGCCTCCCCGCTTAAAACGGCCACTCCTTTTTGCTGATATTCTTCGGAAAGCAACGTATCGAGGGGAAGGACCTCGCCACCGGTCTTATCCAACTGATTCAACGTGTTCAGCGTCGTCCCATGGTAGAACGCGGAAGGACGCGTCGGCGCCGAGCTTAAACTTTCCACGACACCTTGCAGGACGGTTCTTTGAACGCCTTCCTCTTCTTGGGCAAGTCTGCCATAGGACACTCCGGAAGTTCTGTCCGCACGCTCTATCGAAGCCATGACTTCTTGCGGACGCTGATTTATCCGATCAAGGATCTGTTGCGGCTCGAAGGAATTCGGAAAGCTGCTCGTTTGGTCCTGTTCCACCATTGCCCGATCGGTTTTATTACGGTCCCGGTCTTCCGGCCTCTGGAATTCTTTGGCCCTCCACAGATCAAACAGCCTATGACCACCCAGCTTTTTGAAGGTCACGAGAGCGTTTTGCTCTTTATGAACCAGGGCCAGGCTGTTGCCGATCGCCGCCAGCGGATCGCGCACAATGACCCCCTGTTTCCTTAATTCTCCCAAGTTGGATTGGATGAGAATGCGCTTATCGTTGCTGGCATAACTTCCCTGGACGGAAGCCCGGCCATCCTCTCCATAGGCCCAATAGGAAGTCAGCTCCTTAGAGTCTCCGGGCAGCCCGGCGCGACCTTCGTTCCGATAACTGTAAACAGGAACATTGTTCGGCGCCAACTGCAGAAGGAAGGTCTCCAAATACCCTTCCGTTCTCATCACTTCAACATTGGGATTCATTTTTTCCTGGACGGCTTGAGCTTCTGTCTTTTTCCGGATCTCCCGGCGGATCCCGGGCAGATCGATCCCGGCTTGCGATTGCAGCGCCAACTCGATCAGATCAAAGACCCTCTGTCCATTCTCGTACTTGCCTTTTGCCCGTTGTTCCACGCTCTGCCTTAAGGCCATGATCCTCTGAGAATCGTTCAACAATGCCACAAGTTCGCCTCCCTGGGTCGTCGAGGCGATCCTTTGTTCGAGGACATTGACGGTCTTCTGCCGCTCCGCCGGCAGTTGAGAACCTAAGGAGGGAACAAAAACTTCCAGGGTTTCCGGTCGTTCAAAGATCTCTTTGCCAAAAGCGATGTCCGAAGAATCGGAGGACGAAGACACCGCCGTCCTGCCCCTTAAATTATTCAATAACGATCTGGCCCGTTCTCTCCAGGCGCTAAAGGAGATAAGGTCCCGGGATGTTTTTCTGTCGATACCGGCGCTGTCCGTCTGCGCCTGCCGGCGCTCGGTCAGCTGAACCGGCCGGGCCGTGGCTTGCTCCACCGTGGGCCTTTCGGAGATCGTGCGGTCCTCCCTGCGCGGCGCGCCCACCGAAGCCGCGTCCGTAAGACTCGCCAAGGTTTGTCTGTCCCAAACCGCGATCCATTGAGGCATTCCGGCCGCGATCGGAGTGGACAGATCCGCCTCTTGCCCATTGACATAGAACTTAACACCCTCCAGAGGCCGGCCAGTTTCATCCGACAGCAACTTGATAAAATAGGACGCCGCTGCCCCAACGGTGGAAGCGCCGGCGGGAACCCGGA
>JAHFFX010000007.1:17844-32298 GCA_023247755.1 Candidatus Omnitrophota bacterium | reverse complement strand
CCAAAGATGGAAAGCGGCTGGGGATGGCGCTGGATCTCGCGGATCATCTCATGCAGATGCCGCAGCGTGTGATCATCGATCATCCGGCGGATCCCGCCGCGAACGATCGTGCTGCGGACGGCCGGAGACACGTTAGGATCCAGGGACGTCTTATAGAACCAGACGGTGATGTCGTCCCGCAAAGGACCATGCGGGACGAACTTTAAAAGTCGGGCAATGGTTCGCACCGCAACGTTCACCACGTAAGGATCTTCTTCGGCGTCAAGGCGATCCATCAGGAATCGCAGAATTCCCAGATCCTCTTCGGAAGAGATCACTTTGCCGTGGATCTGGACAATCGTGCTGAAATAACCTTCTATCTCGATCATCAACCTTTCTCGCGGGCTCGCCCAGTTCTCTTGATAAGCATCATCCTCCTGCGGGGGCTGTGGCCCTAAGTCCTTGAATTGCGCGATCGCGGAATCCAGCAGATCATAGATGGCATGCTGTTGTCCCCCGCTCACCGCCCGGAATTCTTTGAGCGACGTGGTCTTCTGAAGCTCCTCCTTCACTTTGGCGGCGACCTGCGGATTGACCAGCCGGGCCCTTCTGAGCATGACCGTGCGCAGCATCCAGGCCCCCAGGCGCACGCCCAATTTCGACGGATATCGGATCACCGGCCCTAAGGGCAGATGCAAAAGCACATGGCCCGTCACCTCGAGCAGGAATTCCAGCAAATGCTCCGGAGAATCCTTCAAGTGATGTTTGAACTCTTCGACCCAGGAATGAGAGGGAATAAGGGCATGTCCCGCCAGAGGGCCGCCGATATCTTCATGATATCTTTCATATCCTTTGTCCACCCTGTGCCATCGATGGGATTGAGACCTCACGGCAAGGCGACGGAACGGCTCTTGGGCGCGGATCTTCGCAAGCGCCGCGTTCTGGGAAACCCCTCCGCGGGACCTCGCCGCCATCGCCAGCCCGGACGCCCAGAATATCTGAAGCAGGAGCACGAGGATCAGTGCTTCAGCCCCGGCAAGGGTCTGGGCCCGCATCACGGCGGGTCGTTCTTTCTCGAATTCTTTCCAGGTCTTGCTCGTGCCGACGATGACCGTCGTTTCCGGCTCCAGGAACCGGAAGATCCGCTTTTCCAGCTTAAGGATCTCGATCTGGATCGACTGTTGCGTGGCCAGGGGCAGCTGCAGGCGATACTTACCGAGAGTTTCCCGGAGACCTTCCCGGCCGAACGCGGCGAATTCCGCCTCAAAGTTTGTCATGCCATTGCCGATGATATACTGCACCAGGTTCCCCTTCTGCCGGTCATCCAGCCCGAGAATGATCCGTTCGACCCCCTTGCGGAAATCTTGACGGTTGCGATAGACCGCATGCTGAATTTCATGCTTGATATCCTGATAATAACGGTCCCGGCTGTCGGCAAGATGCTGATGATATTCTTCCAGGGAAACAAAGATCAGCGACGCCTCTTTAGGAACGGTGATCCCCGCCGCGGGACTCAGCCTTCTGCCTTGCGGCAGGTTCGCGCGATTAATAAGCTTGGCGCCCTGCAGCATTTCGATCAGGGCCAGCTCATTTCGACTTAAGGCCGTTGTGGTCATTTGGATGTTCGAATCCACATAGAGGGCGTTCAAGGTCGTCGCCACGCCTTCCACCTGGTTCAGGAAGCCGGCATATCCAGCCCTTTCTTCCCCGGAGAGGGCCAAGGCCTTGCGGACATCGGAATCGTCAATGGCGCCATTCTCATCAAAATCCTTAAGATATTTTCCGGCAAAATTCCGGCCCAGCAGTTCCATCAGCAAGCTCTTTCTGGCCAGCGGGACAAAATACAGCGGGAATGGCGCCTTAATGCGGATGAGAGACATTACGTGCTCATCGGAAAAGTGGAGATTATCCAGGATCTTTATGAGGCCCTTGAAGTCCTTGACCTGGGGCACACTGGTGACCTGGCCCAGCGCCTCCGTCGGGAACAATCCCCGCAAGACGGACACCGCCAGGAGGGAACCCACGAATTCGCGGCGGGAATAAATGGACCGCGGCCCGGACGTGGACACGCGGGACGATGCCATGGCTGCTGCCAAGGCGGCCGCCAGGGATAACACGAGGGCGGCCGTCCCTTCGAGCCCGCCCAGAGACAGCATCGCCTGATGATCTTCAGCTTTTTTAAGCTCCGAAAGCCATTCATAGGTCATTGGACCTCTCCTGACCTGCCTCTCTGAGGAAGGCGCCTCATTGGGAAGCTCGAACATTTCCATCAAGCGATGTCCGCCGCTAACGTGAACGCTCTTTAACGCCACAAAAGCGACCGGCTGTCGATCCCTGAGATAAGCAAACAGCCGGACGGACTGGGAACTGGCCGCCGCATTCGCTGTTTCGATGAACCACTGAACGTCTTCGGCAAGGATCCGCGCTTCATCCCGCAGGCGTTCCACAGAAACGAATCCATATCCGAACGTCTCGATCCATGGTTCGGATAACAAGACGCGATCTTCCGTAAGTTCAATCACGCGGAACAACAAGCCGTAATTCTTCTTCCCGGCAGCGTTATACATATGCAAATGCAGCCAGAGCCCGTCTTCACCCAAAGCCAAATGTAATTCCGGCAGCCGGAAGGGCAACAACTCCGTCTCAAAAATGATCCGGAACCCGCCGAAATCGGACTGCTCTAAACGATGGATATCTTTTGTCACGATCTCCACGGTCTCGGTGATGGCTTCTTCTTCGGTAATGACCGCCGGGCTCGCCAATGCGCTTGCCGCGGCGATCAGCGTTGAACTGAGCACTAAAAGCACCGCCCCTTCGATCCCACCCACGATCATCGCTTGCTGACCTTCCGAAGCAGCGCCCGTCGCCCGCGCGAACTGCGCTTCATCCGCGAGCACCAGCGGCACGCCCAGATAGACCGGACGCATCGTTCCCAAAGGTTGGGTCGGATTGGCGATGACCTCAAATTGACCGACCTGGTCCGGCAGAAGGGAGAACAGCTTCGCAGCCCCGGACTCCGCAAAGAAGATCGGCGTGCGTTTACCACCCGCGCTTGCCTTGGGACCCATATAAGTGGTCGGGGTCGCCCCCGGAATTTCCGGCTGGAACCCATATTCATCGTGCAGGGCCTTGACCATGAGAACATTCTCGACTATTCCGTCAACCCGGCGGATATCGGGAACATGAGTAAATAAGAGATTCAAGAGCGGCCGCAACAGCCCCCGGCCCTTGAGCTCTGGTTTCGGCTCGATCTTTACGCCGCGAACGCTCCAAACTTGATCATCCTGGACGGACGGCGTAGCATAAGCAAACATATCCGGTATATTTTCTACAACCATCCCATCGATCACGGCATAGTTGCCCGAATTGGAAGAATTATTCAAATACAACCCGATGCCCCGCTTCGACTTCTTGGTGATCTTGATCATGCCAAATTTCCGCTCCCCGATCCTGACCATCGTCCGGGAATGGGAGTTGTCGATGAAAGCCATCCCCACCGCGAGCAGGGCCAGCGCCCCCAGGATCTCCACGCCCGCAAGGCTGGATACCCGGTCCGTTCTTTCGGGGTGTCTGGAGCTCGCTTCATAACGATTGACCAATCGAACAATATCCATTTCTCCGAACTCCGGGCGAGCCCGGTCCAAAGAACGGGCCAGCGACCGCTCATCCTCCGGAAGCAGAACAGCCGGATCCTTGGCAAGGTTAACGATGACCTGAAATATCGTCGCAGCTTCTCTTTTAGCGCCACGCAGCCAGGCCAACAGCAACAACCGTTTGACATCCTTAAGCCTGCTATTTTGGAAGCCGGAAGAGTACAGGGCCGCTTGCGTCTCTTGGAAAAGATCCCGATACAGCCCCAATACCTCTTGTCGATTTTCTGTGATATGCGCTTTTACAGCATTGAACATCGCTTCCAACGCAACCGGTTTTCCCCAATACCGGTGGATCGATTGCGGAGTGTACGGGCGCAGCATGTCACTGTAGGGCAGCACGGCATCCAGATGCAGCTGAACCCGGCGTTCTGCGCCCAATTGCCGCTCGAATCCGGTTCTCAATATATTGAATACTTGTCGTTGTTCTTCAAAACTCAACTGCTCCAACCAACTGTCGGGGACGCGCAAAACAAAATCAATATCCTGAGTAATGGCCGGCCAATAAGGATTACCGTTCTGATCCAGGACATAGACCACGCTTCCCAGAAACTCGCTGATCACATAATCGAAGTCCTCGAAGGCGGTCGTTCGTCCGCCGGTGATTGACGCGACGGCAGGATCGGCTTTCTCAAGGCCCTGCTCAATAGCGGTCAGGATGTTTCCCGCAGGCACTCCTTCCTGGGCCGGCAGGTCGAAGAAGGAACGACCTTCTTGCCGGTTGAAATAAGACAGTTCCGTGACCTTGAGGATCGATTTGACTTGCCGGACATCTCTCGCAACCGCCATCGCCAATAGGGCGACCGCCAGCAGTGACCACACCAGATCCAGGCCGGACAGCATCGGCAGGATCTCCGGCGAATCTTCCAGCTCCCCAGGAAATCCGACGATTTCGCTGAATCTCAAACGGGTCTCCAGGTCCGGACCGGCCAGAACCCGTTCATCGACGAATATGCCTCCCTGCACATTGTTCCGTAATCGCTGAGCGAAAGCCGACAACTGCGCGTAACGCAACTTTCCCCCCACCCAGTTATGCCGCCAGAAAGTGATGTTGGAAGGAATGTGCCGGGCCAGCGCCTCCTGCAGAACGGCTCGCTGCCGCGGCTTCGAACTTCCAATGACATCCGCAAAATACACCCGATAGTCCAATTCATACTTCTTCGACCGGCGCATGAGGACCTGCTCGATCTGCGCCTGGGTTCGCCATAGCCACGCGATATTGAAATCGTAAGCCACCAGCAGCACCTTGAGGGACCTGACATCCCGGCCGGCCGCGAGCTCAAGTTTTTCGAGGGCCAGCTTCAACTCACCCAACATTCCCGGCCCGACCGACGTAACGACGATCGGGGTCTGCCAGCCTTCCCGGCGACGCTCCGCGATAAGAAGCCGCGCCGCCGCTTCCAGGGTAGCGATATCATCTTCGGAAAAACCAAAATTCAGCACGACCCGGGCGAATTCATTCTTCAGGACGCGCTCCACAACCTTCCCTAACAAGCTGCCTTTTAAATGCCGGTATGGGCGCAGCCATTCGATGATCTGGTCCTCATCCATTTCTTTATATCTCCGCGTGCGTTCTTTCTGCTTTCGAACGAGCGCCCGCAGACGGTCGTCTGCCCGATTATCCTCCCGGGCCATCGCCAGCCCTGCACCTAAAACGAGGACGTTATCGTGCAGGGTCAGGACCGGCAATATCAACGCCGCCAGTATCCAAACGCCGGGAAGGATGGACAATAAGCGCGGGTCCTCATGTCCACGGGCGGCCTCCCAGAACCGGCGCGCCAATTCTATCTTTTTCACCTCGATGGCAGGCGTCAACCGCTCGGTCGCATAATTCTTGACCTCTTGAGCGATCACGGAATCGTCCGCATCGGCGATCAGCGCCGGGACATGCGCGATACCCATTCTGATCCATACCGGTCCAAGATGAGACCCCGTCAGATCGCTGACTTCAGCGGCGATGATCCGGTTGGCCGCGTTGAGGGCCCGCTTCTGCAGGTCACTGAATCGCCGGGCCAGATCTTCGATATCCTGATCCAGGGTGGCGGCGAACGCTCTCTCAATGTCCGGGCCGGGCAGAGAAAGCTCCTCAGACAGCAGCTTGATCCCCGCCTGCTTAAGGAGCTGGACTTGCGTGGTGTCCTCCATGGCGAACGGAGCCCCCTCCGCATTCATGAGAATGAGCAATATCTGGATCTTGGAAGTGACCTTAAGTGCCGCAATGAGGTCGACCAGGGCGGGCTCGCGAAGTAAAACGGTGTATCCGGCCGCACCGGATGAGATCTTTTTATGGGCAATCGCCTGCGCGAGGAATTCGTTCGTGAATTCCTGCGCGTTAGAACTCTCATTAAGCAACAGTTTGTCTTGAGGCCGGGCCGGATACTGGACGATGGTGTCGAACAACATTTTGACCAGCGAGAACGAATCGTAATGATCGAGTTCGGCCCACACAAAAACGAATCCGCCGCCCGGCATATCGACCCGGTAATACTCGACCGCGGAATTTCCTCCCAGCCGCTCCCATTGCCCGCCGGCCAGCGCCCCGAAAGTTCGCAGATCGGGATCGGGGACGTTCGCCGCCATCGCCAGGGCCAGCATCAGAAGACTCATCCCTCCGAAACCGGAGAGGCTGATCATGAAGCTCCTGTCGTCCGAGTTCAAATACTCCTCCAGCGTTCCCAATCGGCTTTGCTCCAGATCAAAACGATCGTAGAGCTGAGCCCGCCTTTCAGAGCGCACATTCTGTCCTATGATCATTGTCTCCTGAACATACTCCTCGACGATCTGGACATAGGGATCGTATTCCATGACCGTGTAAGGCCCGAATTCCTCAAGAACCGGCGCCAAATCAACGACGATCTTTGGGGCGTTGCGCCTGATAAATAAACCAAAGATATGAGCCGGGGCCCCTTGTTCGTCAAAATCGTCCCAAATATAGTCCAATTTAAATTCGAAATCGGCTGGTTTCACGACGTGCTTCATGAGCTCCGACAACATCAGACAATGGCCGCAGGTCTGGGTTCCCGTCCGGTTATACAGGACATATTTCATGAATATATCCTGCACCAGAGACAGGTAAGAGAAGGTACGGTTCATTTGGGCCGCCGCGGTCAAAAATTCACGATCTCGAGAACGGATCCTGGAGCGAAGGCCCTCCACCGAGATCTCGGCCGCAGTAAGATTCTGGAACATCAACGTCTGCTCACGGACGATGTCATCCGTGATCAACGATAAACGGTCAAAGATGTGCTTGTATCTCGGGTCCGATGAACCTGGTCCGTTGAGCGCCACCAGGAACAATCCCAGCATCAGCATTCCCCACACCGAGGCATCAGAGAGGAAGGCGATGGAATCTTGACGCTTTTCTGTTTTGGTCAAAGGAATATCAAAAACCGTGACGTATACCCGGCTGGTGGCCTCGTTGTGCGAACGAATGCCCAATTGAATATGCCTGCGGTTTTTGTCGAGATGGGAGACGAAGATGGAATTGACCCGATCGCCCAAAGCGGGATCCAGGTCGAACGTGAGTGGCGCCACCGATTCTCCCCGGGCATTCCACGCAAAGATCCGGACGATGTATTGACGTTTCGTATTCGACCAGATCCGCAAGGGCAGCAGGATGACCGGCTGATGGCGGTCACCCACATCGGCGATCGTGGGTTGGATCAGGCTGCTGTTGATCACGTTGCCTGCAGACTCGTTCATGGTCTGATATCCGGGCACGGACCATTGCGCCATGATCCGCCCGTCCATGCCATTTAGGATCGTAACGATGGCTTCGGGAGCACTTCTTAATTCCGAGATGATGACTGCCTCCAGAATGCCGTCCCCATTGACATCCGCCAACGTCGCCATGGGATAATGAGCGGCCGGCGCGCCGTTGAAGGAAAGATAGGCGGCCCAGTAGAATTGACCGTCCGGCCCGTGCAGCGTCACCCGGCCGACACTTTGCTGATCATCGGCCACCACCACCACGACCTCATCCAGTCCGTCCCGGTTGACGTCGCCCACCGACGGCGCGTCGTAGGAATTCCAGATCGCCACCTCGCCTTCTGTCAACAGGTTCTGCGCTCCCAGCAACTGATGAGTTGCGGCGTCCCAGGCATACAAATGGCTGCTGCTTTCCGCCGCCGTTGGACCGCGGGCAAAACCGACCGCCATGACCACCTTGCGGCCATCAGCAAAGCGGGCGAGCACCGGACGGCTGAGCGTTTCGGTCTTGCGTTGACCGGCCGTGGCCACCGGCGGCGCGGTCAGCGGCCCCCCAACGAATTTGGAGTTTCCTTGAGCGTCGAGAATAAAGATCTCATTGCGATCATCGATCCCGATCACCTCGAGGCGACCGTCACCGTCAACATCGCTGAGACCGGTAACGATCATTCCCGGGAAGGCGTTGCGAATCACGCCCGGTTCCCAACCGCTCAACCGCGTTCCGTCATGGCGGAACCCCTGATCCGCGACAAAAATTTCCAGATAGCCGTCGCCGTCCACATCGCCCAGCAGCACACGGTATCCGTTGGCAATATACTGAGTGGAAAAGACGTTTTGCGACCAGAGGTAATTCCAATGACGGTCATAAACCAGAATCTGACCCGCCGCGAGCACAACGATTTCCGGATGACCATCCCGGTTGATGTCGCCGATGGCGACGTCCGACATGGCCATGCGGACAAACTGCCCGCGGTTCGGGTTCTCTTCCAGGACCAGCGGCCGGCCGTTATATAGGGAAGGCGGTTGGCTTGCAGGAACAAAGATCTCGGCCACATCTTCCAGAAGTTCATAACGTTCGGGGGTCGCTTCCGCGCTCAGAACGAGTTCGAAATTCACCCGTTCCTGATTGCTGGCGTATAAAGACAAGTTGAATTCAAACACCGCCTCTTTAACCTCGCCCGGCGCCATATCTCCCAGCTCGACCCGATTTCTGATCGGAAGCAGGGCGGCCAGCCTGGGATTCAGCTTGACGGTAACACCCCGGGCCGCAGTCCAGGCATTTTTCACTGAGACAACGATCTCAAAAGTTTCGCCCGGATTGAGGAAGTCATCCCCATTCCCCAACGTCCGGTCGTTGATGCGAGCGTTCGTTGAATACAGGAAGACATGCGGCTGAACCCTCACGGCGTTGAAGACATTCAGGCGGCCGAATCCCACGAATTTGTTTCGCTCTCTGCCCAAGATCGGATCCGCCGAGGCCATGATGGCATGCCGGACATCCGCGGTCGTGAAGGACCGCCCCTCGCTGGTCCATTTCGAAATGATCAGGGCAACGGTGGCGGTGGCCATGGGGGCAGAGAACGACGTGCCGTCTTCGCGGGTCACGGTCCCTTCCGGATTCACTCTCACTCTGGCGCTGTCGCCGGACCTTAAGGACAGAATATTATGCGAAGGATCTTGAATGCCCACAACCGTCACCTCCGACCCGCCGCCCGGCGCGCCGATGCTGATCCCTTTGCGGCCGCCTACGCTATATCCCGCATAATTGGAGAAGTGTTGCACAAAGGTGTCGATTTCCGACGTGGCCGAAACCGTGAGCGTCTCCGGCATGTCCTGCGGGCTTCCTTCAACCACATTAATGGCATCGTTTCCGCCGGAGAAGACGTTGATGACGCCCATCGCCTCGGCAAAGATAATGACTTCCCTGAGCATGGGATCATGACCAAGATATCGGATCTCACTCCAGCTGTTGTTAACCACATCGGCGCCGTTGAGGACGGCGATCACAATGCCTTCGGCACGGGTGGAAACGGGATTCTCATCGGACACCTTGACCGGCAGGAGAATCGCTTTCGGGGCGATGCCGAACATGTCGCGGCCGTTACCAAGGATGGCGCCGATGATTCCGGCCACCATGGTCCCATGACCCGAGACGTCCACTCCGGATCTCGGATCCAAGAGCATCACCCGGCGCGGGTCGATGTCCGGGTGGCGGATGTCCAGACCGCTGTCGTTGGTGGCCACGATCACGCCTTCGCCCTGGCTGACATCAAGGGCTCTGACGGCATCAATGATGTCCATGTACCACAAGTCCCGATAGGACTGGCCCCAGAGACCCGCGGTGGGATAATACCGGTCGTTGGGCAGCACATCGTCTACGGTGCCATAATCGATTTGCGCCCATTCCACATGCGGATCGGCGTTGTAGGCCGCGGCCGCTTCCTGAATGTCCCCGGCAATCGAGATCGAATAGATGTTACTTAAATCAGGAATGCTCACTCCGGCCGGGGCCCGCTGGGAACGCAATGGATATCTCCTTCTCACGCTCTCCACCAGTTTGAAGAACTCCTCGCGCGCCTGATCGGTCCGCAGTTTATGCGGCAGAGTAAATGCGTTCTGCGCCGCCCTGACTGAGAAGCGGCGGCCCAACTTATCCAGCGAATCTGAGGCATCCTGCGTGGCATAGCGGAACGCGTCGCCGCGGCCGATGACGCAATGGGCGCATTCGGTCAGTGCCTGCCCACCGCTGTTTTTGAATTTAACGATCAAACGGGTCTCCTGAGTCGCCGCGGTTCCGAAAATTGGTCGCGACAGAGACACCAAAGCACTCATCAATACTTTCAAGGCGCTGCGGCGGTTCATGGCGGAAAGCGGAAACTCAAAGGCCGCCATCGCCAGGGCTGGCCACAACAGCGTTAATCCCAGATAGGCCAGCCCCAGAACTCCAACGCCCGGCAAGCCGGCAGATAAGTGCGCGTGCCCTGATCCTGTCCCGGATCGCCCTGATAACAGCCCTTCGAGAAATTCCTGGACCACACGAATATGCTCCGGATTATCTGAGAGGCGTCTGAATCGGGACGTTTCTCCTTTCTTTTTCTTAAGGGCCGAAAGCAATCTCTGAACCAGCGTTCGGCTCAACATCAAATTAAATTCACGATCATCTTGGACAAAACTGTGGACGGCGATGGCAGAGTAACTCGCTTGCTCTTGGACCAGCACCGCCGATCCGGAATACCCTTCCTTGGCTTTGGTGCCTCCTAAGGAAACATACGTTGGTTGACCGATAAATAACCTTTGTATCCATTGTCTCTTGAAAAACCAATTGATCATCCTTGTGCTTGAGGCTTGCCCCAGTATTCCGGTCAAAATTGACGCCACCTTCCGCAATACAAAGTGCGATTCCACAAAGAAACCAAAGCGGGGATAGCCGATCGCGGCCCGGTTATAATCTCCGCTCAAAATAATAAGCGGATCGAATCCTCTATAATCCAACCGTACGGAGAAAGGTTTCAACAGAACCCTGCGGGACTCGGGAGGATCTAAAACCAAGATCGCGATATCGTTATCCTCATGCGGAAAATGGAATTTGCCCGCAATGACCACTTGCGCATTGGCCGACCAACGGAGACCATAATCCGGATGCATCTCCAGCTTGAGTTCTTTTGTATCCTCCCTCACCATATGTCCTGCGGTTACAACAACAGTGGGTGCGGCCAGAAAAGCGCTGCCTGCCCCTTCACTGTTCATAACCCGGAAGATGCTTCCCGCAAATTGACCTTTCCGGAGAGATCGCTTGAAGTTCTTGCGAAAAGAGTTGAGGTATTGATCCTGCTCTGGCGAAGCCGCCGCCATCGCCCAAGCGAGCATGACCAGCAGTCCCCAGGTTGAGCTGAACAATGCGCTATCCATCTTCCGGGAATCAGCGTCCTCCCGGATCCCTCTCACCGCATAGAAGTTGTAGGACGGCGTTGCGAACTCCGCCCAGGAGACCTTCCAGCGATGGGCAACCAGTTCACTGATGACCACGGTCCAGGCGAGACGGAAATATTCGATCTTATTTTCGGACCCGATATTCCGCAGATGGGAATGAGGATACTTCCGCACCGGTTCAGGAACGGTCCGGGTGAAGGACATTCCCGCCATGGAGCGATTGTCGATCCTAACGTGGACGGGCGTTGCCGAAAGTTCGGGATTATGGTTCAAAAGGCTGTGTTCGAACCGGGTCAGCCCGCCCAGCAACTCTTCCTCCCTCACCGCCATGGCGAGGAGAACGGCGGCCAGGACGAACCCTGGCATACCCAGGTCCGCCAGCAAGGAAACCGGGGAAGCTTCCTCTTTAAGCGGCGCCGGGGACATCTCCGCGTAAGCGATCACCCGCCCGTGCCTGGCAACGATGTTGAAACTGGCTTCGGGATAATCTTTCCAAAGCTCCCTCAACACAAAGGTCCCGCGGCCGCTCTCCCGCAACAGATTCTCAGCCGTTGGTTCGGTAAAGAGATGCCCGATGGTTCGAATGTCCGCCGGCGTATTGACGACCAGGAACCTGGCCTGCCGGCGTGAGAAAGAATAGTAAACGTGCACCGGCCCCACGCCGTATTTGAAAGCATTGAGAATGGTCTCCACCGCCGTCACGGAAAGGAGATGGGCAAAATCATTATGGTAGCCCAGCGCGCGGAAACGTCGCTCGAAGGCACCGACCCGGCGGGCGATCCACACTTTATCCAGGTTCTCAACCGGGGGAACATGCTTGAGCGAAGAAGCGTTGAGCACCTCAAAGAGATCGGGACGTTCGACGATCTCTTGGAACGCGCCCGAGGTCCGGAGCTTGGCCATCGCCACAACGGCCAGGCTCAGCAGGATCAGCGGGCTCATTCCTGCGACGAAAGCGAACGAGCCGCGCGCCTCCCGCAACCGCCCCATAAACTCACCCAGACCGATCTTGCCGAATAAAGCTTTTCCCGTCAGCCGGCTCAAATATTCCGGCACGGCAGGATTAACGGCATGGGCGAGGTACTCTTCCGAATCCCGCAGGATGATCAGCGTTCCGGCCTTATCAAGGAACGCCCAGCCCGGGGTCACGCCGTCCTTCCCCTGCCAAGACCCGTATTGCGGAGTGACCAGCGTCAGCAGAGAATAGAGGATGGAAGCCAGCCCCTCCACGTCCGAATGATTGAACTTGTCCCCAAAATCGATCAGGACCAGGCCCTGGTCGTCGGCCAGGGTGTTCTGGCGCTGCACATCCCCGTGCGCCAAGTGGTGCCGCTCCAGGGTCAGGAGGTCTTCCCCAAGCGCGATGGTATTATCCAGGGCCCCCGACAAGCGACGGGCGAATTCCAGGGACGCCTGTTTCTCCAGATATTGTGAGAAATTCATAGGCACAAAATCGGTCACCATGATCTGATGTCCGCTGGGGCTCGCTCCCAGGATCGTATTGGAGGCGACGCGGCGGAGCGGAAGGTCGCGCAGTTGATAGAAACGGTCCATGCGGCCATAGTTTTGAATATTCTGTAAGACGACCCGCCTTTGAGAGACCATTTCATGTCCCCTGGCAAAGTACTGGAATCGGACGCCCGGGACCCAATCCAAAGCGTTGTGCTGGACGCTCTCGATGGAGAAGACCCACTCACCCACCTGGAACACCTGCCCGGGATGGAAGATCATCCGGGTCAGATTCAAGCTCAGGCTCTGAATGGATGCGGCCAGCTGTCCCACTTCCAAATAGTACCGCTGGGAGAATTCCGGATTCCTGCCGACGGTCTCCAGCATGACGTTCTTTGCCCCATCCGTATCCCCGAGATGCAGGTAGGACCAAACCAGCCTTGATAAGGTGTCCATGGTCACGGTCCCCGCCTGCAGCTTATTCATTGTCACTTGTCTCTGCTCCAGGGTATTTGCGGTCCGCGAGATCGTTCCGTGTTCCGACCATTCCCAGAAGATGGATTTGGCGATCCGGGAGGTTGCGGGTGAACGGCCCAATGCCTCACCGGGGGATCGATCGTCCGGGTTCGCCATCGCCAGCAACAGCGCAAATCCGGCCAACGCGCCCAGGAAGGTCGGAACGATAAGATTAAATTCTCCGGAATCGACGGCCTGGTTTCCGGGAACGAAGCGCCGGACAAGCGAACGGCTCCAGGCGCGCGTCCGGGCCAGCAACTCTTCCAGCAGACGCCCGAGGAGACGCAGGAGCCACTGCTGCGCGGCCATGATCATCCGGCTGAACCGCATCGCGATCGAGCCGAGCTGACGCAGAACCTCGACCATCGTCCGGAATCTCCTCGGGACCGGTAAATACTCAAAAGCCACCGAGCCGCGCGGAATGTGAACAAAGACCCCCTTCTGTTCCGGAATGCCCGTGACCTCCATCGTCGCCCGATGGTAATTGGCGAAACCGTAATAGGTATTGGCCTCCTTAAGCTGCATCGTTTCAAAGAAGGCCGCGCCTTTGATGATCAGCGCCGTCATGCCGGCCAGCCAGCGGCGGGTCCGGCGGCCGATGAACCGGGGATCCGGCGCCAGCAGCGGGCTGTCCGTTTCAAAAATGGACAGCCGGCCGGCGTCCTTGAATTCATTGAGCTTCGTGAACTGCTTGAAATAGCGGCTCCCCAGAACGCGGTACAACTCCGCCGTATAGAAATTATTCTCGACCGGGGAACGATTGATCCAGATGGTCGCCTTAAGCCGGGGATCCTGCGTCATCAACGTGTCGAGCGACAGCAGATCGAAAATGCCTTCCCCGACATCATCGAGGAAGAGGACGATCTCGGGATGCCGGTCGGCGGCAATCTCGCCCAGCAACTGGGCGAGATGGTTGATCACCAAGTGACCGGTCACGTCGGCATGATCATTGTCGGCGATCGCCGAATAACCCGCCGCCGGCGCGAAGACGGTGGCGCCGCGGTCCTGAGGGAAGCTGATGCCCGCCAGGATCTGCAGCGCCAGGAACCGGTCGCTGACATCCTTCAGCCCGTTAGGCAGGATCCTGGCCAGTTCGGCCAGGGCCGCATCGTTCTTCGCCTGCAGATCGGGCACCACCACCCGGCGAAGATATTCGGCATACCGGGCCTCGCCGACCAGCAATTGGATGACCCGGTCCTGCAGGTACACCACCAGCATGTTG
>JAHFFX010000007.1:12096-17834 GCA_023247755.1 Candidatus Omnitrophota bacterium | reverse complement strand
TGTTGTTGACCAGGCCCACAAAGGAATACTCATGGGATTTCAAAAGATGGGTGAGAATGACGTGCGCCTTCTCGGCCAGGAACGTCACCCGCTCATTGGGGATCAGCCCGGCGGCGGCAATGTCCTGAAGGATGACCTTGATCCGGGTGTCCACATGCCCCAGGGAGAAGAGCACCCGCTCGTTCTCAAGATGCTTCCAGGCGAACGGATAGACCTGCTCCCGGTCCTGCAGCAGATGTTCCCGGTTCTCAAGGAATGGGAAGAACAGGCGGACCAGCCGGGATAACGGATCGGTTCCCCTGCTGAGCGGCAATATCCGGGAGACCGGCTTCGCGATCAATTCCCGGGAAAGATCATCCCGGCCCGCGAGGGCGAATTCCCGCGCAATGAACTCAATGGTCTCCTCGACGCTGTCGCTGGCCGGTATCGCCGTCCAGACCGCCAGCATATGGTGGGCAAAAGCGAATTTCTCGGTGTCCGGCAGACGCCCTTTCACCCGCACCGGCCGGCTTAGGATGTAATCGATGATCTCGGAAGGCTGCAGCGGGGTCAATCCCGGCAGCAGCCTGACGGTCGGCCGGTTCCCGCCCGGAAGCTCCGCCGCCATGAGCAGAAGAACGATCAGCCCCGCCAACAGGCCCGGCAGAATCATCTGATAGCCCGCGCTGGAGTGGCGGACCAGACGCAGCGGATCGCGTCTGTCCCACGGATAACCCCAGCGCGTGGCGAGCGTGATCATGAGGGCCTGATGGCGGTGCAACTCGTCCAGACGCTCCGAAAGTGCGGTCTCAGACGTCGTATGTTTTTCTAAAATATCTGATTCAAGAGCGGTTGCCTGCTGGAAGGGATGAATGAAGTGGTCGGCAAAAGCGGAGGGTTCACGTCCCATATCATAAATGAGCCAACTGATGGCGGGCCGCCCCTCCCGGTGGTTCAGATCATGCTTGATGATGTTCCGGCGGATGAGGTCCATCAGAATGTAGCCCAGGCCCTCATTGCTGGTGCGGATGTATTGTTCCATATAGGCCTTCAGTCCGGGATTCTTCTGCCAAGCGATGCTCCTGGGATCCCGGAAGTGTGCCTCAAAATGATCGGTCCGCTCCGCTTTCCGGTAGCGCAGGACCGTATGCTCAAAGTATTCCCTCGTAGCGTTGTTGATAAGGGAACCGCTCCGGTGGTCCGCATGATGGCCCAGGTCCTTTTCCATAAGTTCCCCAAAGTCCTCATCCTGGGCGAACCATTGGATCCGGTCGCCTTCATGCCGTGCCGTAAAGATCACCGCGCCGTCCTCCTGTTGCAGATAGGTCCAGTGGTTCTCAACCGAAAGCAGCCTTAACGGTTGCCCGGTGTACTGGTCTTTCCAGATCTCCTTAACATCCCGAAGCATGGCCCGCTCCCCCGCCTCCAACGGCGCCTGCCGGATGCGCTGGCCCCTTCCCTGATGGTAAGCTTTAACGGAATCGAGGTCATCGGGGGAGATCGTGATGAACCGATCGCCCTGGGTATCGCGGGTATAACTGACATACCCATCCGGACGATAGATGATCTGGGAGAACGGAACGTTTTCCAGGGCATCGTGATTATAGTTGTCGAACAATTTCCGGGAAGGATAGATGCGCCAGAGCGTTTTATGCGCGGCATCTCCCACCATGAGGACCACCAGCCGTCCATCGGGACGCAGGCGGCGCAAGAGCGGCATGCCCGGCACCTCCGACCAGCTGCTGTAAACGCTGGATCTTCCCGCCGCCACCGCCGCGATCAAGAGAAAGCCGAACATTCCCAGCATATCGGGTCCGGTGACCAACAGTTGGGAACTGCCGCCCATTTCTTCGCTAAGCTCAACTCCCGAGGTGCCGAATATTTCCGCAAAACGCTGGGATACAATTTCGTGAACTTCTTTCAGATCGGCCTCCACGACAATATATTGGCGTCCCCGGTCTTCGGTCCGCCCAATGGCCCGCCAGCCGATCTCCTTCCACAAAGAGAGGGCTTCGCGGTTGGCCACGAAGACCTTGCCGCTGGCTTGTTCATAACCTTGGCTCAGGGCTTCTGCAAATCCACGTCTTAAAAGCGGATACAGAGGATTGCTCGCGCGGCGGCCCTGAAACTCTTTTCTGATGGCTAACCGGCGCCAGATCAATTGTGACGGAGCCGGAGGCTCGGCATCAACGATCTGGAAAGTGTTGTAACCGGCCAGGACAGCATTGACATAAGCCACCGATCCAAAGGCCCACCTTCGTCGATCTTGGCGATCGATATTTCCGTTGAACATGTTCAGCAACTGATCTTGGGACAGATGCCGGTCGTTGAATGCCTCCCGGTCCAGGGCGAAAAGTTCTTCGATGCAGTTCGCACACTCCGACTTGGTCAATGGTTTGATCGCAATGGTCACTCTCTCCGATCGGCTCGAGAATTCCGCCATCGCCGCTGCGAACAAACTCCAAGCCAACAACAGCTCAGCGTTAAAGAAGCTCACCGGCAGGCCAGCCACCGCGGCGTTCCCGCTGCTGAAGACCCGGTAGATCTCCATCCGGGAACCTTCGGCTTCCACGCCATACGCAGTGCTTTCCATAGACCAGCCGGCGGGAAGCATCGCACGGACATCGGGCTCGCTGATCAATTCTTCGTGGGCGAACGGGGACGCCATGATAAAGGCCTGCGTATCTTTCCTGGGCAGACGATCCAGGCCTTCCAGGAACCTTTGCATCAGCTCACCGTTGGGGCCGAGGTTCCAGGCCAGAGACATGTTCCTCTCGCCCCTCACCTCGTTCTTGCCAAGCGGATTGTAGAAGAAGACCAGATCCGGTCCCGCGCCGATCAGTTCGGCGGGGATGTTCTCGAAAAGATCGCTATGAACGATCCGGATGCGGTCCTGGACCGGCGGGGATTCAATTCGGCGATTGTATTTCGCGTTCTCGATGGCCGCACGGGAGACGTCAACGGCTATGACTTGCGCTTCGAATTCGCCGCCGACGGTGACCCGGATCATATCGACGAGCCGGGCCAGGAAGATGGCAATGACCCCCGTCCCGGTCCCCACGTCGACGATCCTTGCCGGACCGCGGCCTTCGACCAACCGTTCGAAATTATCAAGGATGAACCTCAGGAAAAGAAGCGTGCCGCGGTTGTTGGGATGCTGCACCGTTTCTCCGACCATGAACAGGTGACCAAAGATGTCCCGACCGTCGCGGGGATCCATGACGCGGGTCCAGCTGAAGCCTCCCAAGGCCCTGCGATCAACGGGTTCGTTCTCTTCGGGAGCATTTTGACCGGCCGCCATCGCCAGGACAAACATCAGTAACAGACTCAGGGGCTCATAACTCATAGCGGACAGCTTATGGAACTGCGCCGCACCATGAGCGATGCGCCTTGAGCCGTCAGCCGATCCCGCCGGCAGCGACACAGCAGCCAGCATCAGCATACCCAAGACCGCGGCCGCAAGCGAACCTGCGACCGGAGACATTCCCAGCGTGCCTTCCCGGCCCTGCGGCTGAGTGCCGTCCACGGAAGCATGCCCGAGCGCGCGTCTTGCATCCGCCGTCGCCTCGACCACAATATAGGGGCCGATCCCCAGCAACGTCTGCTGCAACAAAAGCTCATACTGCCGGGCCGTAGCCGTGAGGATCTCTCTTTTCTGGGGATGATCGCTGAGCTTCCGGCCCACATCGACGAACTTTCTGGAAGCGAGGAACGACATGGCCCCTTTATGGATCAACATCGGCGGTTCGCCAAAGGTGATATCAACGACCCGTCCGGTCACCGGAGTCAGCCCCGGTAAGTCCAATAATCTCTTGAATTCATCGACCGCGTCCCACGCGCCGCCCAACTTCAAGGTCGTTGCGGAGACCCGGATCAGCAGTTTGAACAGGTCGACCGTCGGTTCGGGGATCTCCGGCCCGGCGTTTTGGCCGGTCAGATAATCGATGATGATGCGACGCAATTCATTATGGGCATTCACCGCGCGCAGTCCGGAAACAGCGGTCGCCCTCAGGGTCTTGGGTTGCTCGACGTCAACGGCGAAATCCTGCAGGCGGGCAAGCTTCTCATCGGTAGATATAAGGCCGCTTTCCACAAGGATCTGTAGATCCTCCTGCCGCTCTTCAATGGTCATCCGCGGATTACGGATGTTGTCTACCAGGACCCGTCTCATATCCGTCAACGCGTCCTGCGCGTTCGACCGGATCAACGCTTCCACATCCGGCGCGCGCAGTTTCATTAACTTTCGGACGGCCTCTTTCCGCAGGACGATAGTCTGTTGCGGATCCAACGCCCGGGATCTCAATTGATGCGGACTTTCCCCAACGGTGTTGTCCTTCGCGACAGGCCTTGGTGCCGGATGTTCCCGCGGCGGATAACCAACACCCCAATCCGGCAGCATCCTGAAATACAGATAGATCAGGCCAACCACAACAACGACCTGAAAGATCCGGGTCAATACATCGGACGAGGTCTTGATGACCAGAATGTCGGCCAGGCCGCCGAAGATCGAATCACCGAAGTTCCAGAGAACCAAAGCGGAAAGCAGCACGCCGAGGGCGATCAATAAATAGCGATGGGCCTCCAGTTTCAGGAACCCTCTTTCTCTTTCTCCTTTCGAAGCCGGTCTCGAAGAAGCCGGTCGCGGCTCGCTTTCGCCCTTCCTATCGGCCGACGGGACTATGTGCTGCTGCCAGAATACGCTGCCGGAAGCCAGGGCCAGCGGCGCCGAAAGTCCGACAATAACCATCGCCATGGCCACCCAACTGCCCACCGTTCCCGGATGAAGCAGTTCCTGAATAATCGGCAGGGCGAAAACGAACACCTGTGTAGCAAAAAAGATGGTGGAAAATAGCGCCAGGCGTTCGGGTTTGGCGATCGTCAGAGCGGCGAGCATGGCCCAGATCAGCGCATACGCCGCAAAGAAGAATATGCTCACAATCGGAGGCGCCGCCAGGAAGCCCAGTAGCCATTTCAATAACGTCCCGATATTCCAACTGACGGCGATCGCCAGCCCCAGGCCGGAGACTAATTTGGTAATGGGATAAGATATGCGCCGTGCTTCAGAACCACTGTCGGAGGAGCTGACAATCCGGTAACTCCTCCAAATCACGATAGCTAACCCCAGAGCCACGATCATCACCAGCAGTATCGTCACCACGCCCGTCGGTAAAAGGTTGAATAGAACTTCTTGCGGAGGGGTGCTGCGGGATGCATTGAGAAGCGGGAGGGCAGCGGAAACAGCCGTCGTTTTCGGTCCCGCCCGAATACCCAGAGCCTTGACCAGGAACACGCGCAGGGCGACGGTCAAAATCGCCAGCCCAAGCAGCACCGCCATCTCGCGGACCGGATTATTGGGACCGCTGATGATCGCTGTCTTCTGCCAACGGCCTGATTGCGCCGCCGCCAGTCCCGATGCATTGATGAGAGCAAACCCGCCCACGAGCAGAACCAGGATCAGCCCATCCATCAGGCCTATAAGGCGAATCTGCGCCTGATTGGGACCATTAAGATTGCTAAGAACCCTTAGGATATTGTCAAAAAGCTGCTTTACCTCGAGGTCGTCCTGGTTCAATTCGTAAGCCTTGAGGTAATACCCCTTGGCTTCTTCGTATTTGGTCTTGGCTTCAGCGGGCTTTTTCGCGTCCTTGGCTTCGTCCCCTTCGATCTCGGCAATCCGGCCCAACTGTTTGTAAGCCAGGTAATACTCGGGCCGTTCCGTGATCGACATCTGATATTGCTTCTTCGCGTTCTCATTATCT
>JAHFFX010000007.1:7332-12086 GCA_023247755.1 Candidatus Omnitrophota bacterium | reverse complement strand
CGCGTCCTTGGCTTCGTCCCCTTCGATCTCGGCAATCCGGCCCAACTGTTTGTAAGCCAGGTAATACTCGGGCCGTTCCGTGATCGACATCTGATATTGCTTCTTCGCGTTCTCATTATCTCCTGTCCCCCCGTAATAATTCCCCAGGAAGGTATGCGTCACGTAATCCCATGGATTCAACTCAAGGGAGCGGTCCAAGGCTTGCTTCATGGCCGGAAGATTGCGCGCCAATGCATTGATCGCACCAGTATCCAACCACAAGGCCGCCCGGTTCGGAGCCAGATTGATGGCAGTCTGCATGTTCCCCAGCGCCCTCGTCCAGTTTCGCTCACCCCGCTGCTCGGCGAGCGCCAAGTAATGATACTTCTCCGCAACCATCCCCTTGGCATCCAGCCTCATGATGTAGGTATACTGCGGCGAAACCTCCCGCGCGGTCGCCTGCCGTTTCAACCACACTCTCTCCGGTGCATACGCTGTCTCTAATGTGAACGGCGAAGAGATGCCATATCCTTTTGCATTCCCCACCTCTTTGGGCATATTCAACTCCGCGATCACATACTGGGCCCCCAGCTTCACCAGCGCCGTCACATGCGCCTGTCTCATTAACGGCGAATACACCTCATACATCTCCACCTCCAGCCCGAACGTCCGTCCCAGAATGTACATCATCTGCACATAGCTCGCGCAGTTCGCCACCCGTGGATTCGCCACCACCACCTTATCCAGAAAGATGTTGTTCCCCGACACTACCGTCGACTCGAACGCATCCCGGATCCCCTTCGCCAGCGCATCCAGCCGCTGCGCCGCCGCCAGCTGCGCCAGTCTCCCGTTCTGGTTGATCGGATTCACCAGACCCATCAGCACCGGCACGATCACATTCTGCTCCGCCGCCGTGTACTCGAACTCCGCCAGCCTCGTCCGGATCGTCCCCTCCACCCCGGCCCCCGCCGCTGCTGCCGCCGGCGCCTGCCCTCTCTGCTGCCCAAGAAGTTCCTCAGAGCTGATTTCTTCCACTCCCAACGCGGCTATGGCACCCAGCCCCCACTTTACGAAAAGACGACGACTTACTTGAACGATTTTCGGCGTTCCGGATATCACCGACCCGACAGCAAATGCCCCATTGAACAGGAGGATCAGCCCCATGAAAAGCAAGCCCTGCAGACTAATATCCACTGATCGCAGGCCGGCCACACCTCCGAGAACGCGTAAGATATTCTGGTAGAGCGGCACGATCTCAGTATCCTCCGGCCCCAATTCGAAGGCTTTCAAATAGAACTGCCTGGCTTCCTCATATTTTGCCCTAGCCTCGGCGGTTCTCCCCGCGTCCTTGGCTTCGTCCCCTTCGATCTCGGCAATCCGGCCCAACTGTTTGTAAGCCAGGTAATACTCGGGCCGTTCCGTGATCGACATCTGATATTGCTTCTTCGCGTTCTCATTATCTCCTGTCCCCCCGTAATAATTCCCCAGGAAGGTATGCGTCACGTAATCCCATGGATTCAACTCAAGGGAGCGGTCCAAGGCTTGCTTCATGGCCGGAAGATTGCGCGCCAATGCATTGATCGCACCAGTATCCAACCACAAGGCCGCCCGGTTCGGAGCCAGATTGATGGCAGTCTGCATGTTCCCCAGCGCCCTCGTCCAGTTTCGCTCACCCCGCTGCTCGGCGAGCGCCAAGTAATGATACTTCTCCGCAACCATCCCCTTGGCATCCAGCCTCATGATGTAGGTATACTGCGGCGAAACCTCCCGCGCGGTCGCCTGCCGTTTCAACCACACTCTCTCCGGTGCATACGCTGTCTCTAATGTGAACGGCGAAGAGATGCCATATCCTTTTGCATTCCCCACCTCTTTGGGCATATTCAACTCCGCGATCACATACTGGGCCCCCAGCTTCACCAGCGCCGTCACATGCGCCTGTCTCATTAACGGCGAATACACCTCATACATCTCCACCTCCAGCCCGAACGTCCGTCCCAGAATGTACATCATCTGCACATAGCTCGCGCAGTTCGCCACCCGTGGATTCGCCACCACCACCTTATCCAGAAAGATGTTGTTCCCCGACACTACCGTCGACTCGAACGCATCCCGGATCCCCTTCGCCAGCGCATCCAGCCGCTGCGCCGCCGCCAGCTGCGCCAGTCTCCCGTTCTGGTTGATCGGATTCACCAGACCCATCAGCACCGGCACGATCACATTCTGCTCCGCCGCCGTGTACTCGAACTCCGCCAGCCTCGTCCGGATCGTCCCCTCCACCCCGGCCCCCGCCGCTGCTGCCGCCGGCGCCTGCCCTCTCTGCTGCCCAAGAAGTTCCTCAACCCCAAACACCGCCATTACCGCCGCTCCCACCGCGCCCCCCTTCAAGATCTTTCGCCGGCTTATCACCGTCACTTCACGCTCCGGCTGCACGACCTCTGAACCCGGTTGTTCGCCGATGCTCCCTTCCTTGCCCTCTGCTTTATAGAAGGAAGGTATAGAAAATTTCGTCACGCCCAGAAACTCTTTGCGCGCCGATGGACTATTGGCCTTCGCCATTAACAATGCCCCCAACATACCGGTCAACGTGAACTTCGAAAGCAGGACCCCTATCGCGGCAAGGATGAATCCGCCCAGGTCGATGGCGAGGAAGGACAGCGGCTCTTGCGGATCGCGGCCACGGCCACGGAACCGGCGAAGGCCCCAGAGCGGCCGGCGCGACGGCTTCACCGGCCCGCGGTGATCCTTCTGTCTTGACGGTTGATACAGCCGATAGAGCGCCAGGTACACGGGATCTGGACCGCGGCTCCTTGCTATGCCCTGGATAAACCAGACCTGATTTCTGGTCGGCCGGAAAATATCCGGCAGTCCGGTCGTGCGTTCCAGCGGCGTCATGCCTGTGGAATCGATCATAAGCGCCTGAGCCATCTCTTCGATATTCCTTAAGAGGGTCACTTCTTCTTCGGTCGATTCGAACCGCGGGATCGCACGGAAGAACCCTTTGGGGACCGAACCGGCGATCTGGATCACGATCATCGGTCCACGCTGGGCGTCGCGGATATATTTTACGTTCCCGCGAACACCCTGCGCCAAAACGACCCACTGCGGCGGTTCATAGGCAAATTTCCAGAGGAGCTGAACGCCCTTCAGAAGACCGATGACGACGAGAGCAAGAAAGACGTACGGCAAGGCATTGCGCTCCCAATAGGTCACGAAGAGGAAACTGGTGGCGGCCACACCGAGCGCGAACGCCTTCAGAGAGACCTTAGCGGCGTCGGACTCAACGATCGTGCCGGACTGAATGTGGGAAGCGAGACTGCGCAGGAGAAGCAATATGCCCGCCGCTAGGACGAATCCCGCCCAGGACAGCGGCGACAGCGCCTGAATGCCCAGCCGCCCCTCATCATCCGACATCCGGACCGCGGTCAGATCTTCGGCACGCAGGGCCGCCAGCCTGCCACGGAGATCGCGCAACCGATTCTGATACAGCGTGAAGTTGGAGTATTGCACATTGCTACGCCAGCCAAAACCCAGAAGATCGCGGTGCACATCCATCAGGAATCGTAATTCGTCGTCGGTCACCACGGCCTGCCCGTCCGGTAACCGCATCCGGCTGAACAGCCGATACAATTCGATCACCGAACTCACCTCTTGTCGCCACAAGGATGCTTCAAGGTTCCCCAGGGCCGTTATGACGAGCAGCTCAAGGAATTCCTCGATCAGGGCGATGCTCCTTTCCGTCTTCTCTTTGTCATTCACCGCGCGCAGAAGGTGGAACGGACCAGAAGCGGTTGATAGCTTCCTATGGGCGGCCAGTAAAACAGCCTGTAGATTGGTGGTCGGCGAAGAACGCTGGATCAAATAAGAAACAAGCTGATCTCTGAGATCACTGACTTCGCCGGCCAGCGGCCGCGCCAGCAGATAGGAGGCCCAATCCCCCCGGGCCGCGGCCGCAGGGGCAGATAGCGCCAGGTGGAGCGGGGATACAAGAGAGCCTCCCTGGTGCATCAGCCGCGGTTCATCGGCCTTGATGATGCCGATCTCGGCCAGGTCGTTGCTCAGGTCAGCAAAGGAATCCTGCAGAATTCTCCGATTGGGTTCAGCGAAAATCAGAACAAGTTCGATGCCCTTCTGGGGAGTGATCAGACCGCGGGCAAAATCACTAAGAGCGAGCGGCATCACGATATCGGTCACGCCTTTCGCGCTCAGATAGCGGTTGATGGCCCCCACGATTCTCTGCGTATATCCGTGGGTCGCGGAAAGAATATCCCCCTGATCCATGAGGAAATCGCTCAAAGACGTTGCAAAACTTTCACGAAGGACCTCTCTTCGCCGGCTGTTCTCCATATAAACCCGCATCCAGGGTCGATCTTCCGGTATCGTGATCCGGCTGGTATCGATCTGCGGCAGCAGCAGTTCCACTGTATCGAGCTGTCCATTGGGCTTGCGGGTGATCCGGTAAGGATCGGGTTCCCCATCGCGATGCAACCGCCTCAGGAAGTTTTCAAAGAAAGCAGCAGCATTGTCAGCCACCTCAAACCCGACGGTCTGGAAGGTGTTCCCATCCTGCGCCCGACGGCCCTGTAACCATTCCAGGATCACCTGGAACAGTTCAAAGGAGTAGGCCCGGCGCAGGTCGATCCGCGGCCATTGGGTCGCCAGGTAATCGATGGAGTCTTCCTGGGAGAGAATGCCTACCGTGATGGAACCGTTCTTAGTCGACAGAACGATTCCCAGTTTCTGATGCAGCTGGTTGTTCCGTTCGGCAACCTCATTAT
>JAHFFX010000007.1:0-7322 GCA_023247755.1 Candidatus Omnitrophota bacterium | reverse complement strand
TTCTCCAGCGCTATATCTTCCACCACGTCGCGCAAGGCGCTGTTCGTGACCCAACTCTCCAGGAGTTGCGGCAACTCTCCCGGGGCGAGAACGAGTCTCGGTATATCCGTCCGCGCCGCCATCGCCCAAACGCCGGCGGCCGCCAGAGTCAACACGAGGGCGGCCGCCGCATCCACCCCCAACAAGGAATGATGGCGGTGGGCTGGCTCGATCCCGTGGCCAAAATATTCCTTGTAGAACTTATTGAGATCGATGCTGCCCAAGAGGAAGTTCGCCACCCGCGGCAATTCTTTTGAGCCCAGCTCTTCTTCTTCTAAATGCAAATGCTGGTACTCGGGTCGCGGACCAGGCTTTTGGGCCCAAAGTTCAGTCGCGAACCGAATCACGGCATGAAACTCCTCCCGCTTTTTCAATTGGTTTATTAAATTGACCGTGTTCGGTCCGAATTTTACCTCGCGATCCCAGCCGTTGCGCCAGGCGCCATACAGCAATTTCGCGGACTGTTCCGCTGAAGCAAGCCCCCCTCCGTGAACATCCTGCTTTTGAACTTTAAGCTCTGCCAACCGATCCCTTACCATCGTCGTCGCCAAAAGCATTAACGGCAGGAAACGCTCCAGATCGTCCTTATCGTCTTGATTATTAATATTGCTCAGATGGCGGGCATGACTGGACGCCAATAACAGCACCGCCCATATCAGGACTTCCCTTAACTGCCGTTCATTTTCGTTCCGCCGCGCATACACTATTTTCGCCATCTCGATAAGGTTCCGCACCCGCTGACGGAAGACCAGATCGTCATCCAACGTTATCACCCCGGCGACAAACCACACCCATGCCAGGTCAAGGAATTCGAGCCTTTCGTTCTTCAACGTTGCGAAAGCGGCGCGCCACTGCTCCAGTCGCTTGATCTTTTCCTCCAATCTCGCATCCAGATCTCCCGGCAGCCGGTCCGAACTCTCCCAGTGCACATTAAGCACGCGCCGCCCCGGCCCGACGAACTCTCCACCCAGGCGCACGGCGGTTGCTTCATCCAGCCATATATCCAGCGCATCGATGGCTATAATGAGCGCCAGAAAAGCAAATAAGCCCTGACCGTAGTGACTGACCTCTTTGCCGATCCTGCGGACGGCCGCCAGCCCCAGAGGAATGATCATGTCCTCCCCATCGGGAACAGAGACATGGCTTGCCGAGATCGATCTCAAGGCCTCCTCAAGCACCGCTTTCCCAGGGACTTCTTTCACGATATGGATCCTTGCTTCCGCTCCCCGGTGCTGGCGCCCCGGAACGTCATTAAATTCGACTCTCAAGAACTTAAACCCTTCCAGGGCCACCGCCTCGGTCGGGACCAGGGTCACGATCTCGGTGATCCAGCCCTCATGAATCAGCGCATCACGCTTCTTATCACCCAAACTTCCATTGATCAATTGCAACCCTCGCAAGGCCCGGGCCTCGGTCGGGACGGCCTTCACAATGGAATAAACCGCCTTTGTTGCGGAAACCCCAATGAGGATATCGGCATTCCTCTGCTGCCGGCCCGCCAACTCCATTGCCCGGGCGACCACGACATCCATCGGGACTGCCCGAACGATCTCCACTATCTTTTCAATGGCATAGTCCCGCATCCGGCTTTCCGCATGCCCTAATTTCCGAATGACCAGCTCCAGCCCTGCCAGGGCCACCGCCTCGGTGGGAACCTCATTCACGATCCTTACCAGCGTCTCAAACCCATAAGGCACATCCTCATGGGTCGAGCTATGCATCTCGGAGATCGCCTTTATTTCCCGGTCCGATGGCTCTCCACCGGCATTGGTCATCGCGAAGGCGACCATCAGCAGAACGATCCCCTCGGGCGCAATGGATTGCAGGGATTGCACATCGCCCAAGTATTCCCAGACCGGAATGGATTCCATTTCACCCAGGCGGCTCTTGAGCCGTTCAAATGTGGGAACGCGCGCGGGGACCCACCGGCTGGCGTCGCGATAAGGCCGGCTATAATCTTTTCTCAAATTTCCTTGCGTGATCCGATGCCGGACATCCCATTGCTTGACGACCCACGCCGTCAGGGCATAAATATCACGGACCCCGAGCTGGTGAGCGATGCCCAAGACGCGCTCATGCGCGGCGACAATATAATCACGGAACGGATCGCGCACCTCGACCGGTTTTATCTGCCGAAGGCCCCTGCCGGTATGATTCTCTCGGACCACCAGACTTAATTGACCTTCCGCATCGGTTGCGACAAAGAACACGATCTGTCCCAAGGAGCCGGGCGCAGGCACATCCAGAGTATTCACTTCCACACTTCTAATGTCCTTCAATTCCGGAAATTCCTTGACATAATCATCGTCTCCCGCAAAGCGGCCGGGATAGACCACGACCTTGAATTCAACATGCTTTTTGCCGGCGAGCTCTTCGGCCTTAAGATGGACCGGCAAGGATGCTTGATGGGAAGATACGCTAAAGGAGGTTTGCGGGTTTTCATTGATTTGAGCCACGATCTTTCGCAAGAGAACCAGTTCTTTAAGGCCCCGCATCAAACTAAGTTCGTAATCCGAGGCCGCCATCGCCACAATAATAAGAATGCCAAGCCAGCTCAAATCCCCGACGACGGTATAGAGAGAGCGCGGGGTCAGGTCGTCATCGACGCTTCTTTTAACCGCCAGAAGCGCTCTGCTTTGTTCAGTCGCTAACTCTCCAACGGAACGATTGAGGTCCTCGAACAGCGGCCAGGCGCGCTCAAGCGCATCCGCCAGCGCATGGCCGCCCGCTTTGATGGAATCTTCGGCCTGGTGGGGTTGCCGATGGATCAATTGAGCGACCTCCGTAATGATCTGCATAGATTGATCTGAAGGTTCATACGAGTCTTTGATCTTTTCCAAGATATCCGCCCAAGATGGATAGAAGAACCTTCTCGCAAATGAAGCGTGCTGCATGGCCTCGGCAAATTGGAGCAGGGGCTGCTTGCGGTCGGCGCGCCAGCCGGCAAATTGCCAACGACGGCGCATATTTCCGATCTCCAGGACCGCCCGATCGAACGATTCCCAGAGCGTCTCGCGGGAAACCATGATCTGGCCGGGACGCATGAAAAGCTGGAACAACCGTTGCATGACGGCCTCAGAGATGGTCTCGCGCTCGGTCAAGGCACGGTAACGGGCATTCCTTTCGATCACTTTGATGATCTCTTTAACATGATGCATCTGGCCCGCGTCGGGCAGATTGACGTCCGCCCGATACGGCAGATATAATTCCAGGACCGTGTTCAGATACCACCAGCTGACCGGCCGGCCGGCCTTGCTATTCTCGACTGCGGCGGCGGCGAACCGCTTATTCCCGACCCGCATGTTGGGCAGGAGCAGCGAATGCTTCACCACGGTCAAGTCCTGATCCACGGCGTAAATGGCTTTGCCCTCACGGCTGGCCGCCATCGCCATAACAAAGCCATGCGCTATGAGCCATGAGCTAAGCGCCAGGAGCGCCGCCTCGCTCCCGAACGAAAGCAGGGTTTGTTCGCCTTCCTCTTGGGGTTCATCATGATCTTGCGCCACCGGCGGCTCTTCTGATACCCGGAGTTCCAGCTTGGGGATGACCGGCGTCAACTGCAAGGATGTCGAGCCCCCAGTGAGTTCAATCTCACGGTCATCGACCTGATTAAGGAGCCCCATCAGCGACCGGTGGGCCGCCGCAGAATTTTTATGTTCCAATCGCTCGTTGAGGAATTCATAAATGAGGCTCACGTCGTCGATCGAAGCGCCAGCCAGCCACTGAAGGAAGAGATTTGTGCTCATCGATCGCAGCATGAGCGCGGCCTGTTTCAAGGCCTTCCCTTCGGGACTGTCCGTCTTGCATCCGGCGATGACGCTGTCATTAAGCGTAATGATACCGGACAACCAAGGCCAAAGACGGTAGAGCGCTTCCGGCCGTCGGCCGGCGGCGATCGCCCCGGCGATCGGCCGTTCGATCATGGCGACGATATCGATGGGAGCGTGCCGGGCCTCAAGCAGCGTCTGCAGGGTGGCCAGCGTTCCGACGCGATACAGCAGCCACTCGATCCGGCCGTCTTCCGAAGAAGGCATCAGGTCATCGCTTGAACCGCTGAGAGACGTTCGGAAGGCATTGCTGAGCCAGGCCGGGATATTGGTTAAGCCCGTCGGCGGCAACTTCCGGTCCCAAGTCTTAAGCTGTTGGGGCGCAAAGGACGCTTCCAGCGGCTGTACCAACAACATTAACGGCCTGTGCAGGAGCAGCAGGGTGGGATCCTTGATGACCACCCGGCCGGACCCGATCACTCCGTCCAACTGTATCCCCACAATATCCATTCCGATCCTGAACCAAATATCCCGGAGCCCAATCTTCTGTCGTGGGCTCAACGATGTATTATTGGTCAGAAGCAGCACCGATTCACCGGTTGCCAAACCAGCAACCAGTTCGGAGGAACCGTCCGTCCGGACCAGCTCCCGGGTCGGCACCCGGTCCAGACGATATAGCTTCATATTGTCCGCTGCGAAGAGTTCCCGGGTTGCGATGGCCGCCAGCGCAAAAGGAGAGAGCGTCTCCTGGTCATTCATTCGTTTTGCCATGGCCAGCCCTGCACCGAGGGCGACCGGCAGCAATTCGAATGCGCTCTGGTACAGGGCCAGCGCCATCACGCCGAAGTTCATCAGGTCCAGGGCGCCTATGGCGCGTAAACGGGTGGGTTCGCCCTTCTGGTCGCTGCTTCTGGCTGCCTCGGCAAAGAGATGGGCTCGCGGTTCCCGGACCAAGGACCCATTGCGAAGTATGCGGGATCCTCCGAGAATAAAGGAAGGCACATACCAGACCCATTCATGCGGTTGAGCGTAGGGGCCCAGATCGTCATAGGGTTCGATCCCTCGAGCCACGATAGGGAGGAGGTAACCCGACCTTTCCAGCCAGTTGAGATGCTGGACGGTCCGATTCCATTCCTCATCAAATTCATAAACTCCCTCGGTAAGATTGGAATCCCATCCGACGATCAAGTGACCTCCCTGACGCAATATCCGGACGGATTCGAACAATATTCGCCGCTTCACGCGCTCCGCGATCCGTGGATCGGACAAAACGCTCATCACAATGACCGCGTCCACCGAATGCCGAGGCAGAGCATTGTTCTCGAACCGCGACGTTGCCATCTCCTGGATCGTGAGCTGATCCCTGAATGAAGAAGAAGCCTGATATTGTATCCAGGGTCGTTGATCCTTGGGATTAGGTTCGAAGACTTGAACTTGCGCGCCCGCCGCAAGGAAGAACCGCTCCAACGATATGCTGGCCAGGGTATCCGGGTGCCCCGGACCGACAAAGACCGCTTGGCTTCCCGCATCGATCCCCATTGCCCTGATGTGCCGGCCGACGCGATCGGCATAGGAAAGCGGCTCAGCGGACCTCACGATATTGAAGCTCTCCGCTCCGTTCTTGGAGGGCTGCAAAGCGGTCGCCAGCATCACCAGGACCAGAAGCAGCGCGTTCGCATCAGAGATGCTCAAGAACAGATCGTCTTGCGGTGACAACGCCGGGTTGAGCCACTCGACAACGATCTTGACCTCCGGACCGAGCCCAGCGACAGAAAGACGATACATGTCTTTCTCATAGGCAGAAACCTCCATTTGGAAGAGCCCTTCCCACATGAACTTGATCGACCGCCTTCGTGAGCTGCTGATATTCTCCGCACCGCGGAGCAAGGTTTGCTCTGCCGAATAAGGTTCGATGCTCATTTCGATCTCTCTGGAATGATTCTCTATGATCTCCATCCGGATGGACAGCTCCCCGAGGGTCATCCAGAAGAGGGGCTTGCTGAACGTGGACATTCGTCCTTCCGGGCCATTGCCGATGAGCGTGATCCTCTGATACAGCGGCTTGAGGACGGACAACTGCTGTTCGGCCATGCTGAGTTCAGCATTCAAGTCATGCCGGAAGTCCGCCATAAGCAACGTATCGGAGATAAGCGAGTAAGCGATGACCCGGTAATAATACCGCAGCTTTTCAATCTGGACTTCCCCTGCGATGAAGCGGCTGAACTGCCGGAGCCCTTCCTGGAGGTCGATGATGTTCCGCAGAAGGTCTGCCTTCTCTTCCCTGGATAACCCTTGGGGCCCGGGATTCTCCATTCTCCCCATCAGGAGAACGCCGGCGGCCGCCAGGGTCAGCACGAGGGCGGCCGCCCCCTCGATCCCAACGACCGAGGCGATCCGCCGCTGCCTGACCGGTCGATGCACGATGCTTCCCACGCGGACCTTGTCGGTGTCGGCCGTCGCAATATTACTCCTGACGAACAGCCTCATAAGAGTAAACTGCATATCGAGCGGGATCGCAACGTCGAACGTCCCTTGCGCCCTGACCGCTGAAGCCTGAAGATTGATTTCCAGAGATTGACCGCGTTCCTGCGTAAAGGCCGTGACCAGAATGGTCCTGCCGACCAGATGCTGGAACGGACCCTGCAGGGTCACGTTCAACAGGTCCAGGGTTTCCAGTCTCGGAGGATTTTTGAAGACGACCAGCGCGCTCTTGTTGCCGTCCGGAACGGATTTGAATTGGCCGTCCTCGAACTCCACCCGGAAGGACTGGCGACCCTGCTGGGCAAAGGTTTCCGCGGCCGGGAGCGCGGCCAATGCCGGGGCGGCCAGCAAGGTCAAGAACTCCCGACGGCCTGACATAGCCCGGCGATCAGCCGCCAGCACCGAGAAGCCTGCGGCCGCCAGAAGCAAGGCGCCCAACACCCAGACCGCTGGAATCCCGGCAATGCTCCGGAAGGGATCCTCCCGCCCAGGCATTTGGCGGCGGTGGAATTCAACATAGGCCTGCTCGAACCGGGCGCGGCTCTCGATCATGAATCTCGCTATCCGCTCGAACGATTGCTGCAGCTGCCGCAACTCCACAGATGAAATTTCCCGGAGGTCCGAACTCTCCCAGAATTTGGTCATCCGGTGCATCTCGGTGATCGCCAGGGTCAACTGCGGGACGACCTGCTGCAGGCCGCGGCCTGCATAAAATGCCGCATTCTCTACGATATGTCCGCGCCGGGCCATAAAGTAGGCCGAGACCTCCCGGCCAACGATGACATAACCCCTGATCCGCTCCGCGAATATTCTCTTGAAGTGCTCCTCGTTCTGGATCGCCAGACGCCGGCGGATCGCAAAGCCGAACCTGAGCAAGGTCACAAAACTGGCCGCGTCCAAAACATATCGGATATTGTTCATGACCGCCGCGGACCTCAAGAACTCGTTCTGCAGGATGAGCGCGATGCCGCCGCTGGAGAACGCCACAAAACCCGAAGCCAGGGACAAGAGGAACCGGGCCATCGGGATGACCAG
>JAHFFX010000068.1 GCA_023247755.1 Candidatus Omnitrophota bacterium | reverse complement strand
CTTCGAAGGGATCGTGGAGGTCAAGGCGATCGCGCGCGATGCGGGCGAACGCACCAAGATCGCGGTCTACTCCAAGGATGAAAAGGTGGACTGCGTGGGGGCGTGCGTGGGGATGCGCGGTTCGCGCGTCAAGAACATCGTCTCCGAGCTGCATGGAGAGAAGATCGACATCGTCCGGTATTCATCGGACATGAAGGAATACATCCAGGCCGCGCTTTCGCCCGCCGAGATCTCGCAGATCCAGATCAACGCCCTTGATAAGAAGGCCAATATCATCGTCGCGGACGATCAACTGTCGCTGGCCATCGGCAAGCACGGCCAGAACGTGCGGCTCGCCAGCCGTCTCCTGGCGTGGGAACTGAACATCTTTTCCGCCGACCAGTGGCAGGCGCAGAAAGACAGCATCCTCAAGGCGCGGGCCGAGGCCGAAGCGGAAGCTTCCGCCGAAAGCGCCGGCGAAGGCGCCGGGGGTCCCGCCATCGCCGATCTCACCGGCGTTGGCGAGAAAATGGTGGAGAATCTCAAGGAAGCCGGTTTCGACAGTCTGGAAAAGGTCGCGAACACTTCGGTCGAAGAATTGACCCAGGTCAAGGGGCTCGGGGAAGTGAAAGCGACAAAAATGATCAAGGAAGCGAAGAAATTGCTAAAGAAAGAAGAGTCAGCCTAATCATGAAAGTTGCCGAATTAGCCAGAGAAATGGGGTTGTCGAGCCAAACGGTCCTCGATAAACTGAAATCCTTGAAGCTCAAAGCGAAGGACGACAAGCAGGACCTTAGCTCGGGGGTCGCGGCCATTTTGCGCAACGAGCTGAAATCACTGGTCGTTGCGAAGTCGAGGGTTGTGCCGGCGGTCGATCCGTTGCGCCGCCCCAAATGGGATCGGATGGAGGTCAAAGAGTCCCCCAAGGAATCCAAAGCCAAGGTAACGATCGAGCCGGAAGAGAAATCGAAAAAGACCTCGGCAACTCAAAAGGCAACGGCCCAAGAAAAACCCGCGCCGAAAGCACAGGCAGCGCCGGGGAAGCCCCTTGCGAAATCGGGAGCCCCGCCGGCCGCGTCCGCGCCGGCGGTTAAAGATAAAGCGGTCGTAAAATCCGCCCCGTCCGCTAAGCCCGCTGCGGCCGCCGCTCCCGCGCGGCCCGCCCACGAGCCGGCCAAAGAAAAAGCGAAGCTGTCGGCGCCGGCGGCTCCGGTCGCCGCGGCGCCCAAGCCCTCCACGCCGGTGGCTGCGCCGGTCAGAGCGGCTCTGCCGCCTCAAACCCCGGTCAAACCGAAACCGCTCATCACCATCAGCGATGAACCCTTTGTTTCCGTTAAACCTTTAGCGAAAAAGAAAAGGATGATCCCCGGAGGCAGGGATCACCGCGACCATCATGCCGGCCCCAAGTCAGCGGCCGCTGGTGAAAAATCCGTGGCCGCTCCCGCCCCGTGGGAGGCGGAAGCCGCCGATCGTCCCCTGCAGGACATCGAGATCAAACTGCCCATTTCGGTCAAGGACCTCGCCGTCAAATTCCAGCAGAAGCCCAGCGCGATCCTGACGGTATTGATGAAAATGGGCGCCATGGCCAACATCAACCAGTATCTGGATGAAGAGGTCGTTAAACGGCTCGCCCAGCAATTCGGATTCAATCTGCTCAAGGTGAAGACCCAGGAAGAGCAGTTGGTGGAATTGCACGACATCGCCAAGGACGATCCGACGCTTCTCAGATCAAGGCCGCCCGTCGTCACCTTCATGGGGCACGTCGATCACGGGAAGACCTCCCTGCTCGACCGCATCCGCAAAAGCCAGGTCGCGGACTCGGAACACGGCGGGATCACGCAGCACATCGGCGCCTATTCGGTCAAGATCGCCAAGGGCCGGATCACGTTCCTTGATACCCCGGGCCATGAAGCGTTCACCGCCATGCGCGCGCGGGGCGCCCACATCACCGACATCGTCGTGCTGGTCGTGGCCGCCGATGAGGGGATCATGCCCCAGACGGAAGAGGCCATCGATCACGCCCGCGCGGCCAAGGTCCCGATCGTCGTGGCCATCAACAAGATCGACAAGAAGAACGCGAACCTCGACCGCGTCAAGAAGCAGCTTCAGGACAGGGATCTCGCTCCGGAGGACTGGGGCGGGAAGACCATCTGTATGGGCGTCTCCGCGACCACCGGCGAAGGGGTCGATCAGCTCCTCGAGATGATCCTGCTGGAGGCGGAACTGCTGGAGCTCAAGGCGAACTTCGAGAAACGCGCGTCCGGGATCGTCGTCGAGGCGCACATGAGCCAGGGGAAAGGGGCCATGGCGACCTTGATCGTGCAGAACGGGATCCTCAAGGAAGGGAATATCCTGGTCTGCGGTCCTTATTACGGCAAGATCAAGGCCCTATTCGATGATTATGAGCGCCCCATCGAGGCCGCGGGGCCTTCCACTCCCGTTGAGATCCTTGGCCTGCCGAGCGTTCCCGACGCCGGAGAGCTTTTTTATGTGGTGGAGGACGAGCGCCGCGCCCGGGAGATCGCTTATAAGCGCCGCGAACAGATCCAGGAGCAGAAGCTGCAGAGAACTTCCAAGATCACCCTGGAAGACCTTTACTCCAAGATCCAGCAGGGGACCATCAAGGAGCTGAACGTCATCATCAAAGGCGACGTTCAGGGTTCGGTCGAGGCCTTGATCGACTCCTTGAAGAAGATCCCGAGCGATCAGGTCCAGTTGAACATGATCCATATCGGCGTCGGGGACATCAACGCCTCCGATGTGATCCTGGCCTCGGCCTCGGAAGCCATCATCCTCGGTTTCCATGTCGAGATCGATGTCCGGGCCAAGGAAGAATTGGAGAAAACACCGGTGGACGTCCGCTCCTACCGCATCATCTATGATGCGGTCAACGATGTCCGCAACGCCCTGGAAGGCCTGCTCGAACCCAAGACCCGCAAGAAATTCATAGCCCGCGTCGAGATCCGCAATGTCTTTAAGCTCAGCAAATCCGGGATCGTGGCGGGCTGTTACGTTCAGAAAGGCAAGGTCATCCGCAAGTCCAACGTCGATCTCGTCCGGAACGGCGAGACGATCTTCTCGGGCACGATCGCTTCCTTGAAACGTTTCAAGGACGACGTCAAGGAGGTCAGTGAGGAGATGGAGTGCGGCATTTCGCTTAATAACTATACCGCCTATGAGGTCGGCGATATCCTCGAGGTGTATGAGGTCGAGAAGATTGCGAGGAAATTGTGAAAGCAACGAGGGACGAAGGACGATCGCTCACTGCGTTCGCTATGACGAGGGACGAAAAAACGAAATCGCCCGTCGTCCATCATCCGTCGTCCTTCGTAACAGTTATCCTCGAGGTCTTTTCATGAAGACGGTGTTCAGCGCCATGCGCCCGACGGGGCGCCTGCACCTCGGCCACCTGGTCGGCGCCCTCGAGAACTGGGTGGCGCTGCAGAAGGATTACCATTGCATCTTTGGCATCGTTGACTGGCACGCCCTCATGGGCGAATATGAGGACAGCTCGCAGATCTCCGAGAACATCATCGAGATGGCGATCGACTGGGTCGCCTGCGGGATTGACCCGGAGAAATCGATTCTCTTTGTGCAGTCGCAGGTGCCGGAGCATCTGGAGCTGGCGATGATCCTTTCATGCCTGACGCCTTTGGGGTGGCTCGAGCGCAACCCCACCTACAAGGAGCAGTTGCGGGAGATCACGACCCGCGATCTGCAGACGTACGCGTTCCTGGGATATCCGGTGCTGCAGGCCGCGGACATACTTCTGTATAAGGCCACGGCGGTGCCGATCGGGGAGGACCAACTCCCGCACCTGGAGCTCACCCGGGAGATCGCCCGGCGCTTCAATCACCTTTATAAGAAGGAATTGTTCCCGGATTGCAAAGCGCTGTTGACCAAGACACCAAGACTGTTGGGCATCGACAACCGCAAGATGAGCAAAAGCTATCAGAACGCCATCAACCTTTCCGACCCGGAAGCGACCGTGCGCAAAAAGACCACGAGCATGATCACGGACCCGAAGCGCATCAAGCTCGCCGATCCCGGCCACCCCGAGATATGCAACGTCTACAGCTATTATCAGGTCTTTGCGAAACAGCGGCAGCAGGAAGTGTACGAATGGTGCACCGGCGCCCAGAAGGGCTGCACCGACTGCAAGAAGATCCTTTCCGAACATTTGCTGGCATTCCTCAACCCCATCCGCGAAAAGCGGGAGGAGCTGGGCCGCCACAAGAACCGTATCCGGGAGATCCTGGATGACGGCGCAAAAAAGGCGCAGGCCATCGCCCGGGAAACGATGCGGCAGGTGAGGGAAGTGGTATTTAAGTAACACTGGGCTACCCAAGCTACCCAGTGACCCAGGGTCCTAGTCGATGGTTAATGACTGGGTTCCTGGGACCCTGGGTTACTGGGGCACCCTGAGTTTATTGCTAAAGGACAAAACCAATGAGCTATAAGCTCAAGCTCGACATGTTCGAAGGCCCGCTCGATCTGCTTCTGTATTTGATCAAGAAGAACCAGATCGACATCTACGACATCCCCATCTCGGAGATCACCGAGCAGTACATGGAATACATCGAGATGATGAAGATGCTCAACCTCGATATCGTTGGGGATTTCCTGGTGATGGCGGCGACCCTGATGCACATCAAGTCCAAGATGCTGCTGCCGCCCGATCCATCGGACGTTCCCCAGGAGGAAGAGGACCCCCGCGACGAGCTGGTCCGCCGGCTTCTCGAGTACAAGAAGTTCAAGGAGATCGCCGAAGAGCTCAAGGGCAAGGAGTCCCAGCGGCAGGACCTCTTCACGCGCGTCATCGACCAGGAGAAGCTCAAGGAGATCAAGGAGGACGCCCGGGAAGTGTATTTCGAGGCGAGCCTTTTCGACCTCATCACGGCCTTCACCAAGGCCCTGCGCAAGGTCTCGGAGAAGACCGTTTATTCCGTCAGCAAGGAGGAATATACCGTCGAGCAGAAGATCCACACGATTTTGCACCTGTTGCTCGACAGCTCGACCATTCTGCTGACCGATCTTTTCGGGCAGTGCAAGAGCAAGATGGAGATCATCGTGACCTTCATGGCGATCCTGGAGCTGATCCGTCTTCGGGAGATCGTGGTGCTGCAAAAGCAGCTCTTCGGCGACATCGAGGTCCAGCGGAATAAAGATAATGTGATTCCGGCGTAGTCCGTTTGTCGGTCCGCCGTCCATAGTCCACGGACCATGGACAAGAAAATGAAATTGGCGGTTGACCGTGGACAGTTGACAGTGGACGTTAAAGGTAAAGAACCCATGCTTGAAGAAACCCGCCGACTGCTGCTCAACCAGGAAAGTGAGGAGGACCAGGTCGTCAGTCTCTCGCTGCGGCCCGCGAAGCTCTCCGACTTCATCGGGCAGCCGGACCTCGTCGCCAACCTCGCGGTGTCCATCCGGGCCGCGCGCAAACGCGAGGAACCGCTGGAGCACATTCTTTTCTCCGGCCCGCCGGGGCTGGGCAAGACCTCGCTCGCCAACATCGTCGCGCACGAAATGGGCGCGCGGATAACCATCACCTCGGGCCCGGCCATCTCGCGCGCGGGGGACCTCATCGGGATCCTCACCAATCTGGAAAAGGGGGACGTGTTCTTCATCGATGAGATCCACCGGCTCAGCAAGACCGTGGAGGAGTTCCTCTATCCCGCGATGGAGAATTTCCAGATCGACTTCGTGGTGGACAAGGGACCGTACGCCAAGACCATCAAGTTCAATCTGAAACCGTTCACGCTCATCGGGGCGACGACGCGCAGCGGACTCCTCGCGTCCCCCTTGCGCGATCGCTTCGGCATCTTTCATCATCTGGATTTTTATGAGGTCAACGACCTCAAGGAGATCGTTCTCAGCTCCGCCAAGAAGCTCAACGTCCCCATCGAAGAGGATGCCGCCTGGGAGATCGCGCGCCGCGCGCGCGGCACGCCCCGGATCGCCAACCGGCTCCTGCGGCGCGTGCGCGACTACGCGCAGGCGGGTCCGGCAGCGAAGAAGACCTCGCTGGAAAGTATCTCTCCGGCCCTGGTCGTGGAGGCGATGCTCTCTTTGGGGGTCGATGCGGCGGGGCTGGATGAGGCCGATCGGCGCCTCATGCGGGTCCTCAAGGAACATTACAAGGGCGGTCCCGTCGGGGTGGAGACGCTCGCCGCCACCCTCAACGAAGAGGTGGACACCATCGTTGATGTGATCGAGCCGTTCCTCCTTAAGATCGGGTTTCTCAAACGCACGGCCCGCGGCCGGGAATTGACCGAAACGTCGCTCACCCATCTTTCGAACGTCCTCCTGAAGAACAAATCTTAAGATCGATCGGCCGGGTTTGCAGCGAAGGAGATCCCTTATGGGAGACATCGGAAAGACCTTCATTACCCTGGGAGGGCTCCTCATCGTGGTCGGGTTGGTTCTGATGCTCGTTGGGAAGATCCCCGCAGCGGGAAGGCTTCCCGGCGATATTCTCATCAAAAGAGAGAATTTCACCTTTTATTTCCCGCTGGCCACGAGTCTTCTTGTAAGCGCGATTATCAGTCTTCTCATGTATCTCTTCAACCGTCGATAAGGCGAATCGTTTGGGGGGGCTTATGGTGAGCATCCTGTTGGCTGTTTTCGTCCTTGTCGTGCTCTTGCTGATCATGATCCGGGAATGAAGAAAATCCTCGCGCTCCTTATTTTGTCGTTGGCGGTCCCCTCCGGGATCGCCGCGTTGGCGGCCGCGGCCCGCGCCGCCGTTGAAGAGCAGCCGCGCTCCGTCCGGGTGGGGGTGGTCGTGGATGCCCCCCGGCTCGTGCTTTCGGTGCGCGGACGCTTTGAGGTGCGGGACGCCAAGCGCGGCGACCTCCTCTTTGCGGACCAGAACCTGCCGGAAACGACCGTCACCACCGACGGGAAGGCGATCTTCCTGGGAAATGAGATGCTCCCCGGGCGCAAGATCCGCATCCTTCCGCAGAAGGACGCCGCGATCACCATCAATAAGCGCCGGTTCCGCGGGAACATGCAGCTTATCGGGGGGAACAAGGGGCTCCTCACCGCCGTCAATGAGATCGAGCTCGAGGATTACGTCAAAGGGGTCTTGTATCACGAGATCTCGCACCGCTGGCCCCTGGAGGCCATCAAGGCGCAGGCGGTGGCGACCCGGACCTACGCCGTGTTCCGGATGGAATCTTCCAAGCGCGCCGACTATGACATGACGAGCGACATCTATTCGCAGGTCTACGGCGGCAAGACCTCGGAGAAGTACCGCACCACGATGGCCGTCAACCGCACGAAGGGGCTGGTCCTGGTCTACGGCAGCCAGATCCTTCCCGCGTATTTCCACGCGACCTGCGGCGGGCATACGGAGGACGCGAGCGAACTGTGGGAGCACGATATGCTTCCCTTAAAAGGGGTCCCTTGCATCTACTGCCAGAAATCGCCGCATTACTCCTGGAAAAAGAATTTCCGTTCCAAGGATGTTCAGGACAAGCTCAACGCCAGCGGCTATCATCTGGGGCTCATCAAGGACATCGAGGTCGTCGAGCGCAATGTGAGCGGCCGCATCCGCAAGCTTGCGATCACGACCCGCGACGGGAAGGTCGCGCACATCTCCGGCAAGGACTTTCGCAATATCATCGGGCCCAATGAGGTCCGCAGCAATAATTACGAAGTGCAGATGCAGGGGTATTATTTCGATCTGGTCGGCAAAGGCTGGGGCCACGGGGTGGGGCTCTGCCAGTGGGGGGCGTACGAGCTCGCCCGGCAGCACAAGACGTTCGAGCATATCCTGCAGTACTATTATCCGGGGGCGGACGTGGTGGATCTGCGCGATGCTGAGTAGGAGTAAAATGCCGGGGTCACCAGTCACACGTCACCAGTCACCGTAAAAGAAGAGAGTTGCGGTGACTGGTGTCTGGTGACTTGTGACCCTAAGAAATACTCGAATATGCCACAACTATCCGACTTCAACTACCACCTGCCGCAGGAACTCATCGCGCAATATCCGACATCGCAGCGCGACGCGGCGCGGCTTATGGTCATCGACCGCCGGGACGGTTCCATCCGGCATGACCGGTTCGCCAACGTCGGAAAGTATCTTCCGCCGAAGAGCCGGCTGGTGGTCAACGACAGCAAGGTGATCCCCGCGCGCCTTCTGGGCAAACGCGCCACCGGCGGAAAGGTGGAAGTGTTCCTGCTGCGCAAGCTTTCCGACGGGGTCAGTTTCGAAGCCTTGATCAAACCCCTGGGACGGCTTAAGCTCGATGAGCAGATCCATTTCAACGGCGCCGGGGTTTGGGCGCGGCTGGTCGATCCCCACAAAAGGATCGTGCGGTTCAACAAGAAAAATCTGGGGCGCTATCTCGAGCGCATCGGGCACATGCCGCTTCCGCCGTACATCAAGCGCGCCGATGAGCCGCTGGACCGCAAATCATATCAGACCGTGTACGCGAAGGCCCCGGGCTCGGTCGCCGCGCCCACCGCGGGGCTGCATTTCACCGAGCCGCTGCTGCAAAGTTTGAAAAAGGCCGGGCACGGCCTGGCGAAGGTGACGCTGCACGTCAACTATGCGACCTTTAGGCTGGTGCAGGAGGCGGACATAACGAAACACGAGATGCATTTTGAGGAGTATTCCGTTCCTCTGGCGACTTTAAAAGCGCTGGGCCTGGACGGGCGGGGCCGCCCGCTTCGCTTTGCGAAGCAAAGCGGGCGGCCCCGCCCGGTGGTCGCCGTCGGCACCACCAGCTGCCGGGTCCTCGAAACGCTGGCGCAGGGAGGAGCGCCCTCGGGCGAAACGAACATCTTCATTTATCCGGGATACGAATTCCGGATGACGGACGCGCTCATCACCAATTTCCACCTGCCGTTCTCGACGCTCCTCATGCTCGTGTACGCTTTCGGCGGGGCGGAACTGATGCAGCGCGCTTACGCGGAGGCGATCCGGGAAAAATACCGGTTTTACAGTTACGGCGATGCCATGATCATCTTATAGGCGACCTAACCAACGAGGAGAGAAATGAAAATAACGAATGTGTTAGCATTGGCGATCGCGGTCCAGGCCGTCTTGTCAATGGCCCTCTTGTCGGGATGCGTTTCCAAGCCCAAGAAGATCACCGACACCACCCTCGCGGTCTTCGAGACCAGCCAGGGCACGATCGAGTTCGAGTTCATGCCGGACGTGGCGCCCAAGGCCTGCGAGAACTTTTATGAGCTCATCAAGAAAGGTTATTACGACGGCGTTCTCTTCCATCGGGTCATCAAGGGGTTCATGATCCAGGGCGGGGACCCGACAGGGAGCGGCTCGGGCGGCGCCAGCATCTGGGGAGGGTCCTTTGCCGATGAGCTCAAACCGAACGTCGTCTTCGACCGCCCCGGGCTTCTCGCCATGGCCAATCACGGGGCCAACACCAACGGTTCCCAGTTCTTCATCTCGACCGCGGCAAAACCGGAGCTCAACGGCAAGTACACCATCTTCGGCGAAGTGTATTCCGGCTTGGACGTCGTGCGCAAGATCGAGAACACCCCGACCGCCGCTGCCGACCGACCGGTGACCGAGCAGAAGATCCTCAAGGCCTATATCCGCGAGTATAAACTTGGAGAATGATCTCCTTCCTGGCATGTTCGCGTTCGCACCCATTCTGGGTTTCCTGCTCATCCTTTATTCGGTAACGTGCGCCACCTTCCGCGCCGGACCCGGTGGCGACTGGCGCGAACCCTTCCTGCGGTCATCGGTCATCTGGGGCGTATTGGTCGTCCTGGTCACCGAAACCCTCAGTCTTTTCAATCTTCTGACCGCTCACTGCGTCGCCGCGTTCTGGACGTTCGTCCTGCTCACCGGACTGGCGGGCGCGGTCATTTCCTTGCGGCGCCGGCCCGCGGGGGCGATCCCGGGCATCGCGAAGTTGAGCGCGGGGGAGCTCGCCCTGCTGCTGGGCTGTGGCGCGATCGTTTTCCTGGTGGGGCTCACGGCCTTTGTCTCCGTTCCCAACAATTGCGACTCCATGTTCTATCATCTGCCCCGGGTGATGCACTGGATCCAGAACCGGAGCGTGGCGAATTATCCAACGAACACCCTCTCGCAGCTGATCATTAACCCATGGGCGGAGTTCGCGGTGCTTCAGTTCCAGGTCCTGAGCGGGATGGACCGCTTCGCGAACCTGGTCCAATGGTTCAGCATGGTCGGCAGTCTCATCGGGGTCTCCGCGATCGCCGCCGTTCTGGGGCTCGACCGCAAAGGGCAGCTCCTTTCCGCGTTCATCGCGGCCACCATCCCCATCGGGATCCTGGAAGGTTCGACTACGCAGGTCGATTATGTGGTGACGTTCTGGCTCGTGTGTTTTGTCTATTTTCTTTTGCGCTGTGCCCGGTCGTTCGAGCGAAATCTTGCCGGAGGAGTGGGCCGCCTTGGGTTCAGCTCATCGGCGTTGCCGGCGGGCGCGGCCCTGGGATTGTGTTTATTGACGAAGGCAACGGGCTACGTTTATGCCTTTCCTTTTTTGGTCTGGTTCTGCGCCGGGACGCTTAGGAAAAAGCCGGCGGACGCTTTTCGATGCCTTCTGCTGGTGCTGGGGATCGCGGCGGTCCTTAACCTGGGCTATTATCTGCGGAACATGGATCTGTCCCGGAATGCGCTTTCGCCGTTGCCCGACCTTTCGGCCTATCGAAGCAAAACTTCCGACCCGGCCGTGTTCGTTACCAACGTCATTCTCAACATGGCGACCGATCTGGTGTTGCCTTTTGCGGGTTCGCTCCGGTTCTGGGACAAGGTCGCGGTCGCCCTGTATCAGGCGCGGGGCATCGGGCCCGATGATTTCCTTGCTTTTCCGGGAACCCAATTCCATGTGCCGTGTTTTCCTTTGAACGAGGATTTTGCCGGGAATTTCCTGCATTTCCTTCTTCTCGCGGCCACCGCCGCCGGTTGCCTTTTTTCCGCGCGTCTGCGTCGGGATACCGCCCTGCGCGATTATTTTCTGACCTTGCTGGGGGGGATCGTTCTTTTCAACCTCTCCGTTGCCTGGACCGTCCACGTCAGCCGCTATCATCTGCCCATCTATGTCCTCTGCGCGCCGTTGGCGAGCGCCGTTGTGCTGCGCTCTCTGCCCGGGCTCGTGCCGACGGCCGTTGGTCTCGCGCTGTTCGCGGGTTCGTTGGGGCCGCTTCTCTATAATCAGAACCGGAGCCTCCTGGGCAGGGAGAATATCTTTATCGTCCCGCCGCTCGAGCAGTATTTCTTGAGCCGCTATGTGCTCTATCCGTCCTATCTGGGGGCCGCGAAGGCCGCGGAGGCCGCCGGCTGCGCCCAGATCGGATTATCGTTCAAGGACCAGACCTGGGAATATCCGCTCTGGGTGGTGCTGCAGCGCTCCGGGCGGACGGTTCTCCTGCGGCACATTAACGTCCACAATGCGTCCAGCCGTTACGCGCGGGACGGTTTCGACCCTTGCGCGGTCATCGATGATCTCAACGGCAACGCCGCCCG
>JAHFFX010000196.1 GCA_023247755.1 Candidatus Omnitrophota bacterium | reverse complement strand
TCCAATGCCGGACGATGGGCCGCCAACGCAAAGTAATGCGCGCCGTTCTCATACTCTGCATATTCTGCGACCCGAACATCCCAGCCGTTCTCTCGGAATATCTTCACAACCGGCTCATGATTCGCCTTTTTATGCTGGAAGTCTCTGTCATAGCCGGCCAGAATTACTGTCTGGATCGTTTCGCTGGCCAGCGTATCCCGGATCATGTCTCTATGGATCGTCCGATACGTCGGCCCCAGATTCGCCAACCGGATCCTGGGATCCCCTCCGGCCACCCGGCGGCGGATCGCCGCAGGGGTCTTGAACCAACCACCCATCCGCCCGGCGATCACGATCAACTGTTCAGAACCGTCCGCGGCATAAGAATCCCATTTCTTCCCTTTAAGCGCTTGCACTTTATGATTGGCGCGTTCAAAGATTGCCTCCAGTCTTTGTGCATTGACCTCGTACTGCCTGGGCAGTTCCCAGGCGATGATCCGCGGGGCCTTATGCTTTAGAGCGAGCAACGATAGCACACCGCCGCCCAATCCCAAGTCTTCGGTGATCTCCTGCAGGTTCTCTTCCTGCATCAGGGCCAGTGCCGGGATCATGAACCCGAGATATCTAAACGGATTTAACGCCACGGTAAGTCTGGGCAAGAGGCCCGCTTCACGGACCGCCGCCGGAATTGACAACTGGTCGGACACGACCACATCATCCCCCAGCCGCAAATACAGGGTTTGCGGGCGCTTCGCCCCAAAGACGATCTCATTGATCAGAATGACCTCCTGCGTCCCTCGCTCCGTTCTGACCGTATGGCGCTCGGGGAATCGGTTCAGGCCCGAGGCAAAGATCTCATCAAGTTTTGTCAGCTCATCGTCCCGAGAGGCCGCCATCGCCAGGACAACCATGAGCCACAAGGAACTCAATTCGAAAACCGACAAGGACAGCGGCGCGCCTTGTTTGATCAGATCTTCAAAACTCGATTCATGGATGACCGTTTCCGGCGCTTCGGAAATGATGGACTTGAGCGTCTGCTCCTCAAGGCTCAACCGTACCCGATGTACCCACCAGGCGGGGCCTGCGAGTTCAGCGATCCGGGAAACTCCCTGCGTTTTCAAGATCCTGCTCAATGTCGTTATCATCGGCTGCTGGGCCTGGGCAGTTGCCCCATTCACAAAGATCCGCACGAGGTTCTCCAATTCTTCGGTAAATAAGCCATCGTATATGGCCTCAGCATTGCTCCTCGTTTGCTCCAGCATCTCCGGTGAAGCTTGGCTCAGAGCGCTCATTCTCCGCAGCGCTATCAGGCGGGCAGCACCCAGCAGCATGGATTCTTGCGAGGAGGTCAGGTTGTCGATATCGAATTTGGGCACCAACAGAACGGCCGTAGAACCCTGCCAGGAAAGTGGCAGCCCGACCTGGCGAACAAAGCGCTCAAAGCCTTCCTGAAGATGGGACTGATAAACCGGTGAAGCTATTTCTTTGATCAACGGGCTGATGTGCAGTAAAGCGGCCCAGCGCCTTTGCTGATCGATGACCGCGCACCCGAAACAGAGCCCCATTTGCGCCGTACTAACCGCTCCTTCGGTGATGAACCCGACCTGGTTAATGCCCACTAACTTCCTGGCATTGGCGAAAGTCTGGGCGTGCAGGAAGATTTCTTCCGGGTGGGCCGGATTGACAACGGCCGGGATATTTCGCGGAATTAGGTCGTGGATCAGGTATGACTCCGGCGAAACTTCATCCATCGCCGCCATCGCCATCCCTGTCCCGATCGCCAATGAGAACAAAAGACCGAGCCCATCCACTCCCGCCACGGAAAGGAGCAGGCCTTGACCGCCATTTTCATTGTTTTCAACCTTGGCCTGCCCCGAATTGACCGGATACTCCGCGGCCTGGCTGAAAATCCGATAAAGATAGTTCGCATTGAGATCATGCTCCACGCCTTGCTCTTGCATAAAGTCTCCCACCGACTTAAGCAGGGAAGGAGGCCGAGACCATCGCAAAAGCCGTTGAATCTCCAAGGAGTATTTCTGCGTCCACTGCATGGCCTCTTCGGAAGATTCTCCCCCATGGCTCTGCCATAGCGCGGGTTCCGTTTGCAATAAAAGCTTAAGCGTCTCTATACTTGCCGCATTGTCACCGGCCATGATATGGAAGATGCCCAAATTCACCAACGCCTTCTGCAAGCGATGGATCAACCATGGATTTTTTCTGGCCTGCTGCTCCTTGACAAAAGCCATCACCTCGATTTTACGAATACTGCGCGTGATCTGCTCGACCTGTTGTTGTGCAATCTCCTGAATTTGCGTCAGGCTGAAACTGGCCGCTTCCGATCCGAGCGCCAGGCGAGCGGCCTGAAGTAAATAAGCCACTCCCGATCCGCCACCTTGAATCCGCAAGACCTTGAGCGCCACCGCTCTCAGTCTTTCATCCTCCCACCGGTTCTCCCTGATCATTCTCACCAGCAGGTAATAGATCCGATCATAGACAAAATTCACGATCGCCTGGGCCTGGCTCTTCTCTTCCACCTTAAAATCCAATAAGCCGAGGGTGAGATGCTGCGGCCGCAAGCGCAGGAAGAAATCGATGGTGTTCTCCAAGAAAGTCGTCATGAAAATCCGATCCCGGTCGTATAGATCCGGACTTTGGGCATACATCTTTTGAGGGGTCATCTGCGCAGGCGCCGCGGATAATTCCCTGGTAAAGGTGTATTCCAGCATTGAGGGCAAGACATTCTCACTGGTGGAGCCGGTGTTATTCTGGTGCCAGCGTCTGATCCTGCGGTAATCCCAACGGCTCATCCGCTCCAGAGGCAAGAATCCTCCCACCGGCGCCAACCAGCGGGCATACAGATCATCCAGCATGACGATGAACCCGTGATAGAAACTCTTTCCTTCCGGTTCAAAAATCGCATCGACAACGGCCGGAACATCTTTTCTGGGGACCATCTTTCCGGCTTGCAATTCCGGATGATAGGAACGGATCGGAATCCATCGGTAAATCCCGGTCCAGCCTAACCGCTGGATGAACCGATCCAGGAAGAACAAGAATCGGTACCCCGGGCGATCGTAGTGCTCCCGCAGGGCCATCAGGACTTTCCGGTTGGCATGTCCGGGGGCCAAGGCCCGTTGTTTATCTTCCACCTGCGTGATCTCCATCACCCGACGAATGACCTGTGGATCAAAAGCCCGAATGAGACCGGAGATGACCCCCCGCTCGAACATCTGCGCCAGAAGCTCTCTCATGAAAGGCGGGAATGTTTCATAGTCCCCCGACGGTCCCAACAAAACGACGATTTCGCGACGCCATCGACGATCCTGCCGTTGGTCGGCCAGGGAGGCCATCCACAACCCCGAGATGAATCCTTCGGTTTCTCCTAACGGGGACAATCGCGGCGAAACACTCTGCGGAACATACTCGCCTTCCAAAAGAACCCGACTGCTTCCGGTGGTCGCCACCCCATCCATCCCCGGATCCAATTGGATACGATAGACCGCCGCTTGAGGATAATAATGGCGAATCGCTTCATACTCTTCTTGGGCCATCTCCCGCATGGTTCCGACAAACGTCGACAACCATATCTCACCGTGATATTGCTCTTCAATGATCTTAACGAAGTTGGCCTCATCCAGGACACGCTCGGCCCCTTTGACCCGTGTTCCGCTTTGGGCGCGGAACAAAGAGCGGCTGATCTTTCCATCGATCGCAAGCGGGGTCACCTGCTCATAATCTTCAATCGGGCGCGGTTCGCCGGTGGTGGGATCATACCGGCCGTCCCGCAGGGATGGATTCTGAGCGGTTCCCACGCGTTTTTCAGCAGAGCTGACCACCAGGAAATTGACCCACTGTCTGATCTGCGGGAACAGGGATTCCAAATACAACAGCATGAACATACCGCTATTGATGTCGGAGCCTCCGCCGGGCAAGCGGATCACGATCAAGGGTCTTTGACGAAGGAATTTCTCCCGGGACTCTTCGGTTTGCCCTCCCGACTCACTTTGCCGGGCCGCTTCCAAGTCCTGCTGCAATTGCCTGAACCACATCGGCAGGTCCCCGCCAAGTTCCAATCCGATATTTTGCCTGGACCACTGCGTCCCCGCCGCCATCGCCGCCGCGACCAGCAAGGTGATACCCAAAAACAGGACTCCTGAACCTCCCAAGGCATTAATAAACTCTTGCTGAGTTGTTTTGATCGGTTGCCGCAAAGGTATCTGATCA
>JAHFFX010000195.1 GCA_023247755.1 Candidatus Omnitrophota bacterium | reverse complement strand
CTGCAGCATCACCGTGCGCGGCACGTTCGCTTCCAACTTGAACAAAGCGGCGGCGGTGGCCATGCCGACGTTGCAATACACTTCGCCCTTTTCCTCGCCGAGCGGAAGAGAACGGTAAACATCGCCGTGACGGTAGTAGGAAAATCCATAGCGGTCCGGGGGTTTGTCGAAATAGACATGGAATTTCTTATTGATCAACCATCCGCGGCGCTCGCTCAACAACGCGATATCATGGATAAAGCTCACCCCTTCCGGATTATAGGGCCGGACGGAGACCGCGAGCCAGCCGGCGGCATCGGCCAGTCCCGACACGTTCATCCAGCATTGCGGGCAATCCTTGTTCCCGATGACCTCCACACGAGAATTGAGAAATAAACCGTCCTTATGGGATTCGGTGTGGACGCTGAGATTGCGGTCCGTCGACAGCGTTTGGGACACGCTCGCCAAACGCGAAGGGACCAGGACCCTCCCGTCCTGGGCCAGGACCCAGGCGTCGATCGACCAGCCGTCGAACAAGGGGGTCACCAACCCCCGGGGATCGACGATCGGGTATTTCCCGCAATCGGGAATCCCGACCGCCGTCCAGTTGCGGTGCGTCAGGTTGATGTGCGTGATGGAAAAGGCCCGGGGAATGAACGCCGCATCGTGAGGATTGAACTGGCGCTCCACCCAATACGGCCAGATCCAGTCGAGATTATGCTGGATGGCCTGGCTGTTCATGAGCCCTCTGGCGTGCAGCGTGATCCCGGAACGCAGCAGCTCCGCCGGAACGATCACGTCGGAAGGCTGGGCAAAGTTCTGAAAACGGGAAAGCAGGGCAAAAGGATCGATCACTCCTTGCTCTCGAGCCGCTTGACGAACGACCCATCGCCAGGGCAACCATTTTAACCACATGAGGATCCCTCCTTTCGTCCTAGATCAGCGGTGCGCGGCGCTGACCTCCCGCTCCGCCGCGAACCAGTCTTCCCAGTCGTGTCCATGGACCCGGCCTCTGCGTTCAAAGATCTCATAGGCCTTCTCCTGGATCATTTGCCTTTCCCGGTGTTCCTTGATAAAGTCGAAGTCCGTTTTGTTCTGCGGCAAGGAAAAGATCCGTTCTTTATGAAAATTCTTCCGGTCTGGCTTTTTCATGGCGCGTCCTTTCTTGGGGCACCTTCTCCCATCAACCGATCACGAACCATCGTCCCAGCGCTCCGAAGAACACATAACAGATCACCGCTCCCGCAAGGGACATGGATAGGCCGAAAAAGAACTGCCGCCTGAACAAACCGGCCTTGTCCTCGTGCTTCGCGGCGCTGGCGAGACACAGCGCTCCCAGCGTTGAGAGAGGGCTGACATCCACCACATGGCTCCCCACGTTGATCGCGGCCACAAGGGCCACGGGGTCGCCGCCCCCCATTTTCTCGATCAAACCCGGGACGATGGGAATGAAGGCCGGCATCACCACTCCCGAAGAACTCGAATAGACCGAAATGATCCCGGAGATCAAAGCGATGACACCGGTCACGTCCCGGGGATTGGATATCTTGGCCAGAAAAGTCGTGAACAGGTCCAGCCCTCCCGTCTTTCCCATGATGTTGATCAACATGCTGACCCCGCAGACCATCATGATCACGTTCCAAGGCACGCTTTTGAGAGCGTCCGGCCCGCGGGAGGCCCCGATCAACATCAAGAGCGCGGCAAGGCCGATCGCAAAGAACCCGATATCCATCTTCATGGCCGTGACCCCCAAAATAAAAACCCCGATCATCAGGACCGTTGCCGCTTGGTGCCGGTTAAAAGGTTCTACGGCCGTCTCCATTCCCGTGAATTCAGGATCAGCGAACGCCCTGCGTCGTCTAAGCTCGATCAAAACTACGTAACAACCGAAAGCGATGAAACTTTGGACCAAGAGACTGGGCAAGAAGACCTGGGTCCAGGGGTCCATCGCCATCCCCAAGCGGGCGGTCAACCCATCGGCGATGATACCCGTCGGGGAGAACGGAGAAAAGGTGCCGGCATTGGCCCCGGTGACCAGCATGACCGTCATGAAGAAGGCGCTGATCCCCGTCTTGCCGGCGGCCGCCATGGCCAGAGGAGCAAGAAGAGCGACCGCCCCGATGTTCCCCGGACCGATCGCCGCCAGCACCAGCGACAGAGCGAAAAATATGAGCGGCAGGACCGACCTTCTGCCCCGAACGCAATGAAAGAGGGAGTGCACGGCCCGGTCCAAAGTCCCGTTAGCCTGGGCCAAGCCGAAGAAGAACGTGACGCCGAAGAGCACCATGAACAACGAAATGGGGAACGCCTGGAAGATCTCCGCCGCGGTCATTTCCGCTCCGTAAGAGCCGATCATCCAGGCCGCGGCGATCGCGAGAACGCCCACGTTCACGCGCTCCCAATGGCTGGCCAGGATGATCATCAACAATGCGAGCAGTGAGACCCAAGCCAGGTTCATCGAAGGTCCTCCATCCTTTCTCCCGCGACAATCAAAGCAAACTTTTTTCCCGCCAGCGCCCGTCGGGACTTTTTTCATACTGTTTATTGACCGCGGCCCACGCCACGCGAAAGGCCACTTCTTCCTCATCGTACAGTTCCAACGCGTTGTTAAAAGCGTTCATATAGATCTCCTGGGCGTGGACCGGGAGATGATTTCGAATGCTGAGTGGCAGATTCTCGATGGACGTATACGGCATATGGACCACTTTCTTAGAATATCGCCGACGCCTTGGTGAGACACAGGATCCGGGGACGCACCAATCGTTGAAAATCGTAGAATCTCATTCTGATCAGCTCCTGATGGGTTCCGGCGTTAAAAACGATCTCCTTATCTTCGGTGAGCGTGGCATCGATGATCACGTCCAGGCCATAGAGATTGCCGAAGGGCGGCATGGCCCCCACCTGGCAACCGGGGAACATGTTCCGGAACTCCTCTTCCGTCGCCAATTCCGCCGATCTCGCCACCGCCGCTTCCCTCAACAGATCAAAATCGATCTGGTAGGACGCCGGAAGCGCCACCATGACCTTCTTTCCATCGAGATTGACAATGACGGTCTTGGCGATCTCTTTTCCGGAGATATGCGTCACCTCGGCGACCTCCGAAGCAGTGTAAGCCGTGGAGTGTTGGATGATCGAATACTCGACCTTTTTTTCGTCCAAGAATCTCTTTAATTTTTCGATGACCATAAGACTCTCCTTTCTTTAAACCCGGAGCGGGGTTAATCAACTCTTAAGATATTGTTTAAACCAGCCGGCGGCGGTTCTCGCCACTTCTTCAAGCGCCCCGGGCTCTTCAAAAAGATGGGTTGCGCCCGGCACGATATGGATCTTCACAGGCGCCGGAATCAAACGGGAGGCCTGCCGGTTCAATCTCAGGACGTCCTTGTCGCAGCCGCCGACGATCAATAAGGTCGGGGTATTGAGCCGCGGCAGGGCCAGGGCGGCCAAATCCGGCCGGCCTCCCCGCGAAACGATCGCTTTGACGGCATCTTCTCGCCGGACCGCCGCCTCGATGGCGGCGGCAGCGCCCGTGCTTGCTCCGAAATACCCAATAGGAATATGGATCTTCTCCGAATTCAATTTGTCCATCAACCAATCGGTAACCTCGCCCAACCGCCGCGCCAGAAAAGCGATATTGAAACGCACCGCGCCGGTCAGGCGGTCCTGTTCTTCCTCGTCTTCGGTCAGCAGATCGAACAACAGCGTTCCCATATTCGCTTGGAACAAATCATCGGCGACAAAACGATTCCGGTAACTAAAGCGGCTGCTGCCGCTGCCGTGCGCAAAAATGACCACGCCGTAGGCCGCCGAAGGAATTCTGAGGAATCCTTCGATCTTCGTATCGGCCAAAGGAATTTCAATCGCACCCGGGTCGACATGGCTCAGATAAGATGTTTTCACGGTGCCCTCCTTAAGGACGGGGAAACCTCTCAAACCTCCACATCGATATGCGGTCTTTTTTCGAATCCCAGAATTTTATCCATCCGCAGATGGATCACCCTTTCCACCTGGGGCAGGGGATGAGCTTTTTCGATGCGGGCCGCGTAACCGTCCAGCATCGCCACTTCCTTCATCTCTTCCATTGCCCCGATAAGTTGATAACCGGTATCTTTCAGGGGGTCCCATACCACGACGGAAACGCGGGGGTTCATTTCCAGATTGGCCGCCGTGTACTGACAGAACCAACCGATCAGCTTCAAGCGCCCCACGGAATCGAGCCCCAGCGGCT
>JAHFFX010000067.1 GCA_023247755.1 Candidatus Omnitrophota bacterium | reverse complement strand
TTTTTGGGCATGATTTATTTTGCCGATGAGTGATCCCTGACTCGTTGACAACCAAGAAGTCAGGATTTCTAAATTTTTCTAACGATTTCCGGCCTAAGCGTGGAAGTTCCCCATAACGGCCTCGAGAACCCCGCTCCAGACCACCTTTTTTTCCGCGTCGCGGGTGTAGGTCGCATCGAGCGGACGACCGCTGATCTCGATGATCTTAACGCCCGTGTCGAACTTGTTGTCATCGAATTCCGGAGGGGTGAGCTTGCGGGACCAACGGACCAGGCCTTTCATCCGCACGGGCTGCTTGCTGGCTGGAGAAACGATCTCGATGACGAGCAGCTCCCCTTCTTCCAGCTTCTTGAGGGAACTGAAACATAATCCTTCGATGCTGACGTTCTTGCTGAGGGCGAGATATTTGCGGGAAAGCGGCCGGTTGAGGTCCCGGTCTACGATCTGAAAGTTGACCTGGGTCTTGACCTCGAACGACAACTGGAAGAAGACATCCGTACCAATGGGCACGCGATCGAATTTTCTTTTGTCTTGTGGTCCCACGGCGCCCTCCGCTATGGTTTTTAACGGTCAGATTTTAGTAAAAATAGGGATGTTGTCACTTGCCAAGCAATCCTATTTATCCTCTTCAGGGATGATCCTATCCCTTCGGGATAAGTCTTTTGGGCCTCATTGTCCCCTTCGGGGATGAAAAATGCTAACCCTTATGTCGCTACGCTCCATAAGGGAAAGCATTTTTCACCACTTGAAAGAAATCCCCTTGCGCAGGCAGCCGGCGCACATCGGCATCGAACCCCGGCCTTTGGTGGTCATGAGATTGCGCGTCGACGTCGCGGCCGGGCCGTTCCAGACCTCGATCAGTCGGGATTTCTGCGTCTGGAACTTCTCGTAAACCGGCGGCTTGCTCCAGACGACGGCCTCGCAGCACTGCAGGACATCGCCGTTATAGTTGACCTGCATCCCCTTCCAGAGCCAGTCGCAGGAAATCTCCAGCGGCAGCTTTTCGGTGCTCAAGGGCGGCTCCTTGTCCTCGAGGCCATGCTTGGGATTGCCGGGGCGGATGCTGAGCATGAGCCCAAGCTCCTCGCAGAACTTCTTCACCAAAGGGAATTCATGCTTGTTGTAATTGTAATAGATGTAATCGATGAGCACGATGGTGCCGTAACGCCCTTCGTTGCGCAGGCGGATGAAATCGCGGATGTTCTGCTTTAACTGCTCCACGTTGCCCTTGCGGATCTGCACGCTGTAGGTCTCCTGATAGAAACCGCTCAATTGGATCTTGATGAGATCAAGCCCGGCGGCAAGGATCGCCTGGGAACGCTTCTCATCGAGCAGAATGCCGTTGGAGGCGATGATCGTGGGGACCCGGTGGTCGGTGGCGAAGCGAATGACCTCGGCGAGGTCCTTGTACATGAGGGGTTCGCCGTTGGTGTACAGGACCGCGACCAAAAGATAATCCTTCAGCTGCAGAATGATGTCCTTGGCCATCTCCATCGGCATCCGGCCCTTTTCGATAGTACCGACCCCGCCGGGATTGACATCGTAGATGACACCCTTGGCGTCCCGGCAGAAAACACAATCCGCGTTGCATTCGTTCCACAGTTCGATGCTGACCATGTAGGGGGCCGCCCCGGAGGTCTCTCTCTGAAGCAAGTACGCCAGGTTGCAACGCATCCAGTTCCACATTTTGCGGACCGTGATCTTCCCGCTGAGGACCGCCCGCAACAGGATCTTCAAATGGACCAGCGTGTATTGGTTGCGAAAAAATCCGCGTGGAACGGTCGCCATGTGTTAAACCCCCTGCTCTTGCTGCGTCACGAACCCGTGACTGCTTTCGATGATGTAGTTGGGCCGGGCCTTGCTTTCCAAAAAGATCGAATTGACGTACAGCCCGATGATGCCGATGCAAAAGAACTGCATGCTGCCGATGAAAATAATCGCCAGCATGATCGCCGTCCAACCCGGTATGGCCTTTCCTTGGAATTTCTCGGAGAGGACGTGCGCCAGCAGCGCGAGGTCAACAAAGATGGAAAGGAACCCCATCAGCACCGCGATCTTCAAAGGCGCCGCCGAGAAGGAGATCAAAGCGCTCTCGAGGAAGTTGTTGATGACGGAGGGACTGAAGATGGCGAATTTCGTCGTCCCGGCGAAGCGCGGCTCGCGGTCGTAATAGACGATGGCCGAGGGAAACCCGATCCAGCAGACCAGCCCCCGCGTGAACGGCTGGTGTTCGCGCAGGCGCACCAGATGATTGACGGCGCGGCGCGACAGGAGCTTGAAGTCCCCCGCCTCCACCGGCAGCCGGATGGACGCGGTCCGGTGCAGGATCGCGTAGCCCAGCCGGGTCAGCCATAACTTGAAGGAGGATTCGCCCTTGCGGCGGCGGCGCACCGTATGGACCACGTCAACGCCTTGCTTGCGCCAGGCGTCCAAAAGGTCGGGGATCACCTCCGGGGGGTCCTGCAGATCGGCGTCCATGTACGCGACCACATCCCCGGTGGAATGCTCCAGCCCCGCCATGACGCAGGGCGAAACCCCGAATGGCCGCGACATGTTGAGGATGCGGATGGCGTTGTCCGCCTTTTTGTGCTCAAGCAGGACCGAAAGCGACTGGTCGCTCGAGGCATCGTTGACGAAGATGAGTTCATACGAAGCAAGACCCCCCTTGCCGATCTCCTGGCGCAGGACGGTCTGCATGCGCCGGACCAGCTCCGCCAGCACCTCCGCTTCGTTGCGGAACGAGAATACCACCGATAATTTGGGGGACGTGCTCATGAATCTTTCCCGTAGGAATGTTCCGGAGAGATCAAACGTTCAATCATCCTGTTCGGCCTTGAAACGGTAGGCGGCCTTAATGCGCTGGGGCTGGTAGCCGATCTGCACCAGGGCCAGCTCGATGAGATCAAGCGCGTCCGTGATATCGTTGACCGCCTGGTCCTCAACGGTGACCTTATGTTCATGATGTACGATGGTGATCTTCAAAGGATCGATCGCGTCCCCAACAACGTCCAAGGCACCGGACCCGGCTACCACTTGCTCAGTTTCATCGTGTTGCGGGCCGTTTCAAAGGCCGGACGGTAAAGGGCGAACTTGTCCTGCTTCGCCGAGTATTGGATCCGAAAGAGGATGTTGTTGTCGTTGATGACATAGAATTCCAGATTGATCCGGTTATGCTCCGTATCCCGATACACCAGCCATTTGGAGATCTGCTCATCGATCATGATCTCCCCGCGGTCGAGCACTTCATAACCGCTCATCGTGAAGGTTTCGGCGATGCTGGGGAATTCGTCTTCCAGCCATATCTGTTGGGTCAGTTTCACCACATAGAACGAAAGGCTCGCCACCGCCTCCCCCGAATCGGGATCGGCCTCCGGACAATCGAAGGCGATGAAATAGGGCTTTGATTTGGCTTTCATGCCAAAGGGCGGCGACATCTCGCGGTGCACCTTCTTCCATCCCTCCGGATATACGAAAGAAAAGGACATGGCCCGGTAAAGGTTGCGGATCGGCACGCAGGAAGCGGCCGACATCCCCCACGCCAGCAGAGCAACGGCGAGACTGAACCGGGCGATCGACCTGACCAGCATTTTCATGAAAGTACTGTTCATAGGTTTGCACTACTATACCATAGCGTCGATGAATTTCCTGCAAATCCTTGAGAAAATTAAGACCTCCGCAATTAGCACATGGCTTATGGAGAGGCCATGAAAAGTCATGGTCAAAGCGCCTTAGGCCATGGGCAATAGGTCACCGGCCATCATTTCCCCGGAAATTCCCCAGGACGGATTCCAGCACCGCGCTCCAGACCACCCGATGGCGTTCATCATGATAGAACGTCTCCTCAACGCGGCGTCCCTCCACGGTCATGATCTGCACGCCGGTTTCGAACCTGCCTTCATCTCCGGCGGCGGGCCTCGACCATTTCACTTCCCCTTCCATAAAAATGGGCTCCCGGGATTCCAGGGCATAAACCTCGAGGATGAGCAGGTCACCGGTCTCCAGTTGCTTGAGGCTCGAGAAGCACACGCCGGGCGCGCTCACGTTGCGGCTGATGGCCGGGTATTTGGGAGGCAGGATCTTCTCGGATTTCTGGTCAACGATCTGGAAGTTGACCTTCGTGCGGATCTCATAGCTGACGGTAAAGAAGACCTCCTTGTCCGTCTCAAAGCGTTCGAACTGGCGTTTTTCCTTCCGGGAATGGTCCATATGGTCGATTTAAAGCCCCAGGGCGCGGACTTTCTCCTGTACTTGCGGGTCGGTTTCGAATCCCGTGCCGGTGATCTCGAAGAACCCGATCCGGTAACCGTCGGATTCCTTGACCAGGGAGATGATGGCGTGCACGGTCCTTTTTTCGTATTTGAGATCGTAGGTGTAGCGCTTGATATCGGAGGGAGGAAGGTCGCTGAGGACCTCCCCTTCCTTGGCCGAGCTCGTCAGGAACGGCATGACCACCGACTCATAGTCCTCGATATCGCCCAGTTCTTCCTGCAGGATCTCGAGCAGGCCGACGTGCTGGGGCAGGGAAATTTCTTTTTTGAACCGCTCCGAGAAAAGGTCGTAGGCGGCCGCATAATCCTTTTTCTTCAGGGTTTCGATAAAATCAACGACCAGGCGGTCGGCGTTAAGAGACACTGCGGCCCGGGCCGATGGCGCCGCGGACAAGGGGAGCAAAAGCAACAACCCTGCGGACAAAAAGACAATGATCTTCCTCATCGGGATTCTCCTATGCTGTAAACTTCCCGAACGCTCTTGACTCAGATCGCCGGGCGTCCGGCGGGCTGACGATGCAACGTGTGCAACGTGATCTCCGGCCGGCAATTGAACCGCACGCCGGGAAAGAGCACCCCGATGCCGCGGTTGGTGTACAATTGCAAGTTCTGGATTTGATAAAACCCGTAAGGGTATTTCTGGCCGAGATACGGCAACAGGGGCGCTCCGATCAGCGGCAGACGCACCTGCCCGCCGTGAGAATGCCCGGAGAGCTGCAGGATGACGCGCCCGTCCTGTACAACCGTATCCGCGTAATCGGGTTCATGCACCAGGGCAAGGACCCGGGCGTTCTCCGGAACTCCCTCGAGGGCCCGGGACAGATCGGCCTTCTTCTCCCAGACGTCGTCGACCCCCGCCAGAAAAAGCTGTTCTCCTCCTCTTTCGAGAAGAACATTCCGGTTGCGCAAAACATTTATCCCGGCCTTTTCGGCCGATTCAGAGACGACCCGGGGGTCCGTCCACCAGTCGTGGTTCCCCAAGATGCCGAAGACCCCGTGTTCCGCTTTCAGTCGAGAGAGGGTCGAAAGGATCAATCCGCTTTCGCCGTGCGAAAGCCGGGAAACGAAATCCCCGGTGATCACGATCATCTCGGGGCGCAGTTGCATGACCATCCCGGCGGCCAGCTCGACCAACGCGGGGTCCACGTTCGGCCCAAAATGGAGGTCACTAATCTGGGCAATGGTCAGGCCATCGAAGCCCGCGGGAAGGTCGGGTAAATTTAAATGCGTCCGCTCGACGGTGAGCCAGGAAGGTTCGAGCCAACGGGAATAACCCGCTCCCAAAGCCGCGGCCGCGATCGTCCCTTTTGTCAGCTTGGCCATCCGGGAAAAGAATTCCCGCCTGGTCAGCGGCCGGTCGAAATCGAATTGGCGCGGCATCCCTTGATAATTATCCATTTTCAACTGCGGTTGGCAACGAGCGATCGAACGCCCCTATTCTAATTGTTTAGGGGCGCACCCACAAGCCAAAATCCTGACGGAAATGGAAAGGCAACCCAGCGTCCCAGTCCCCCAGGGACCCAGCAAAAACAATCCCTGGGTCGCTGGGAAGCTGGGTCACTGGCGAACCCTTCAAATCACTTCACTACTCGGACAATCTCAAAATGATCCCTTCTTTTCTGGCGCGATAAAAAGCCGCCCGCATCCCCCACAATCCGGCGGAGAGATAAGCCGCCCACAGGATGAACCCTTTGAGGAGGCCATGCGAAAAGACCGGCGCAAAGCCGAACCCTTGCCGAAAATTCTCCAGAACATAGGTCAGGGGAACGGCCTGGGCAATGATGCGGAAACCTTCCGGCAGGATCTCGACCGGATAATAAATTCCGCACACGAGCATGAACAGATACGCGAACATCCACGCGGTGATCTCCGCTTTCTGCCCGAAGGTGAGGATGAGGAGGCTCACCAGAATCCCCAGAAGGAACGCGAAACCGAACAGCCCCAGCAGGAACGTGAGCGTTGCGGGAATTCCCGGAAAATGAAAACCGAAAAGGAGCGTCGCCGCGCCGCCCAGGACCCCGAAGATGGCGACCCCGCGCAAGATCCCGATGAGCCAAGAACCAAAAAGGTGTTCGCACGCCCCCACCGGCGTGAGCAAGGTATGCTTCATGCTTTTGGACCAAACGTCATACAGCAGACTATAGGCCACATCGAGCTGGGTCACCTGCAGGACCCCGCCCGCGATCGCCCCCGTCATGATGAAGGAGAACGCCCGCTCTTGCAGCCGCAGGTAGTCCCCCATAAGGCCGATGGAGATGAGCGTGACCAGCGGCCAGAAGACAAGCTCGACGAACGCGAAGACATTGCGGATGGAAAAAAGGAAATTGCGGTAAGTGAACGCCCAACAGCGCTTAAGCCATTTGACGGCCCGCTCGCCGGGGTCCTCGGCGAGAGCGGAGAGGAAATCGTCGGGCGCCTGCCCCGCCGTCGGCGGGGCAGGCGCCTTGGCCACTTCTTTCGGCCCCGTCTCGGCCACCATCGCCGAACGGGCCAATTCGATGAACACTTCCTCCAGGTCTTTTTTCCCGGACGAACTCTTCAGCTCCCCCGGTGTCGCCAGCCGCAGGATCCGTCCCTTTTTGATGAACGCGATGCGCTTGCACATCATTTCGGCTTCCGGCATGTTGTGCGTGGTGAACAGCACCGTGGCCTTTGTCTCTTTGAGGATATTGCGAATGATCTCCCGGGTGCGTTCGGCCATGTCGGGGTCGAGACCGACAGTGGGCTCATCAAGAAAAATGATCTTGGGATCGTTGAGCAGGCATTTGGCGAGCGACAGGCGCTGCTTGGTGCCGCTCGACAGTTCATCGAACCGCAGGCGCGCGTATTCGCCGAAATCGAACAGCTCGATGAGCCGCTCGATCTTGCGGGTCATCGCTTGGCCGCTGAGCCCATAAAGCCGGGCGTAGAACCGCAGGTTCTCCTCCACCGTCAGGCACCACGGATAGTTGGGAAAACCGGAGGACAGGTTGATCAATTTCCGCAATGTATAGAAATTCTTCGGCTCCAGGCGGATCCCGAGGATCTCCACGGAACCCGATTCCGGCAGCAGGAGCGTGGAAAGGATATTAAGGAAGGTGGTCTTACCCGCGCCGTTGGGGCCCAGGATCCCGAGGATCTCGCCTTCGTGGATGTCAATGCTCAGATCGTCCAGGGCCCGGATGGAAGCGCCACCCCGTGTCTGGGAACGGAAGGTCTTGGTCAGATGTTCGGCCCGGATGGCGATGGGAGGGTTCATTTCTTGAAAATGCTGTCGAGGATGGTCCCGATGATCTTTTCAGGAGAAGGCTCTTCGTCCGGCGGAGGCGCGCCGCCGGAGGGCGGCGGGACCGGCTGGCCCGACGGGGTCTCGGAAGTCTTGTCCTCAATGCCGATCGCCTTCTGGATGACCTTCTTGAGTTCTTCCTTGCCCTTGTTCTGAAGGGCCGTGCGCAGGATGTACTCCACATCGACGGCCGGGGTCACGTTGGGAAGCTTGCCGGCGATCTTCACCGGGAACTGGATCTGCTGCTCCGAATTCAACAGGTATTCCAGGTTGGGAACGGCCTGCACCATGCCGGCGGTGAGGTCCGGCGCGATGAGGAAGGACGTCGCGATGTTGACCTGGCTGTCGAGCCCGATCCTGCCCTGGCCGGCCAGCGAAAATCCGTCCGCTTCGACATCGATGGGGTTGACGACGAACGCACCACCCTCCAGAACGGAATCGAACTGCACTTTCTTGAGGAGCGTGTCTTGCTGCGCCAGTGTTTCCTTGTAACGTTCGGGGATGGTGGCCTGGATCTTATCGCGCAGCCCCGGGAACATCGAAAGCTTGTCGAGAATTTCCTGAAGAAGATTGATATTCTTGAGGAGACCATTCTTGACCTGCAGCAGCCCTTTGCCGCTTAACGCGCTTTTCAACTTCGCTTCGGTGAACCCTTCCCCGGCCAGCTCATATTCTCCGTCGATGATGCCCTCGATTTTCACCGGCTGCTTGCTCTGGTCGAGAATCTTGGCAAGGTCCAGGCCTTTGACGTTGACCGTTCCCGCGAAGGATTGCTTGCCCACGTAATCATCGACCGTTCCCTTCGCTTCAACGAGGCCGTCCCCGAAAGGGAACGACAGTTGGTTCAAGGTGAGCAGCGTCGGGGTCGCGTTGAAGTTCATGGCGATGGGCGCAATGGGAACGTTCAGCAGCGGATGCTTGATCCTTCCCTTCGTGAGGTCCGCCTGCATGGTGAGCGAGGCCAGCCCTTTCGCGCCCGCCCGAAGATCATCGATCTGCACGTTCAACTGCCCGGCCAATTCTTCGGGAAAAGGCACGTCTTTCAAAGCGGCCAGGGATGATTTCAACTGCGACAGCGAGACCCGCGACAGATCGCTCGTAAGCTGGGTCTTCGCAAGGGTCAGGGCTTGCCCGGCGAGATCGACCGTGGCCGTTCCGTCAAGCGCGACGTTGGGCTCGCTGCCATAGAAGGCCCCTTTCAGCGAAAAGTTAAAAGGCGCGCCGGACAGGTCCAGATCGTTCAGCTTAAGGTCCACGTTCTTCGCCGCCAGGGCGATCCCCGGCGCCAGCTGCTCGATGGTCAGCGCTCCACCAGCGAGGTCCGCGTTCAGGTGCAGGGCGGTCAACCCGTTGGCGCCGGCGGACAGCTCCTTGATCGCCAATTGCAATTTTCCCTGCATCGCATCGGGAATGGGCAGACTCGCCAGCGGCTGCACCGACTCCTTGATGCGCGCCAGCGGCAAAAGCGCCAGGTCCGAGGAGACATCCGTGTTCTTCAATTGCAGCGTTTGTTCCTTCAGGTTAAGGTCCGCCAGCCCTTCGGAGTAAAAGTTCGTTTTATCGCCGAACAACGCCCCTTCCAGAATAAGTTTGAACGGTTCTCCGGCAATGTTGAAACTTTTGGCATCCAGCATCACATTGGAAGCGTCCAGGGAAACCCCCGGAGTAACGTTGAGGATGCGCAGGACCCCTCCCTGCCACTGGACGTCCCCGGTGAACGTCTGCAAACCGGTGGGATCGGCCACGAATTCATGGACCTCGGCGGAGAACTTTCCGCCCAATTTCTCGGGGAACGGCAGTTGCGACAAGAATTTCATGGATTCCCGGATACGATCCAGGGGCAGCTTCGCAAGATCCGAAGAAACATGCGCATCGGCAAGGCGCACCGTTCGCTTGGCCGCGTCAAAGGTCAACTCGCCGTCCAGGTAAACGTTCGGCTCCGGCGCAAAAAGACCGCCTTCAAAAACGAACCCGATGGGATTGGGAGCGAGCGAAAATCCCAGCATTTCCAAATTCACTTTGGAAAGATCCAAAGAAATCCCCGGGAGGGCTTCCCGCATGCGGACGGTCCCATTCGCCAGTTTCGCATTGACCAGAAAACTCTTGAGCCCCTGCGGATCCGCCGACAATTCCTTGAGGTCCAGTTGCAATTGCCCTTTGAGTTCCTGAGGCAACGGCACCGGCTGCAAGAAAGCCAGCTGCTCTTTGATCTTTTCCAAAGGCCAAAGGGAAAGATCGGCGGAGACTTGCGTTGCGGTCAACGCCGCTTTTTTATGATTGAGATCGAGCGACGCCGTTCCCTGGGCCGAAAGGTTGGGCTGCGTTGAATAGAAAGCGCCGTTTACGGTAAACTGGAACGGCTGCGCGGCCAGATTGAAATTCTGGGCCTTGAGATTGACCTGGGCCGCTTGCAGCGAAACGCCGGGGGCGAGGTCCGCAGCGGTGATGGCGCCATTGGCCCAATCGGCATCGGCAAGCAACGCCACCAGCCCTTTCGCATCGAGCGCCAGGTCCTTGAGCGTGACCCGCAAGGTCCCTTTGAGCACTTCCGGGAAAGGCACCTCCGTCAAGGCGGCGAACGAGGACTTTAATTTTTCCAATGGCCAGGTCCCCAAGTCCGTTGAGACGGTCGTCTGGCTCAAACGCAACCCCTGGCGGGCCAGGTCCAGCTGGGCCGTGCCCGCCGCCGTCAGATTGTTTTGCGAAGTAAAGACCGCGGCATTGACATCGAACGAGAACGGCGCATCGAGCGAGAAATTCTTAACACCCGCCGAAAGCGCCGGGGCGTCGAGTGACACTCCCAGTTTGTCGTCCCGGTAAAGCAGTCTTCCGTTATCGAGGCGCGCGTCCAAACTGGATTTCTTGATCCCTTGCGGGCCGAGGGAAAGTTCTTTGATCTCCGCGGTCAGGTGACCGTTGAGCGTCGAGGGAAGCGTCGCCGTCGTGAATCCTGATAAAGCAAAGCGGAGCTTTTCCCAGGTATCCGGCGCGAGATCGAGCCCGGCCTTCGCTTCCCGGATAGAGGCTTCCGGCGTTTTGAGATTGAGCTGAACGGTCGCCTGCGCGGAAACATTCTTCTGGGGCGCGAGCAGGGCCGCTTCCAGCTGGACCGTGAACGGCGCCTGCAGGGAGAACCGCTGCACGTTCGCGGAAACATCGGAGATCTGGAATCCCAGTTCCGTGGGACGCATCCGGTCGACGAAGGTGATGAGGCCTTGTTCCAAACCGATGTGATCAATGTAAATGGGCGGAACATCGGCGAGCGAGGTTGCCGCCGCCGAAGGCGACTTGGGTTCGATGGGGAGCGGAGCGTTCGAGGCACCGGCCGGCGGCGGCGCGGGGGCTACGACCGGCGGCTTTCCCAAAGCGAGCAGGTTGAACTGCCCGTCCGCGGAACGGAACAAATGGAGTTCCGGCGAAACGACCCGGATACTGGAGACCGCGACCTGCCGCGTCATGATAAAGGAGAACACGTCGATCCCGGCGTCCAGTTGCGCGACCTTAAGGAGATTCCCGTCCTGAAAATAAGGATCGTCCCTGATCGTGAGATCGCTCACCTTCACGCCCACGCCCTTCTGCCAGGAAAAATGCAGCTCGATCTCCCGGAAATCGCAATCCCGGCCGAGAGCTTTCTCAGCGGCGGCGATGATCTGGGGCTTGTAGCGTTCGACCTTGAACGTCTGCAGGAAAATATAAATGCCCGCGGCCGCCAGGACCATGATGGCAAAAATGATAAAAAGGATGATCTTGAGAATTTTCATAAAATGGTACGGCAAAAGGCCCTTTGATCGGAAGATAACCTTAGAAGTTTAAGGCTTCGGAGGGGATTTTTCAATGCTAAAACTTAATGCGGTGTTCACTTTCAAATTTAACGCGGATGGTCGCGGATTGTCCCAACTGAAACGTCGGGACACGCGGATGATCGCGAATCGTCCCGAAGAGATATCCGTAGATTCAAC
>JAHFFX010000194.1:1189-4237 GCA_023247755.1 Candidatus Omnitrophota bacterium | reverse complement strand
CATCGTCCATAACGGAGCAGTCGAGGCCTCCAAAAATGCGGAATTGAGCGCCTATGATCCGGATAAATCCTGGTAAGAGCAAGGGGAACATGTTCGGCTGTGGCTGGATGAAATGGAGCGGGCCAGACAGCTCAGAGTAACAGGAACCCGTGACGAAGATTTTGACGAGGCAAAACGGATTGAGCAAGACGCTATTGCGAACTATGGTCCCATTGAGATCATCAAGCAAACCGAACAGATTATCCGGACGGATACCCGCACAATCACTCGCCATTGGCACATGATTGCGGAAGATTTCAAGGCCGATAAAGCGGCAGGACGCGTTAAGGCCGATGGCACGATTGATCTGACTCAAACGCCCAAGAAAATTGGGACGAATCTGTTGCATGCAGGGGAGCGGTCTCTGATCCGTCCGGGAGCTGTTTTTGACAAGCGGCCGGTTTTTGACCGGGCGAGGGCTTGGAACCAGGTGCTCCAGAACCTTCGTGAGAAATGGGGAGAAACAGAGCCCAACTACGATGAAGTAGCGCACCGGGTGGCGATGATGGAACTAGCTCCCGGTTCCGGCCTTGCGACGGATGGGGTGAGCTTGGCCACACCGCTGACCGAGTTCGTGACCAGCCATGACCGTCCGGTCGACATTGTGATCTATCAAAAGAAGGACACTGCGGGCAACGTGCTGTATGAGGATTACATGGTCACCTCCGACCAGGCGGCGGGCATCGGGCTTTTTCCGTCTCCGGAGGTCAACGCGGCGGCTAAAGTGATCTCCCGATTAGGGGATGAGATGATGAGGGCCGTCGATCAGCTGCGGGAAGAGGTAGCGGAACATCGAATTACCGAGGACGATTTCAAGGTCAAAGTGGAAGCGGCTCTGACCCGATGGGTGGAAGGCAAGGGTCTCGTCATCGATGGGGAACGGATCGTGGAGGAGAGTCCGGGTGGGGTGAAACAGGTCCGTTACCGAGGTGGTTTTCATGTTCAGGTCTATCATTTGAAAGGCAAAGAGAAATACGCCAAGATCCGCCGGAAACTGGATGAGAACGGACATCAAAAAGTTGAGGTTCAAATTAGCCGGCTCAACGGAGACCGGCTTGATCCGGACGATCGAGATGAGGGGAAGGTTCTCAAGCGGGAGGAAACAACGGTGAATCCCGCACTTGGAGACATGGGCCGATTCCCAAGTTTTATGGCGTACCACATCCACGAGATTCCCCGGATCTTGTTGGAGCAGATGCTGCGCTACATAGGGACTGATTCCGCCACCGGCCGTCTGGTCGCCACGATGAACACGGTCTTTCCTGAAGGGCAGCCGGAACCAGTCATCGTTCAGGATGATTCTGGTTTGGCGACCCGGTACCAAGAGGGTACCAAAGTTGCCCGACCGGGAATCAACGCTCCCATCTTGTTGAAGCATTTCGGCGCCGGGCTGGAGGAAACAGTGGCGGCCGAGCCGAACATTAATCGGATGCCCGGCCTTCGAAGAATCGTGCTGGTCGGTGTTGGCTCCTCTTACCGGGATGCCAAAGTGGCCCGGGCTATTTTCCAAGAGCTTCTGCCGAATGTGGAAATCCTTTTCTATGATCCGGTGGATATTTCCAACCGTGGGATCGAGCTCGACCCCAAAACGGATCTGATCATTGGAATGAGCTGGTCCGGCTCAACCGATTCGATGGTGAAGCTGTTCGACTGGATGGATTCGGAAGGGTTCGTTACGGTCAGCATCACGGGCAAACCGGACAACGAGATGGGGCGGGGCACCCGGCTTTCCGGAGGCACCATTAACGTTCTCTCCGGAGATGAGCAGTCGGTGGCCACCACCAAAGGATTCGAGTCGGTCCTCTACAGTCTTGCCATCCTTGCGGTTCAGCTGAGCCAGCTGCAGGGGGATCCGAATCTGGAGCAAGTGCGGCAGGAATATCTGCTGGATCTTCGCAAAGTGACGGATGAAGTCTATGGAATCCTGTCCGAAGCGAAGAAACCGGACGGAACGCGGATCTATGACTTGGAGGATCCGAATTCCACCGTCAACCGCTTGGGTCGGAAATACCAGGAGCGGCACAAGACGCTCTGGATCGGCAGCCAAGATATGCCTATCCATGAGGAAGGAGAGTTAAAGACCGAAGAGATCGTTTCTTCCAAAGAAGGCAAGCCCTCCATGATGGGAATTGCCTTGGACATCGAAGATTCCAGCTGGCAGTCGGTCGTCACCCACAACTACGATCCCAAAGCAAAGGAAGAGGACAAGGTCATCCTGGGCTTCGACATGACCGATCCGGACAAGGTAGATCTGTTCATGGAGGCGATCCGGGAACAGGCCGATGCCGGCGGAGATATGATCATCTTGATCCAGGACGGCAATACGAATCCCTATTATGAGGAGCTGGCGAATCGGGCTGCTCAAAGCGGCGGCCGGATTGAGCTGGTCGTCCTGCCGACGCTTCGCCTGACCCTTCAGCCTCTTCTAAACGCCATTTTCTATTTCCGGTTTTCTCTGGGTGCGGCCATGCAAAGAGGCATGACCCAACAGGAGATCGATAACTCCCGAAACCTGGCGAAATCTGTGACGGTCAGTTACTCTCAGAGGCTCAAGGATTTGGTTCTGACCACCCGGACGAAGGTGGTGACCATGGCCCAACATGCGGCCGGATGGGTTTCGAAAGCAGCGGCGGCGGTTGCCAAGCATCTGCGGAGTATGACCGGCCGGACATGGACTTCAATGACGGATGCGCGGCTGCGGGCGATCCAACGGCTTCCCTTCGTGCTTCAGAGGGCTTACGACGGCTTTTTTGGAGAGAACTCCTGGCTTCGGAAACCGCAAGAACGAGAACGCTTGCAGCAGGTTTTCGGTCAAGGGATGGAGGGGATCCGGCAGATTGTGATCATCACGGACGAACCGGCGATGGAATATGCCGCTTGGGCTAGTGAGGATCCGATGGGATCCGTGGAGAAAATCTATTCCGGAGAAAGCCCAACGAAAGAAGGATTGATTTACACCGGGACCTACATGCCGATCCGCGGCTATTACTATCGTCTGGCCTTCGACCG
>JAHFFX010000194.1:0-1179 GCA_023247755.1 Candidatus Omnitrophota bacterium | reverse complement strand
TACACGATGGTTTATGATCCGGATTACCCCCAGAATCAGGGTCTGTCTTCCCCGGAAACCAAGGAGCCGATCACGATTACTCAGGGGACGGAAAGAATCGCCATTAACGGCAGAGAATACGTCGTGGCCTCCTCCTCTTTCATGAAGGATAAGAAGAAGCCAGAAAACCTGGCTTTCGGGCTGAGTCTGAAAGCGGTCAATCCCGACCTGTTTGGTGCTCCGGTCAAGATCTATCGGGCTGGGCAGAGGGCGCTGGACCGGGAATTGGGACGACAGGACACCCTGTTCATTCTGGCTTCCCGATCCAATAATTTTCATCAGCAGAACCGCGAAATTCCGCCGGTCATAGGTGCTGTTGACCAGGAGCGCTCTGCGGCCGATTTGGCCATGCCGGATTTGGCTCGCAGGCCGGAGACGACCATGGTGCGCCGGGCCCAACAGCTTCAGGAACGGGGAGGGCGCTTCGTCACGTTGTCGGACGCGGGGTCGGCCCTGCGCTCGCTGGGAGAACAGGCTCTTGGAAACGTCACGCTGCCGTCAGACCTGGATGACACCTCGCTCTATTCAGTCACTTACATGGGGTTGTTGAGCATCGGCGTAAAATTAGGTGCTCTGAAAGGGATTGAGACGGAAACCTATCAGAAATCCATCAGCACCGTGCCGGGATTGGTCGCCGCTCTTCTGCGTGATCCCGAAGTAGACAATAACGTCAAGAGGTTCGTCAAGCGCTACGGGAACTATAAGAAAATCCAGATCGATGGCGGCGGCCAAGCCTACGCAGACGCCAAAGAATACGCCCGCGTTCTGAGGACGCTGGGAATCTTCGCGGAAGCTCAGCTGAATGATTCCATGTGGCACGGCCCGCTGGCCGCCTATGATCCCAGCCTCACGAAATACGTTGATCCGGACCGCAGGATCGGAAACAACCCGAACTTCAATCCGCGCAACGATGCGCTTGCCTTGGTGCTGATGACCGACCGGCGTTTCTTCGACACGGCGCTGGGAGGAGATGCCCAGGTGCTGGACTCCCGGAATGCCCGTTTCGGCTTGGTACTGAAAAGTTCCGATGCGCAGAATAAAGCCGTCGAGGCCGTGGGTGCCGATCAGTTTGGAATCTTTTCGCTGGGGGATTTCCCCGATGAATTGGCCAGCTTCCTCAATGCGGTTTTTGGTCAGTAC
>JAHFFX010000066.1 GCA_023247755.1 Candidatus Omnitrophota bacterium | reverse complement strand
GTAGAATTGTCCCGTAGCGGAGATCAGATACGCCTCATAGGCCTGTCCGCCCGGAGGTCCTCCCCCAACATTTTTTTGGGCGCGGGCAAGATTGGTGCGGGCGTTCAAGACACCAATGGCCTGCCGGGTTCCGGGCCTCATGATCGGCAAAGAAACGAACAAACCCGGAAGGCTTTTATCGAACAGCCCGGAGACCAGAGCGCATTGCGCTACGGGATCTACCGCGGGAACCCTTGCCGCATTTTCAACGCAATTGATAACCGGCGAGGGCGAGTATTCACTATCCCGCCAGAGGACCCGCAGACGTTCGGAAGAGATGGGTTGTCCGTTGGGGGTCATAGTATTGCTCGCCAAGATACGCCCGGCGGCGTCATATACGACGAGGGTGTCGAGGTCCTGACCGTTGAGGATCATGCGGTTGAGAAGGTCCGTCAAAGCGGACCGGTTTCCGGTGAGAAGGGCATCGCTGAGCGGACGATCGTTGGCGAGCTTTACCGAGGTTTGATAGATGCGGCTGACCGATTCCTGAACTTGGTTGCGGACGCTGTTGGCCAAGGGCTGCAACAGCTGCACGACCTTCCGTTGTTCCGAAGGATCAAGGCCGACCGCTGTTAGAGAGGGCGACCAAGGGTCAAAAAGGTTGAAAAAAGCGATGCCGCACGCAATGACGGCGAACCAAAGAATAAACCATTTGCGGAACGATCCCTTGGAATGAGAAAGGAAGGTCATGGGTTCAGGAAAGCTCTGACGTTCACAAATCGGAGAAGAAATCGGCCGGGCTAAATCCAATGGATGCAAGATGTTGTAGTTATTATAGCCGAATTTCCTCAAATCAAGACGGTTTTTTGTCTTTTCCATCGCGACTAAGGCCCATTATTCACGGAAAAAAGTCAGAATTCGGTGGCGTACCGGTCGAAGAGTGTTATGATACAGGACAAAACCGGGGAGATCTCCCTCATTAATCCCGCAGAGAGGAATTTATGGAGTTCCTGTCGAAGTTCGCTGATCTTTTCATTCATCTCGATGACCATATCAACACGGTCGTGGCGCAATTCGGGGTATGGACCTATGCCCTTATGTTCATCATCATCTTTTGTGAGACGGGCCTCGTGTTCACGCCGTTCCTGCCGGGGGATTCTCTGCTTTTTGTGCTGGGGGCGCTTGCGGCGAGCGGTTCTCTTAAGCTGGGGCCGCTTCTCCTGCTATTAGGACTGGCGGCCATCCTGGGGAATATGACGAACTACTGGATCGGACGGCAACTTGCCCCCAGGATCTTTCGCCAGGAACACATTCGATTCCTGAGACCGGAGCATCTGGAGCGCACGCAACGTTTTTTTGAAAAACACGGCGGGAAGACCATCATCATTACGCGGTTTGTCCCCATCGTGCGCACCGTCGCCCCTTTTGTTGCGGGGGTGGGCAGCATGCCCTACGGGAAGTTCCTCGCCTACAATGTGGCCGGCGGCGTATTGTGGGTGGGAGGGCTGGTTTCGGCGGGATATTATTTCGGGAATCTGGAATTCGTGAAGAACAATTTTTCTTTCGTCATCCTTGCCATCATCGGCCTCTCCCTCTTGCCCGGGGTCATCGAGTTTGTTCAACACCGAAGGACTGCGCCCGAAACTAAGAGCCGGAATAACTGAAGGGCTCCCGGCACCCGGTCCCCAGCTCCCCGAGAAAGAATGAATCCGGGGGCTGGGCACTGGGAGCCCTAAGTCTTAATTCGGACTACGACACCCCCACCCACCGCGCGATCTGACAACCGTCCGGGCTCAGCTCGAATATACCGATGCGGATGCCGTCACCATATAAAATTCCGGTCGCCGGGTCACGGGCCACGCGGGTGATCCATTCATAGCCAAGATCAAAACTTTTGCTGGTGAACCATTTTTGCGGCATGACGATCACTTCCCCCGTGGCGGGATGGAGCTCAAAGATGGCATAAGCGGCCGGTTCGCCCGCGTAAGAAACGACCAGAAAAAGTTCCTCGATGACTTCCAGTTCCTGCGGAAAACGCAACTCATGACGGCCTTCCTTCAACGACCGAGGGATGGAAAAGCTGGCGACCGGGACGGCCAGCGTATAAATGGCCTCTTTGGATTTACGGAACTCCGCCGGCAGGTCCTCGATCCCGAACGAAGGCATCTTATCGGGATCGAAGCACAGGATCCGAATATCGCTCTTCTCAACGAACCACACCCCCAAATAAAAAGGCGGCACCAGGAAGGCCCGGGTGTAGGTGTTCATAACGATCTTTAGATCCTTGGGATCATTAGGCACAGAGAGAGAGACCAGATAGGCGTATTTCCCCCGGTTACCGTGATGCTGCCAGACAAAACGGCTTTTCTGTTCGCCTCTGATTTCGGGGAAGGTGTGCCAATACCAGGGGGCCGGTCCCACGGCGCTGTTAAGCGCCTGCTGAGCGGTGAGGCTCACCTGCGCTTTCTTGAAGAAATGCCGGGGCAGATCGAAAAAGAACTTGCGCAGGATGAAGTAAAGACCGAACAAGAGCGTCATGAACACCAAAAGCGCCATTCGTCCCGGGCCGCTGGCCTGCGAAAACAGCATGGCAACGTTGCCCACAACGGAGACCAGGCAGGTCACCAGAAGCACGTAAATGATCTTTTTAAGAAGCAGCGCGTCTTTAGCGTTCTTGAACAGGTTTTTCATGAACAAAATTTTTAATTCTTCCTGGCCTTTCCGAAAAATCCTGTACTATAATGCCTCACTGAGGCCCCCAAACAGGAAACGGTCATGACCGATCGCGAAGTACTTAAACAACTGCAGGCCCTCCACAAAAGAATCACCATCAACAGCATCACCCTGGGGCTCTTGATCATGGGTGTTTTCTTTTTCCTCCCCAGCCTCCGAAAGGCCGCGCAATCCGATTCCGGCCAATCCCTTTCAAGTCAAGAAAGAACACCCGCCCATTCCATCCCCCCGCCCCATTATGAGGAGGTCACGAACATCATCCGCCATTTGGAATACTCCGGCCTGCAGAGCTTGTTGCGCCCGGAGGTCGGTCTCGTCCTCGACTTCGAACAACAGACATGGTATCTTCAGAACGTCCATCGTTTCAATCCGGACGGCACCATCATCTTGGACGACAACCGTTATGGTCTGTGCGGGGAGTTAAGCGCCTACGTCTTCCAAAAGATACAGCCCATCTTCCGCAATCAAGATTATAAGATCGAATTCGTCAAAGCGGCGGAAGCGGGGTATTTCCTCGGCCCCAAGGCCTCGCATAAGGTCCTGCAGGTGACCGGCAACCCGCCCACGAAAGAAAACACCTTTATCATCGACCCCTCATTTCACAAATATGGCAACATCGATAATTTCGACGATTACTTCTTCTTTGAGAAATCAGATACGCCGGATTTCCTGCCGAACCAGGGAAAAGATATTTTCTTTCCCGTCAACCACGGCACCCCGATCCTCATCCGTAATGGACTTCTGCTCAGCATGGGCATTGAGGAATCCAACGGAAAATTCGACCAGAACAATTTCATCATTTCCCTGACCGCGACCAAACAGTACAAATACTCCGACCGTTACGTCTTCGCCATTCGCTTGGCGGATGGCAAACCGGAATCCTTCGAGAACAAGGTCCTCGCGCAGGAGCTCCTCACCCCCACGGAATACCTCACTCTCCGAACCCGACTTATCGGATGGTTCAAAAGTATCACCGGGCAGGACATCGACCTTTAGACCCCTCCATCCACACCCTTGAATAACCGGGCTTCCCGGCGGTCTTGTGATGACCAGGCAGAGCGGTCAGGCTGAAGGCTCGGGAAAATTTTTTCTTTCCTGTAGGTTGAGCAAAGCGGCGAACAGATTGGTAGGAAACGAGATAACGGCTTGATTATAACCCTGAACGCATTCGTTGTAGGAATGCCCCAGCGGTTTAAGCTTCTCATCGATGTCCTTGAGGATGGAGAGCAGCATCTGGAACTTCGGCTTCTCCGCCACTTCAGGGATATTTTGGGCCTCGGCAACCAGCTCACCGATCAACTGGGTGATCCGGATCGCCACGTCGATCTTCTCATCATCGCTCAGCATCGGAGAGATCGCCTTGGTCCGCAGACGCATCAGCTCCGATATCTGCTGGGCCTTGCTTTCCAAGGGGAGCTTGATGAGCGGGATAAAATCAGGGATGAGATTATTCCGTCTTTTGAACTGCTCTTCGATTTGCAAAAAAGCGGTTTTAACTTGGGTGTGTTTCTCTTTCAGCATACCGCTGAAAAAATAATGTAAAATGGGGATCAGCGCGGCCAGCAATACCACCCAGATCATAGCAACTCCCTTCTCCCATATTGAAGATCCCGCCTTTTAGCAACCTTTTCCAAGGGGTCGTCCAAGTATCAAGTGTTTCAACACTGCAAAAGTTTGGGATGACGGGCATATTTGAGGGCCGTTTCCTTGGAGATCATGCCTTCATTGACCAGTCCGGAAAGGCTTTGCTCCAGGGTCTGCATGCCGTCCGTCTCGCCGGATTCCATGTAGCCGCGGATCTCGCCGAGCGCCCCGCGCCGGATCAGATTGCGCACGGAAAGTGTTCCCATAAGGACCTCGGTCGCGAGAACCCGGCCGATATATTCCTTTTTGGGAATCAGGATCTGCCCCACCACCGCCACCAAACAGTCGGCGAGCTGCACCCGGATCTGCTCCTGTTTGCCGGCGGGAAAAACATCGATGATGCGGTTGATGGATTCAACGGCGCTGCCGGAATGGAGCGTGGTGAACACAAGGTGCCCGGTCTCGGCGGTGGTGATCGCCATCGAGATCGATTCAAGGTCCCGCATTTCGCCGACCACGACCACGTCCGGGTCCTGCCGCAGGGCGAATTTCAGGGCATTGGCGAACGACTGCGTGTCCGTTCCCACCTCCCGCTGCACGATGAGACTCTTGTTGGATTTGTAGACGAACTCAATGGGGTCCTCAATGGTGATGATCTTGGCCCGGCGCTCGTTGTTGATGATGTTGACCATGGCGGTCAGGGTGGTCGTCTTTCCGGAACCCGCCGTTCCCGAGATCATGACCAGGCCGCTGCGCTTGCGGGCCAGCTCCAGGATGCCGGGCGTAAGCCCCAGCTCGGAACCGGTGCGGACCTGGCTGGGCATGATGCGGATCGTGGCCGCCACGTGCCCTTTCTCGCGATGGACGTTCACCCGAAAGTGAAAATCCGCCGAAGCGAAATGGGAAAATTCCACCTCGAAGGTCTCTTCGAAGATCCTTCTCTGTTTTTCGTTAAGAATGGAATCCACCAGCCGCTGGACATCTTCGGGGGCCAGCGGATCGGACTGATCCAGGATCAATTCGCCGTGGATCCGGAAGATCGGCGGATGATAGGCCACCAGATGCACGTCGGAAACTTCGTTCTGGGCGGCGAATTCAAGGATCTGTTGAAAGTCGGTTCGGATCATCGGGATTTGGCTTTAATAGAGTTATTCCATTTTTACTTATCGGAAGGATGAAGTCAAATGTATTTTCTGAATATACCGCGGCTTTGCCGGAATTTCTCCTAATCGGACGGCTCGGCAAACAGGCGTTTCACGAGCATCGTCCCGTAGCTTCCACGCGGCAGCGCGAATTCCAGCGCGAGCGTCCGGCGCCCAGCGTTCAACTCGTCCTCGCCCGCGGCGGCCCGCAGGGTCGCCGGGAAGAGGAGCAATTTCCGGGGAGAAGATTTGAAAAAGGCCTGGCGGGTCTTCAGATTGTTGAACATGGGCCGCCGGACGCCATTTTCGGTCAAGACCGCTTCGTAAATACGGGACGTGTCCGGATCGGAGGCGCGGGCCTTGGCATCCGCCGTGGGGACGTCGCGCGTCCTTAAACGATCATCGATCTCCGCTGGGAGCTCGCCGTAAAAAAGATAGTCCCCCGCCCTCCCCGGATGACTTCTCAGGGGCAGCCCCGTCCCCCGGATGACCCGGCGCGTGACCTCGTTCCAGAGGAACGACTGATATGCGCTGAAATAGAGCGACAACTTCTCCCGAGGGACAAGCTTGAGCAAGGAAAGAAACCCGTTGGGGTCCTTCTGCAGCGATGCAAAGATCTCCCTTTCGTAGGGGGTCGCGGCGCGTTCGGCGCATTTTTTCCAGTCGCGCCAGTATTCGGCAAAGAAACGCTTCCGTTCCCTCGCCTCCTTCCGGTCCTCGGAATACCCGGAAACCAGCAGCGTCTTGAGCGCTCCGTTGAAATGCCCCTTCAAAAGCCGCTCCCCCAAAAAACCGTGTTCCGGGTCATAGCTCCCGAAACGCTGGTCATCGAAATAATTAGGGTAACCGAAACGCTGGACCTGCTCCAGTTCCCGCAAAGCAAGGTCGACGTCCTTTACACTGAGTTTCCGGACCGTTACTTTGAAATGATTTCCCTCAATGAGGTCAGGCCCCATGGGACGGTCGGCGAACCCCCGGAAACCCAAGGAAAAACCATCTTCCTTGATATCTTCCTGCCGGGGGCCTTCGATGGTGATGAACTGGGAGGTCAGCCCGTGGCGGTCCTTTTTGCCGCCATAGGCGATCTTTTTGGAAGGAATCTTCAGGCGCTTCGCCAGAAGCCCCAGCAGCTCCACCGTGTTCCAATTCTTTTTCGTCAGAAGATAGACACCGAACGGGCCTTTTTTCCGGACCCGAAGATGGGAAATCTCCTCAACGACAAAATCTTCCGGCTGGGATTTGATGACGACTTTCACGGTTGGGCAGGAGCGGCCGGCTTGGGGTTGGCCAGGACAACATCTTCACGCATTTGATTGAGGTTGATGACAAAATCGGTGGGTTGAATCTTAATGGCCAGGCGGGTATCGGGATCGATCATGCTCAGCGAGAGCTGTTTTTCCCCGGCGATGCGCGCCTTCAGATGCTGCAAGATGATGGGAGCGACGTGCTGGAATTCCGTGATCATGTAACCGAACTCATAGGGAAGGTTTCGGCCGATGAGCGTGGCCCCTTTGGGCAGGGGAATGACGATCACCTGGGTAACGCGGCTTATGTTCAAGGCGTTCAGTTGCGCGCGGACGAACCGAAGCTCCAGTTGGGCATTGCGCGTTGAGTCCCCGATGTTGCGCGCGGCGAGAAGGGCGAAAATCACGACCAGCGCCAAGATCGCGTAAGGGACCGTTCGGCCGCCCGGCGGGCCTTCCGGCGGGGGATTCTCCTCTTCCAACCGGTTCAGATATCTTAAACTCGCTCCCAACACCAGAACGAGCATCACCGACGCCGGCCACAGGACCCGGTAACCCAGTACCTTGAAACAGCCTTCCGCAAGGAAGCTGGGCAGATTCGCAAGGAACAACAGGGCCGCCAGCATCCCTGCCTTCTCCCAAAAGATCCGCAGGTCCGCGCTACCGCAGGCAGATTGTTTCCGGGAGAAGCATTCGAACAACCCCCAGCTCACAATGAACAAAAGGATCCCCGCGCCGACCTCACCCAATAAAAGATGCCAGGTCCCGGCGGCGGCGTCCAGGAGCGAATTGAGCAAAAGTTGGAATTTGGCCGCCCAGTGGGAAGTCAGGCGCATGTTGTATTCGACCTGCGTCGGGATATGGAACTTGGCATCCAGGACCCCCCACGGATAAACGATCATCCGGTCGATGATGCGGTAGGCCAGCATCCCCAACCCCCAGAAAACCGCATCCCCGATGAAGGTCCTCCGGGCCTGCGGCCACCGCGCGGAAGGGCTGAACAGAACGACCGCGAAGGTGAAGATGAAGACCGTCAGGGCGGTCGGAGGATACGTGAAGAGCGCCGCCACAAAAAGGACGAACGCAAGGGCCAGCAGAGGGATCGAGCGGACCGGGGGGACGGCCGCACCGATCAATCGGCCGTCCCCCCTCGCCTTCTCGAACAACAGATACGACCCCGTCGCCAGCAGAATATTGAACGACCCCGGCATGAAATGGGCCACCCACAACACGCTCATTTGCGTCACCGGCAGCAGCATGACCAGAAAACCCGCAAGCCAAGCCCAAGGCCCTTCCAGGGAACAACGCTTTTTCAGAAATCGCGCCAGCAAGATAACGAACAACAGAACGCACCCCAGCGAGAGCAGCCGCCAGAACGTGAAATCGGCGATCCGGTTCATGGTCCAGCACTGCAGGGTGGCAAGCACCGCCCCCACCGCCCGCCCCACCATCAGGATATGTTTGGATTCGAAGAAACCCAGCCAGTTGTTCCGGTCGGCCAGCAGCATGGAATAATCGTTGTGAAAACCGAACTCGACCGTCAAAGCGGGAAGGTAGATCAGGATGGAAAGAAAAACGAGCAGGCCGGGAAGGACAAAAGAAGGGATTTTAGAAGGTACGGGATCGGCGCTCATCGGAAGGATTCTATCTGAAAGGAAAAGCCCCTGCAAGATAATCGGCGCTTATCTACAAACCCTGGGAGATCTGATAAAGCACGCCACCGGCGAACTCGCGCCGCGGCAGAAGAAAGCGGTGCGCGGAAACCGTCAGGCGCGTCTTACCGCCCGGCAACTTCTCGAGCGTGAACTTAAGGTCGTGGTTGTCGACCTGCCCCACGATCGACCCGGTCGCTTTCTCGGATTTCTTCAAAAGCCCGCGCTCCTTGATGAATTTCTCGCTCAGCGCGAAGACCTTGTCGAACCCCGCGGGCAGGTCCTCCGCCATGGAATCCTGCGCGATGATGGCGCCCAGCACCGCCGCCGGCAGGAAACCCGCCCCCATAAGTGTCGCAGCCGCGTAAACGCCCGCGTCCTTGATAGCGGTCGGCCCCATGCCCTGCACCAGGATGACCGTCACCAGCTTCTGAACGCTGTCGAGGTTCTTGAACGATTTGTCCTTGAGGCCCACCCCGTACATCAGGACCTCCGGGTTGTCCCTTTTGAAATAATTCTTATAGATCACCCGGCCGATGCTCAATTTCAGCTCATCGATCTGAAACGGCGGGATGACCAGCTTCTCTTTCTTTTCCGGATGAAGCACTTTGAGGGCGTCCACGTTAAGCTTCCCTTCCCGGTTGCGGACCACGACCATTTCCTTGAGATCAACGAGGATGAGCGGCAGGTGATAATTATTGCGGATGAACTCCCGGATATCGTAGCGCACCGTCACTTGCGGGACATCGACGAACGCGATCTTCTCGAATCCCGGCGGATCATAGATCTTGAGGTCCTTGATGACGATCCGCTGCGTGAAGATCCCCCAGGAGAATTGCTTGATCTCAAGCGGGGCGCCCAAGACCTCCGATCCCACCTGCGTCATGACGGTCTTGATCAGGGCGTCCTTGAACAAAAAAACGGCAACGACGCACAGAACGCAAACGATCCCGGCGGATCTAAGGATTTTGTTCATGGGGTTTCCCCTGGGAATGGGGACAGCCCCCCTGTCGAGAAGTGCTTTATTCAGAGGGGGGCTGTCCCCTCCGCATCACATTGCTTCGCGGGACGAAGTGAACTTCTGCAGACGCTGCGGGTCGGCCCTGCCCCAGATGAACCCGCAGAACATGCAGGCCGTGAATTCGTTGGGAAACTCGACGTTGTTGAAGATCGCGAAGAACGACTGGGCGCTCGGCCGAAAAATGGCCGGGGGGTTAATATAATCCGGAACGTTGTAGACCTTCCCGAGGATCGTCGAGTCATTGTGGCACTGCGGACATTTGACCGCCATCGGTCCCTCCCTTCGCTACGGCCGGTCTGCCATCGGAATTCCCCGGCCGGGTGGAAACATTCATTATCACCCGCTGCGTTTAACCCTTAGCAAGTATGTTATCACAAATATGGCGCAAAACCTTTTAGAATGCTAAAGAAGTTCCTGGCGATGTTCGTTCGCGCCGCTTATGACGGTTCTATCCAATACCTATCATCTTCCAGCAGCGGTGGACGGCGCGGTTGCGGTAATCTTCGGGGATGGTGTCCGGCGTCAGTTCGATCAGGTCTTTCACGGGAAGGTCCTGAAGCCTTGGCTCGAAGCGCTGGTGGTTCGTGGAGAAGAACACGGTGGAACCCGGTTTCATGACTTTAAGAACGCTGCGGATCAATTCCGGATGATCGAGGTTGATATCAAATGCCTTCTTCAGGCCCTTGTCCGCGAAGAAGGACGGCGGGTCAATGAGCGCCAGCGTAAAGCGCAGGCCTTGATGGAACGCCCGTTTAAGGAAGACGGAAGCATCGGACTGGACCAGCGTGTGTTGCTTTCCCCAAAGCCCGTTGAGCTGCAGATTGTCCTTCGCCCATTTCAGGTACGTGTCCGAGCGGTCGACCGTGAACGTTGTTCTGGCGCCACCCGCCGCCGCGGCACAGGTGAACGCCCCGGTGTACGCGAAGAGATTGAGGAAATCCTTTCCGGCGGCGAGATCCCGCACGATCATGCGGGTGTCCCGGTGGTCCGAGAACAATCCGGTGTCCAGGAAGTCTTCCAGGTTCACCCAGAAGCGCAGGTCCCGCTCGCGCACCTCGAAACGCTTGCCGTGGGAACCGAGCTTTTTGTAACGCGGTCCCTCCTCGGTCCGGGTCTGGCGGCGACGGACGTGCATCCGCTCCGGGGGAAGCTTGAGGGCCTCCCCCACGGCCTTCGCCAGGGCCGGAAGATATTCCAGCCCGGTCTGCCAGCGGACGTATTCGCCGACCACCACGTGCCCGGCGTACCAGTCCACGACCGCGCGGACCTCCTTGATGTCCCAGTCATAGAGCCGGAAGCAATCGATGTGCTCGCGTTTGAAACGCTTGGCAAGGTGGGCATAACGCTTGCGGACGCGATTGGCAAAGATCTCGGCGTGATACGCGACCTTCTCTGAAGTAATGGAATTGGGTTTGGTGCTCATGACTTGAAAAGTTCGTCCCGGCTGATATCCACAAAAGATTCTCCATCGGGCAACGGCGTGCACTTGGTCAAACGCCACTGGACCTCGCCCGTCTTCCATTCCCCCTTGTGATCCAGCCCAAATTTCATTTTGACCGCCATGCCGTAGCGGTAACGGTCCGACTTGCGGATATCCAGGAAATTCCCCAGGGAATAGGCCGCCAGCCGCTGCACGCCCCGGACCGGAATCGCGGTGATGGGTTGCGGGCAATGCGAATGATGCCCGATGACCGCGTCAAAATCCTCAAGATATTTTCCGACCAGATCAACGATGACGGGGCGCGGATAAAGCTCGAACTCATAGCCGAAATGAGGATAAAGGATGTTAAACGCCGTGGGTTTCACGTACTTCATGGCGTCCTTCATCCAGAACACAAAATCGTTCTTGCGGTTGGACCACATGGTGCCAGAAACGATCCGAAGCGCATCGTTGATATCGCAAAATGGGCGGTCCTTCGAACCGAACACCTTGAATTGGCGCATCGTAAGCAATTGCACGGACTCTAAGAACTCCTCCCCGCCATAATCGCCGGAATGGTTGTTGGCAACGGACAAATAAGTCTTCGCCGGCGGAAAGATGTTCGCGAGGATATCCATGATCTGCTTATCGTGCCGGCGGTCCGAGGACGGCATCCACGACCCCTTGTCCGGCGTCGTCATGACGCCTTCGAAGTTGCCGATCAGATAATCGCACCCTCTGAGAAATTCTCTTAAAGGGTCGCCGACACTGATGAATTTTTCTCCGGTCGGCATGATATCGCCGACGAAGGCCAAGGTATTGCGGGGCTTGACGATCTCGTTAAGCACGTG
>JAHFFX010000065.1 GCA_023247755.1 Candidatus Omnitrophota bacterium | reverse complement strand
CAGCTTGTGCTCCACGGCGTGGATCTTCCTTTCCAGAGACTTTAGCGTATCCTTGGCGCTGATCTTCACCGCCTCCTGGGCGATGATGGCCCCGTGGTCGACCTGCTCATCGACGAAATGGATGGTGACGCCCGTCAGCTTCGCGCCGGACTCGACAGCGTCCCGGATCGCGTGCGCGCCCCGGAACGCGGGCAGCAGCGCCGGATGGACGTTGACGATACGGTTACGGAACGCCGCGATGAAATCCGCCGAGAGGATCCGCATGAACCCCGCCAGGACCACATGATCGACGCGCGCTTCCCGTAAATGGCGGATGATCTCCTTATCAAAACTTTCCCGGTCCGGAAACCGCGCGGGGTCCACGAACACCGCCGGGATCCCGGCCTTCCGGGCGCGCTCAAGCGCCGGCGCCCCCTTACGGTCGGAGACGACCAGGGCGAGCGCTCCCCGGATCTTTTTCTTGCGCTGGGCGTCGATCAGCGCCTGCAGATTGGACCCAAAACCGGACGCGAGCACCGCATAACGTTTCATGACAATCTCTCCCCCGGGGCCGATCGCCCCGGTTGATTCAACTGCAAGAATCCCACCGCCCCCACGGCCGTAAAGATCATTCCCACCGACATGAGGATCCAGTAACGATCGAAGGATTCCGCAAGCTTGGAGCTGATCAGCATCGCCGATAGGAACGCGAAATGGATGACGATCTCCAGCGAACTGAACACCTTGCCGCGCATCGCATGGTGCGCCACCTCATGGATGACCGTATTGGCGGCGATGATGACCGGCCCCACGATGAGGCCCAGCAGATACGCCAGGCTCGCCGCCGCGATCAGGCGCTGCGTATATTCGACGACGGTGGCAAAGACCATCAGCATCATTCCGCCGCCGACCAGACAGAAGAAGATCGTCTTGAACGCCGGGAACCGTTTCCCCCATCTGCCGTAACCGATCGCCCCCATGAACAACCCCAGGCCCAGAAAAACCGCGAGCATGCCCAGGTGCTGGGTGACGCTCTGGAAGGACTCCTGCACGAAGACGATGATGACGACGTAGATCGCGCCCGCCGCGGCAAAAAGCACGAACAGCATATTGATGATAAAACGGATCTCGCGGTGATTCAAGAGATAGTCAAACCCCTGCTTCAATTCCGCCCAGAAGGACAGCCGGATGTCCTTAATGGCCTGACGGCCCTTTTCCAGGAACTCCCTGCCGACCTTGCGGAATTTCAGGCGCGGGCGCATGACGACCAGGAGCGCTCCGGAGATGAAGAACGTCACGGCATCCCAGATGAACCCGCCTTCCGGCCCCAGTTTCTCGACGATGAACCCACCCAGCGCGCAGCCGAGAACGAAGGCGATCATCCCGGTCACCGACACCAGGGAATTGGCGACCAGCAGGTCCCTTTCTTCCACCAGGTCCGGGATGATGGACATCTTGGCCGGCACGTAAAATCGGCTCAGGCAGAAAGTAAGGAAAACAACGATATAGATCGGCACCATCGAGTGGCGCTCGATGAGGGCCAACGGTATCGACAAGACCAGCAACCCCCGCAGGAAATCGCAGATGAAAAGTGTCGTGCGCCGGTCCCAGCGGTCCACCCAGACGCCCGCGATCGGCCCCACGACAAAGACCGGGATGATGGTGAACGTCAAGAGCTTCGCCAACTCCCAGGCGGAACCCGGCGTGCGCCCGGCGGTGAGCCCGATGAGCGCCATCTGATTGATGCGGTCCCCGAACTGGGAGATCACCTGCGCCCACCACAAGAGAAGAAAGTCGCGGTTATGGATGTTCTTAAGGAAATTCTTCATATTTTCTTGAAGGGCCCGGGCGCTGGGGCGTGCCCTCCGGGCACGCCCCAGCGCCCGGGATCACTTCTTAACCTCGTCCAGAGGACCGGCGCCGAGAACCGTGAGCCAATACGACGCCTGACGGTTCAAGTCATCATCGGAAGTGGTCAGCTCAAGCACGCGCGCGAAGAACCCTTTCGCCTCGCCCCCCCGCCCCGTGGACGCCAGCGCGATCGCGAGGTTGAACACGGGTTCCTTAAGCGACGGATCGATGGCCACCGCCCGCTTATAGGCGTCGATGGCCTCCGTAAGGTCTCCGTTCTTCTGATAGGCCACCCCCAAGCTGTAATAGAGCCGGGCGTCGCCGGGATTCTGATCGGCCCTGGTCCGATAACTTTTGATCATCATATCATAAGCTATCTTGTAATTTTTGCGATAAAGTTCTTCGAGCGTTCCGGGATTGACCACCTTCTCATATTCGACGACCGCCTCGTAATAACGCCCCTGATCGCTCAAGGACTTGCCCAGGGCGATACGGGCCTGCGCGTTCCAGGGTTCCAGCTCCGTGACCCGGCGGAAATACGTTTCCGCTTCCGGGAAATACCGGTGGTCCGCGTAATAGAATCCCGCCGAATAAAGCAGGCGCGCGTTGGTGGGATCATAGGACAACGAACGCTTCAGCATCGCCAGCTCATGGGTCGCGTAAATATTATTAATGATCGTCGTGAGAAAGAGCGCGGCAAAGAACGCCCCGCGCAGGACGTAGAAGAGTTCGATGGAAAGATTTTTCTGCCGGCGCCAGCCGTCCGCGGCCGCCGAAAGCGCCATGGCCATCAGGGCAAAAACGCCGATGGAAGGAACATAGAGGAAATGCTCGGCCAGGGAGAGATAGCCCACCCCCACGCCGAGGGAGGTCACGAGCTGCGACACCGGGAAAAGTCCGACGCAAAACCAGAAGAGGAAGAACTTCACCTGCGGCGTCAGCCGTTGACGGGAACGGATCAAAGCGTAGAGCAGAACCCCGTAGATCAGCAGCGTGCCGATGATCTGGGGGTCGACCGCGCTCGTAAACACCTTCTGGGAACGGTCGAAATGCAGGTCGGAGGGCCAAATGAACAGCCGCAAGAAGGTGAGCGTCCCCCGCAAGAACGACAGGAAACCCAATAAATGCTGTTCCAGGGTGGGCCAGGAGAAAACCTGGGTGATCCCGAGGGACTTTCTGACCAATAGATACAACGCCGTCCAGACAAAGAACGGCGCGACCGCCCGGTATTTCACAGGGGCCCGTTGCGTCCGATCCCCCAGCCAATGCTCGTAGGCCAAGAGCAATAACGGCAGCATCGCCGCCGATTCCTTGCTCAGCAAAGAGGCGGCGAACAAGACCCAGGCAATGGCCTGCAGACCCACCGCCTTGCGGCGGCGCGCCTCGATGTACGCGAGGAACGCCCCCAGGTTGAACACGGTGCACAGCAGGATCGAGCGGCCCGGGATATTGGCGACCGCTTCCCACTGCACCGGATGAATGGCGAACAGCAACGCCGCGACAAAGGCCTGCATGACATTTCCCAGCAGTGCCCGAAGAATGAAGAACACCAGCCCCGCCGCGAGGAGGTGCAGGAACACATTATCCAGATAGTAGAAAAAGGCGTTGAGACCGTACGCCTGGTATTCGAGCATGAAGTTCAGCGACACCAGCGGCCGGTAATACGACTGGTCCTTGAAGAACCCGGACTGGAAGATCTTGCTGATGTTCGCCGGGTCCTTGATGAACGGGCTGTCGACGATCGAGAACCGGTCGTCCATGTTGCGGAAGGAGCCGTTGATCATGAAGCTGTAAGCGACAAAACCCAGCGCCACGATGATGAACAGTGCTCCAAAGGTCGTCAAATGGGATCGATCCGCGGGGCTCATGGGTTTCCTTCCAGACGTTTCTTAAGCGCCAACACATCGGGGTCGGCGGGGGCCAGGGACATGGCGTAAGCGAGATATTCGCGGGCGGACGGCGCATCGCCCAGCTGACGGCAGGCCTCACCGGCGAGAACCATCCCCGGGACCGATGTCCGGTCCCGGGCCAGGACCCGGCGCGCCACGGCCAGCGCCGAAGCCGGGTCCTTTCTCAAAAAATGCAATTGGGCGAGGTCAATATACGCCGGTAAGTAATCCGGCCGGAGACGGATCGCTTCCTCAAAATGAGAACGGGCGTGCTCGGGGTCGTTAAGCAGCGCCAGGCCCAGATGATGCTGGACGTAATAATCCTGGTCCATCGCTTTCACGAAAGGATTGTGGGGATCGATCTGCAGATAGGTTCCCAGATTCTCCTGGGCCGCGGAAAGATTGCCCAAAGCCAGATTTATCAAACCCAGATGAAAGTAGGGCCGCTGCGCGTCGGGAAAGTGGCGGACCATCTCTCTGCAGGAAGTGTAGGTGTCGTGGAAGAAAAGATTGAGCGGCATCGTAAAAGCCACGAAGAACGCGACCAGGCTTCCCTTGAGGAACAAACCCATCTTTTGGGAACGCGCCCATCGGTCGACGGCGCGCCCCAGCGCTTCCGCGCCCAACGCCAGGACGGCGAAGAACGCGACCGACGGAAGATAAAGGAAACGGTAGGCCATGGGATTCGGCAGCAGGATCGCACCGGAAACCGGAAGGTACGTGAGCCAGAACCAGCCGATCAGAAAGACATAAAGCCGCTTTTCCTTTTTCCAGGCCCAGATCGCGGCCAACGTCAGCGCGGCCAGCACAGCCAGCAGCGACACTTCACCCGGCAAGAAGCGGGGAAGCGGCATGTACAAAGGCGGCAGCAGGTGAACCTGCGGCGGCCAGACAAGCGCGGTGAGATAATGCCCGAGCAGCTTCGCCATGAATCCCAGATGATCGCCCAGACCCCAGCTCTGAGCATAAAGCATGGAACTGTTCCCGTTGGGGAAAAGCACAAGATACACATACAAATAGAACCCCAGCACGGCGAACAGTCCGTTGGTCGTCCATTGCTTGACCTTTTTGAGCTGGACCGTCTCGGGATCAAGCGTCCTCGGGAGCGCGATACGGCGGAAACAGACCTCGAACAACAAAACCAGGAACGGCACCACCACCGCGGATTCCTTGGAGAAGACCGCCAGGAAGAAAAAAACCAGCGAGGCGGCGCTCCATCCCAGCATGTTTCCCAGCGTGATCCCCCGCCTTATCTGCTCATAGGATAGCAAGGTGGCCAAGGTCAACAGCGTCGCCAAAAGGTCCGAACGATAACCGATGGTGTTCACCAGCTCCGCCTGCACCGGGTGCGCGACAAAGAACATCGCCGCCCAGAAGGCGATCCCGGCGAGGTTCGAGAACCTCCGCACAAGATAAAAAACAAGAACGCCGGCGATGGCATGCAGGAGGATGTTGTCGAAATGCAGGCCCGCCGGACGCCCCTTCCACAGCAGACCGTCGAGAAAGAAACTGGCGGCCACGACCGGCCGGTAGGACACGAATCCGGAAAAATCCTTCTTGCCGGCGGAGGACGCCAGGTCCACGTCCTTGTAGCTCAGAATGAAATCGGAATGGAAAATGCGGGGCAGGTTGCGGATATCATGATAGTAATCGCTCAACGCGAACAGCGCCAGATCGTCCCCGACGAAATCGTTGAAAAGCGCCGGGACATAGGCGAGAAAAGCGACCAGAACGATCAGCAAAACACGCGTGCGGTTGGACATTGACTCCCTTGGATGGCCCGGCCAAAGAGGAAAATTGGAGAAGATCAATTAAAGAGCTGGCGACAGCCCCGCCAATCTTAATTCTACTGTAGGCGGGGTCCCGCTTACCACAAAGAACCTGGAGAAGCGGGAGAACCTCTTTGTCCACAAATTAAAGCCGACGACAGGAATTGAACCTCGCGCACTGACCTATCCATAAAGAATTGAGGTAGTCAGCATGACACCATCTTTTCCTGTTGTTCCGTGCCGCACCATCTACCACAATACTATTTTATGGAAAGATGGTGTCGACCCGCGCATTATACCGAGCCTTTTCTATATGGTCTGTGGTCGGCTGGTACTCCCCGGCGAACAACATCACCAGATACCAAGCTACAAATTTGCTGTTCGGAATAAACAAACTATATTTTCAAAAAGAAAAGCTGGCGACAGGAATTGAACCTGCGACCCGCGCATTACGAATGCGCTGTCCGCCCCGCCATCGGCGGGGCGAGATCTCGTCCGTCAAAATCACAGATTTTGACGGACGGACTCTACCCCTGCTTTCTCCAAAATGTTTGAATTTAAATGGAGAAAGCAGGGGTTGTCCCGACTTCATCTGTTCGGTTGAATAATTAAGGAAAGTCGGGACTACCAACTGTCCCCGTTTTCCTCAATTTTCTTAAAGATGAGACGGGGACTGCCCAGCCTTTCCTGAAGAAGAAAAGCCGACGACAGGAATTGAACCTGCGACCCGCGCATTACGAATGCGCTGCTCTACCAACTGAGCTACGTCGGCGATATCCGTTCCGAAAGGCTGGGCTGAGCTACGCCAGCATAGAACTTATGATAAAGCAATTTTCAAGTCCTTGCCTGGTTTTGTCAATTTCAGCGAGGAACACCCCCTTCGCCAGGTCGCCGGGGGTGCGAATGCGCTGTCCGCCCCGCCATCGGCGGGGCGAGATCTCGTCCGTCAAAATCACAGATTTTGACGGACGGACTCTACCCCTGCTTTCCACAATACTTTCAGAGGAAGCAGGGGTTGTCCCGATTTCATCTGTTCATTTTGATAATTAAGGAAAATCGGGACTACCAACTGAGCTACGTCGGCATACTTTCTTTTTAAAAACCGGAGCTGAGCTACGCCAGCATTGATCTCATTTTCAAGACGCCGGGATGAGCCGCACCAACTTATTTCCCGGAACTCGTAGGCAGGAGTTATTTTATCGGAAGGCGTTGGAAATGACAACGGAATTGCGGAAAAGAAATGTCAATGCGCGGGCCAGTTATTTTTCGGCATTCCCTAAGGGGGCGTCTGGAGCCTTTTCTTGGGTTTTTTGCTGCATTTCCTGTGTGGCGGCGCTGGTGATCTCCTTGATCTTCGGTAGAAGCTGCAGGGCCTGCTTTTGTCCGATCTCCATTACTTTAGCGCTCAACTCGGGGGTTTTTTCCACAAGTTTCTGCCCGGTGGGGGATTTATAAAAATTAATGAGTCCTTGCAAGTCCTCCTCCGTGAAGGTCTCCACGTAGACCCCGACGTAAGCATCCTTCAATTTATCCCAGCTCATTTCCTGACCCATCAAATCCATGATCTTATCCTGCATGGCCAGGGAACTCGGGTTCATTTTCACACCAGAGTTTTGGCTCATGGATTCCATTTGCTGCCGCTGCATGGCTTTCATCTGTTCGAAGGATTGCATGATCTGTTGATCGACCTTCATCTGAAGCAGCAGCTCTTCGGCCAATTTCCGCTGGGAGGCTTCATCCGCATAAAGCTGCTCTACACCGAATGTCAGCAATACCGCAAGGATGATCAAAAGCGCACGTCTCATGGGTTTCTCTCCTTATGGAAGGTATCGGGCCGGCTCCGCCTTCCTGTTCTAAAGCATGCCGCCCTTAATTTCCCACAATTCGTTCTCGGGAAATTAAGGACCGGAAATTTTCTTGAGAATGCCGCCCTCAATTTTTTACAACCGGTTCCCGGAAAATTGAGGGCAGGCATTTTTCTTTTCTCGATGCCGTCCTCAATTCACCGCAATCCATTCTCGGTGAATCGAGGACAGGCACTTCTTTTCTCTAAATTATGACAAATGGCCCAAGCCCCAAATTCAATCAAGGCTTGGGCCATTTGAAAGGAAAAGAAGTGCCGAGTCCCAGACTTGCACTGGGGACGCCAGGCTTTTCAGGCCTGCGCTCTACTACCTGAGCTAACTCGGCAGATGTCTTCTACAACCCTAAAAGACTTACCTAAGAGAAGACATCTGCCTGTCCCTCCGGTCTTTCTTCAGGGGGACGGCAATCGTCTTCCCGCGTAATTCCTAAAATTTAAAAGAACTACCTACAAAAATTTCCGCCGGGGGATCCGGCAACATCCTTACTCGTTGAGCTGGTTGACGATCTTCACGTACACATCCTGGGCGGTCGAAATGTTGGGAAAGAACGACCGTCGGGCCTTGACCGAGATCTTGGTCTTGTTCCGGGAGAACTGCAAGATCGAGATGTTCACCCGGGAGTTATTGATGATCGCCTCAAGCTGGCCGCCCTTTTTATCCTGCCGGATGATGTTGCCCATGATATTGACGACGGTGTAAGCCGCGTCAAAGACCTCTTCGGCGTCACGGCTGCTGGTCCCCTCCACCGTGTCGGGACTGACCGCGTATCCGCCCACCGCCCCGAGGCTCCCCAAGACCAGGTAAACGCAGCCGCTGAGGCAAGAACTCGCACACAGAACACCCACGGCAAGCGTCAGATTCCTTGCAGTAGTAGAGCGCGGGATCATAAATCTCCTTCAGTGGCCGCTTGCGCTTTCCCCATGAATGCGCATCTCGTGGAACGAACGGTGCACAAAGAACGCCGAAATGAGAAAAAAGACGACGGCCAGGGTCAAATTCAGGGCCCGGCTGAGCTCGATGGCGATCTCGATGGCCAGCAGGCCGAACAGCGTGGTGAACTTGATGATGGGGTTGATCGCCACCGACGACGTGTCCTTGAACGGGTCGCCGACGGTGTCCCCCACAACGGTCGCGGCATGCAACGCGGTCCCCTTTTCCTTATAGGTCACCTCCACGAGCTTCTTCGCGTTGTCCCAGGCGCCCCCCGCGTTCGCCATGAAGATGGCCTGATAAAGGCCGAAGAGCGCGATGGAGATCAAATAGCCGATGAAGAAATACGGGTCCAGGCACGCGAACGCGAGCGTGCTGAAGAAGACCGTGAGGAACAGATTGATCATGCCCTTCTGGGCGAACTTCGTGCAGATGCCGACCACCTGCTTGCTGTCCTCGATCGAGGCCTTATGGACCCCGTCGAGCTTCATGTTCTTCTTGATGAACTCCACCGCGTGATAGGCGCCGGAGGTCACCGCATGCATCGAGGCCCCGGTGAACCAATAGATCACCGCGCCCCCCGCAAGCAACCCCAGAAGGAACGGCGGATGGAGAATGGAAAGCTTGTCGATGTTGGACGTGAGCCCATGCGTGAGGATCACGATGATCGAGAAGATCATGGTGGTGGCGCCCACCACGGCGGTGCCGATGAGCACGGGCTTGGCGGTCGCCTTGAAGGTATTGCCGGCCCCGTCGTTCGATTCCAGATGATGCTTGGCCTTTTCGAACTCCGGGGTGAAACCGAAGTCTTTCTTGATCTCCTCCTTGATGTTCGGCAGCGTTTCAATGAGGGAAAGCTCATAGATGGACTGGGCGTTATCCGCCACCGGCCCGTAGGAATCGACCGCGATCGTGACCGGCCCCATGCCCAGGAACCCGAACGCGACCAGACCGAACGCGAACACCGATGGGGCGATCATGAGCGCATCCAGCCCCAAGGTGCTCACGCCATAAGCCACCCCCATTAGAGATAGGATACTCAGCCCCATCCAGTAAGCGCTGTAATTGCCGGTGGTCAGGCCCGCCAGGATGTTCAAAGAAGCGCCGCCCGATTTTGAGGATTGATAAATGTTCTCGACGTAAGCCGACTCCGTCGAAGTGAAGATCTTCACGAGCTCCGGAATGACGGCCCCGGCGATCGTGCCGCAGGTGATGATGGTCGCCAGTTTCCACCAGAAAGTGCCGTCGCCCAGTTGCGGGATCAGAAGATAGGAAGACAAGTACGTGAAGCCGATCGAAACGAAGGAAGTGATCCACACCAGCGATGTCAAAGGCGTCTCAAAATTCATCTTTTCGGATTCGGCATAACGGGAGCGCGCGATGGTCCCGTTGAGCCAGTAAGAAACGGCGCTGGCGATGATCATCACCAGGCGCATGACGAAGATCCAGACCAGAAGCTGGACCTGGGTCGTTTCCTGCCGGACGGCAAGCAAGATGAAGGAAATGAGCGCGACCCCGGTCACGCCGTAGGTCTCGAACCCGTCCGCCGTCGGCCCCACCGAATCGCCGGCGTTGTCGCCCGTGCAATCCGCGATGACGCCGGGATTGCGGGCGTCGTCTTCCTTGATCTTGAAAACGATCTTCATGAGGTCGGAGCCGATGTCGGCGATCTTGGTGAAGATGCCGCCCGCGATCCTAAGGACCGAGGCACCCAGCGATTCCCCGATCGCGAACCCGATGAAGCAGGGCCCCGCGTAACTGGGATTGATGAAAAGCAGGATGCAAAGCATGACGAACAGCTCGATGCTGATGAGGAGCATGCCGATCGACATCCCGGCCTGCAGAGGAATATCATAGACGGGGAAAGGCTTTCCCTTGAGGCTGGCGAAGGCGGAGCGGGAATTGGCCATCGTGTTGATGCGCATCCCGAACCAGGCCACCGAGTAGCTTCCCGCGATCCCGATAAGGCTGCAAATGATGATCATCGCGACCTTCACGAACTCAAAATGCCGCAGCCATCCGAAATAGGCGATAATGATGATCCCGACGAGAACCTCGAGCATCAGGATGAACTTCCCCTGCGTGACCAGATAGGTCTTGCAGGTCTCATAGATGAGCTCCGAGATGTCCCGCATCGAACGGTGCACGGGAAGATCGCGGATGGCAATGAACTGACGAAAACCGAAAACCAGACCGAAAACACAGACCGTGAGCCCGCCCAACAACAGTTGCCGGCCGTTCAGCGAAAGGAAGGTCACGCTGTCCAGCGGCGGGATAATCAATTCCGCTTCGGAGGCCCAGGCGCTCCCGCAGCAAACCAGCATGCCCCAAAGGACCCCCAGCGAACCTAAGCCCGCGCGCAAGCCCACCGTCTGCAACAATGATCTCAATCGATCCATGAACACCTCTCTAAAATAAAGAATAAATTTATGTATTTTACGAATGATTGACCGGAGGGAAACGACTCAATGCCCTTTGGTGGGGGCTTTTCCGTGGTTGGCCCGCTTCGAACGCCACCGGAGCTTGCCTCTTCTTTTTCTTTTACTCATGATCTCTCCTTCTATCTATTGAATTAATTTTCTCTTTATTGGCGATTAGTTATACAGAACAACGCTCTAATATTCAACTCTTTTTTTCACCCTCGGCCCGCCCCAAGAACCCGCGCAGCTCTTTGAGGGAACGGATCAGTTTCCAGGGCTTTAGGGCGGCGAGCTCGCTGCGGCGGCACGAGCCGGTAGGGATCGCTACGGTGCGTATTTTCGCCCGGCGGCCGGCCTCGACGTCGATCGTCATGTCCCCCACGTAAACGGCCTCGCGGGGGGAGATGTTACACCTTTGGAGGATCCGGCGGAACATGTCCGGGGCCGGTTTGCCGCGGGGCACCTCGTCCCCGCAAACGACGACATCGAAAAAGGGACGGATCCCCAGCACCCTTAGCGCGATGAGCGAGAACCTCCGGGGGCGATTGCTCGCTACCGCCAGCCGGTAGCCGCCTTTTTTTAATTCGGCCAAGAGCGCCCTTGCGCCCGGCATAAGCCGGACGCCGGTTTGGAGGGCTTGGGCGTGATGCCGGCGATAGATCTTGAGGACCCGGAGAACGTTGTGTTCTCCCACGAGCCCGCGAAGCAGATGTTTGTCCCCCCAGCCGACGTTCTTCTTGATGTTCGCATGGCTCTCGGGAGGGAAATCCGTTTTCCGCAGCGCATAATTGACGCTCTCCCAGACCGCCCGGTAGGCGTCCATGAGGGTCCCGTCAAGATCGAAGATGATCAATTTTGTCTGGTTCTGCATATCCCAAAGAACGAGCGGACGTCCTTCGTTCCTTAAAAATCCCGCCCCACCACGCCGCCGGAGACGATGATCTTCAAGGCTTCCTCAACGCCCATCTCCGGGAAAATGATGTCCTT
>JAHFFX010000193.1 GCA_023247755.1 Candidatus Omnitrophota bacterium | reverse complement strand
TCATCACGCTGAAAGCGGCGCATCACCTGGACCTCAAATATACGATCTTCGGCGAGGTGGTGAGCGGCATGGATGTCGTTGCGAAGATCAACCGTGTCCCCACCAACCATGAGCGTCCCGTTGATCCGCCGCCGGCGATCCTCCGGGCGTTCGTGATGCCCGAGTACACCCCCATCGACGGCGGGGGCGAAGATAAAATGAGGCCCCAATGAAGAAAGACCTTTACTGTGTTCTGCTCGCCGGCGGTTCGGGGACCAGGTTCTGGCCGCTGTCGCGGCAGGTCCGCCCCAAGCAGTTCCTGAAGATCGTCGGCGCTCAAAGTCTGTTCGAACAGACTTTGAGCCGGATCAGATCGCAGGTCCCGGCGCGCAACATCCTGGTGGTCACCAGCCGCCGTTACAAAACGCTGGTGCGCCGGCAGGCGAAGGCCTTCCGGATCCCCGCGGCGAATTTCCTCTATGAACCCGAAGGCAAGAACACCGCCCCGGCGATTGCCTGGGCCGCTTCCCGTATTTATTCCAAGGACCGCGATGCGGTCATGGCCGTTCTCCCATCGGACCATCTCATCGCGAACCCGTCGGTATTTTTAGGGTGCCTGAAAGAAGCGGTGGGGCTCGCGCGGCAGAATTTCCTCGTCACTTTCGGGATCGTTCCGACCCGGCCCGAGACCGGTTACGGGTACCTGCGCACCAAGGCCATCCGCTGGGAGGGAAAACGCGTTCTTACGGTCGAGCAGTTCATCGAAAAGCCGCCGCTCGATAAAGCGAAGGTCTACGCGCGCTCCCGGAATTTCTTCTGGAACAGCGGCATGTTCGTCTGGAAGGCCTCCGTCATTCGAGAGGAATTGAAATTCTATCTGCCGGAGATCTTCCTGTTCTTCATTCACCGCAACGACCAGGCGTACGCGCAAAAGATCTGGAAGGACCTTCCCGGCATTTCCATCGATTACGGCGTCCTTGAGAAATCCCGGCGGGTGGCGGCCGTCCCGGCGGCGGGCATCGGCTGGTCGGACGTGGGGAGCTGGGAGGCGCTCTTGACGGTCCTTCCGAAGGACGGCAAAGGCAATTCCCTCGAAGGGAACGTAGTGCCGATCGATTGCGCTAAAACGCTCGTCAAGGGCGGCAAGAAGCTCATCGCGCTCGTCGGGCTTGAAGGGATCGCGGTCGTGGACACTCCCGACGCGCTCCTGGTGGGAAGGCTCGACCAGTCGCAGAAGCTGCGGGACGTGATCGCTGCACTGAAAGCAAAGAAGCGGAAAGAGATTTAAGTTCCCTGGGCTCCCGGTGCCCAGCGCCCAGCACCCAGAAAGGTTTCTGCTGGGACGCCGGGAACTGTGAGCTGGGTGCCCATTATGAAATTTAAAAAGATCCTCCTCATCAATATCTTCGGCATCGGGGACGTGCTTTTTACGACCCCTTTCATCACGCAGCTGAAGAGCGCCTTTCCCGATCTCTTCATCGGTTATCTCGCCAACCGCCGCACCGCGCCCGTTCTGAAGAACCACCCCAAGATCGACCGGGTTTACATCTATGAACGGGATGAGTTCGACCGCCTTTGGCGCACTTCCAAGCTGGCGTTCATGCGTCGCGGCCGGGAGTTCCTCAAGGACATCCGTTCCGAAGGATTCGATACGGCCGTGGATTTTTCCCTCAACAGCGGCATCAATTTCCTGATCGCGGGGGCCGGGATCCCCCGGCGGCTCGGTTACAATTTCAAGAACCGCAGCCCGTGGCTCACTCTCAAGTTTCCGCTCGCCGGTTATGAAGAGCAGCATGTGGTCGTATATTACAATGATCTTCTCCGGCAGATGGGGATCGAGCCGAGGCCCACGCCCACGGAGATCCCCGTCACCGCCGCCGAAGAGGCGTGGGCCGAGCAGTGGCTGCTGAAGGCGAAGATCCCCGAAGGAAGAACGGTCTTTGGCGTGGTCCCCGGCGGCGGCGCGAGCTGGGGGAAGGACGCCGCCAAAAAACGCTGGGCGCCGGAGAATTACGCGAAATTAGCGGACAAATTGGTTGAAATGTTCGACTCAACTATTATACTGGTGGGGGATGAGGGCGAGGCCGACCTTTGCGCTAAGGTCGCTTCGCTCATGACCCGGCCCGCCATCAACGCCTGCGGTCAAACCACAATCGGCCAATTCGCTGCTTTAGCGCGCCGCCTGACGGTCATGATCGTCAACGACGGTGGGCCGCTGCATATGGCGGTAGCCGCTGGCGCCCGGACCGTTTCGCTCTTCGGGCCGGTCGATGAGCGGGTGTACGGCCCTTACGCGCCGGGGGTGTCCCGGCAGCATGCCGTCGCGGCCTTGGATCTTTCCTGCCGGCCGTGTTACCGGCGGTTCCGCATGAGCGATTGCGCGCATGGGAGTTGTTTGAAAAATTTAACCGTTGAAGAGGTATTGAAGAAGGTTGAGTCGTTAGGTCTTTGAGTCATTGGGTCTTTGGGAATCATGGAAACCTTCGGGACTTGAGCCCGAAACGAAGTTGCACGATAAAACACAACGACTCATTGACCCATTGACCCAACGACCAAGAAAGGTATTTGCCACGATGAAAGTCCCATTCATTGATTTCTCCCAGCAGTACAAGACCATCAAAAAAGAGATCGACACGGGGTTCAAGGGCATCTTCAAGCGCTGCGACTTCGTTCTCGGCGAGGATGTCAAGAAGCTCGAAGAACAGTTCGCCCGCTACTGCGGCGTCCGTTACGGGGTCGGGGTGAATTCGGGCACCGACGCGCTCTATATCGCGCTGGCCGCCCTTAACATCGGTCCCGGGGACGAAGTGATACTGCCGACCTTCACGTTCATCGCCACCGCCCTGTGCGTTTCCTACACGGGGGCGAAACCCGTGTTCGTCGACATCGAGGATGAGACCTACAATATCGACCCGAAGGCCGTCGAGCGCGCGATCACGCCCCGGACCAAGGTCATATTGCCGGTGCATATCTATGGCCAGGCGGCCAACATGGACGAGATCATCGCCCTGGCCCGCAAGCACAACATCAAGGTGGTCGAGGACGCGGCCCAGGCGCATGGCGCCTTCTACAAGGGCAAGCGCATCGGCTCGCTGGGGGACATCGCCTGTTTCTCCTTCTATCCCACGAAAAGCCTCGGGGCGTTCGGGGACGGCGGCATGGTCGTCACCGATGATGAGAAGATCTATAAGGAATGCCTCATGCTGCGCGATTACGGCCGCATCGGCCGTTATGAGCACAAGGTCAAGGGTTTCAATTCCCGGCTCGATTCGATGCAGGCGGTGGTGCTGCTCGCCAAGCTCAAGCGTTTGGACAAGTGGAACAAGATGCGCGCCGCCGCGGCCGCCCAGTACGGAAAGCTTTTCAAAGCGGTGGACGGAATTCGCGCCCCCAAGGTCAGATCCGACCGTACCCATGTGTTCCAGACGTATGCCGTGCGCGTCCGCAACCGCGCCAAGCTCATGGAAGGATTGAAAGAGAAGGGCATCAGTTCCCTCATCCATTATCCGATCCCGCTCCACTTGCAGGAGGCCTATAGCGAGTTGGGGCACAAACGGGGGGACTTCCCGGTTTCCGAAAAACTGGCCGATGAGATCCTTTCATTGCCCATGTTCCCGCACCTGACGAAGTCCCAGGTCAAGTATGTGTGCGAGACGATCAAAAGCCTCCTCAACGGAAAGTTCTGACGGTCGACCCTATGGCGAGCGTGCCCCTTTCCGTCGTTGTGATCACCAGGAACGAAGAAGCCAATATCGCGGATTGCCTCGGCAGCGTGCACGGCTGGGCGGATGAGCTCATCGTGGTCGATGACGGTTCGACCGACCGGACGGTGGAACTGGCCGGGAAGTTCGCCTCCGCGGTCTTTCACCGGCGCATGGACAACGAAGGGCGGCATCGCAACTGGGCCTACGCCCAGGCGCGCAATGAATGGGTCCTGAGCCTCGATGCCGATGAAATAGTGACGCCCGAACTCCGGAAGGAGATCGCCGAGGCCATTCAGAAACCGGACTTTCACGCCTATTCGATCCCGCTGCGCAATTACATCGGGACCTACTGGGTACGATACTCCGGCTGGTATCCGGCCGGGAAGCTGCGGCTCTTCATGAAGAGCCGTTTCAAGTACGAAGAGGTCGAGGTCCATCCGCGCGTCTTCCTCGAAGGCAACACGGGGCACCTGACCAAGGACATCATTCACAAAGGTTATCCGGACCTCGAACATTTTCTTTCGAGCCTCAACCGGCAGACGACGCTCGAGGCCCGCAAGTGGATCCACACGGGCCGGCAGATGTCCTTCGGCCGGGCGCTGTGGCGGACGATCGACCGCTTTCCCCGCTCCTTCATCGGCAAGAAAGGTTACAAGGACGGATT
>JAHFFX010000064.1 GCA_023247755.1 Candidatus Omnitrophota bacterium | reverse complement strand
CCGCCTTTGTTTTTGGAAATATTATTTAAGCTGCGACCGGGGTCAGATCGCTGGCGAAGATCGCGCGGTAATCCTCGGTCAACTCTTCCAGCTTTTTCTTGAAGGACATCAGCTCGATCCGGAACCTCTGGCGGGCTTCCTCGGTCTCTTCCGCCATATGGGGAAGAAGTTCCCGATAGTATTCGATCCCTTCCATAAGGTTCTTCTTGAACTCCAGAAAATAGGCAATGTCTTTTTCCGTTGGAGCCACGACCTTCATAAGGTCCTTGCGAAAATAATCAATGTTCAACTGAAGTTCCTTGATGAACATGTGCGGCCGGCAGGTCGAGTTCAATAAATTAAGACGGCCGTAGATGTGGCCCACCATTTCCGAGAGCGTCACGATCTTGGAGAAATACGCGATATTGGGGCCGGGGCAGACCGCCGAGAAACGCTTGAGCCAATCTTTCCCAAGCTTGTAACGGAGCATAACGGCTTCGCCCAAATCGTGACAGATGCAGGCTTTGTCCACCACTTGCCGGAACCGCCGCTCGTACTCCTGCGGTTCCAGGTTCATCTGCGAGAGCTTCTCGATTTTTAATTTCTGATACTGACGGGAAGCGGTGCAGATGGGCTGCGGCGTAAATTCGGTGTTGGAGACCAAATGTCCTTTGGGGCAGGCGCTGCCGGGCCGTCCGGCCGCGACCTTGCGTTCCTTTTCGGTGTCGCTCATCGAACCGCGCAAGTTCCAGAAAGGAACGCCCAATGGAGAGACGGGACTTAGGTAAACATCTTCCTCACCGGCCGCCGACAATTTCTTCAGGGTTTCCTCGTCCACATTGGTCACTTCCGGGCAAAGCAGGAAGGGGGTCGCCCAGCCGGTGCTGTCGATCTTGTAATACCGCAATAGAAATCTGTTTTCCTGGGCCGTGCCGATACCGCCCTGGGTGGTGATCCGAAGATCGGGAGGACGAAAGGAAGGGAGCTTGTTCTTAAGTTTAAGCGCTTCGTTACAAATGCCATGAAGCGTTTCCATCAGCTCCTGTTTCTTGTTCTTGAATTCTTCCAGGATCGGCCCCATCAGAAAGCCGTCGCTGACAAAGGCGTGACCGCCGCAGTTCAATCCCGACTCGACCCGGTACTCGGAGACCCAGATGCCTTTTTTGGCGAAGAATTTTCCCTGCGTGATCGCCGAACGGAAATCGGTCACCTTGATGATGATCCGTTTTCTCACATAACCGGTCACGTCGGCATAGAAGTCCTTGAAATTCTCGACATAACTGTAAAGCCGGCGATTGAAGCCGGCGGAGAACACGATGCAAGAGGTCAAAGTGCTGTCGGCGAATCCTCTGAGCGCGGCAAGGGCATCCGAGTATTCCTGCGCCAATTCCTTGCCGTCCGGCGCGTAATTGGGCCGATCGAGCTTCGTCATGATGTTGACGTTGATGTCGCCGGGACGGATCAGGTTGCGCAGGGTGTTTTCCAGTTCCGCTTTCGTTTTAGGGTCATGGGTCGCGAGCATGATGTGGTACAATCTTTTCAGCGGAGAATCCTCCGCCAGCAGTTCGAAGTATTTGGTGATCTCGGAACCCGACTCGAAAGCCGAATTCTTCAGTTCCTCAAATTCCTTCTTGACGATCCGGTCGACCAGATTAAGATAGGCCGTGATGCGGCGGGCCCGGTAATCCTCATCGTACTTCGTGATAGGAGTATAAGCTTCCTCGTGGACTCCCGAATAATGCTGGCGTATCTCTTCGATGAGCGTGTCATCCACCAGGGAAATGACCGAAGAAATGCCGTACTTCGCCACTTTCAGGGGAGTATCGATAGAGAAAGCCGTTCCCATTACGGGGATATGGAAAGAATGGATGTTCTTGATCATGGAGATAAGGCACCTCTGCCTTGGAAAAGCTGTGCGGATTGACTATAAATATACTAGAAAATGCCTAAAATACAAGAAAAATAACGATTTATATTAATTAGGGGGGCGGGGGATGATGCGCCTTTTTCCAGCATCCCCCGCCCCCGATATCCTTGCCCGAATGCCCCCCCAAATATGAATTCCTTATTTGAAAGTTGAATATTTGTGTAATACAATAGCATCCAAGTCGTTCCTTTCTCGTACCGTCACCGAAGGATTACCCCATGGACAAAGCTTATTATTCCCAACTGACCGCCCGGTCGCTGAATGGCGAGGTCTTGTCACGCGATGAATCCCTGCAGATACTGAACTCACCGGAGATCGAGCTCCTGCCGCTGCTCGATTCCGCTTTTGAGATCCGTAAAAAATTCCACGGGAAGGTCGTTTCAGTGCACATCATCAACAACGCGCAAAACGGCCATTGTCCCGAAGACTGCCATTACTGCGCCCAGGCCAAGACCTCAAGCGCCGACATCGAAGAATACCCGTTAAAACCGGAACAGGAAATCCTCGCGGAAGCCAAGAACGCCTATGAAAAAGGCGCATTCCGTTATTGCATGGTCTTCGCCGGCCGCGGCCCGTCGCCTCGACGGGTAGAACACTTGGCCCAGCTGATCCAGAAGATCAAGAAGCATTACCCGATCCAAGTCTGCGTCTCGGCCGGGCTCATGGATGAAGCGGCCGCGCAGCGCCTGAAAGAAGCGGGGCTTGATCGCCTTAACCATAACCTGAATACTTCAGAGCGCCATTACCCGGAGATCTGCACGACCCATACGTTCATGGACCGCTTGAACACCTTGCGGGCGGCGCAAAATGCCGGACTTGAAATGTGTTCCGGCATCATCGTTGGGATGGGGGAGGAAACGGCCGATGTCGTTGAGGTGGGATTGAAATTGAGGGAGTTCAAGGTGCGTTCGATCCCGGTGAACTTTCTCATTCCCATTCCAGGGAATCAGCTCAAAAAAATCTCTTTGCTGACCCCGGAATACTGCTTGCGGGTGTTGTGCCTTTATCGTTTCCTGAATCCCGATTCCGAACTGCGGGTGGCGGCCGGAAGGGAAGGCCATTTAAGGAGCCTGGAGGTGATGGCGCTTTACCCGGCAAACTCGCTTTTCCTGGACGGCTATTTGAACACCAAAGGATCCAACCGGACCAAGACCCTCCGCATGATCCGCGACGCCGGCTTTGAGATCAATTCCGAGTTTTCGGTGGATGAGGTATTGGCCAATGAAAAAGTTCAAGGGGCGGGATATTCAGTGGAGGGAGCCCCTGATTATTTGAAGGATATCAAGGACTTACGACCGCACCTGGTCCCCCAAAAGAAATGACCGCCAGCCCGTTTTAAGTCACCCGATCCCCACCAGCCGCCCTCAAAAAGCAATTTTGCTGTTGCCAAAAAAAGGCAAAGTGCTATATTAACGGAAGTATCCAAGGTCGGGAGAACCCGGGATGTCGCCAATGGCCGCAAGGCCATTTGTATTATATATGCCAACATAAAAGGATTGAGGACTTCGATGTTGAAGGAAAAGAAAAAGGTATCGCGTTTTGAGCTGTTGATGGACGCCGGCTTCGGCGCGCAAAAGGCGGGGGACATCCTTATCAGCGCTTTCGCGGCGACCGGCAAGTTCGTCTATATCGAACCGATGATCCCTGCCGAGATCAGCCCGCCTCCCCGCACTGCGGCGGCCCTTTCGGGCGTCATCATCCGGGTCGCGGATTTCGACATCACCAATATCGGGAACGACGCGGACGTGATCGTCGCCTCCCATGAGATCGTGCTTAACCGCCGTCTGGATGATGAAGAGACCAACCCCAATTGCCGGGTGCTGCTCGACATGGGGGACAAACCGGGCAACGAGGAAACTTATGAAAAGGTCTGCCGCCGGGTCACGGACCTGGGGCTTTCCATCATTCCTTTCGAAACGGACGCAGAATCCAAGGCCCTGATCCAGAGCATGCAGGGGGCCGGCAAGAACATGTATTACATCGGCATGCTCGCCGCTATTTACAACACTCCCGCGGAAGCCGTTGAAGAAAAGATCAAAAAAACGTTCGGCAAGAAGCTGAAGGAGGACATCCTGGCCAAGAACGTGAAGATCTTCGACAACGGCTACAATTTCGCCAAGCAGGGCGTCTTTTTTTCCTACGAGATCGAGTCCCGGCCCAGAGAAGGCGAAAAGATCCTGATCGATGGGAACACTTCCCTCAGCATGGGCATCATCGACGCCGGCATCAAATTGTTCTCGGGTTATCCGATCACGCCGGCGTCCTCCATCATGCACACCCTGGCCCGAAGTTTTCCGGCCTACGGCGGCGTCGTTCACCAGGCGGAAGACGAGATCGCGGCCATCGGCACCGCGATCGGCGCGTATTTCGGCGGGGTCCCCTCGGTAACGTGCACCTCGGGACCTGGCCTTTCCCTGAAACAGGAATTCATCGGGTTTGCCTCGGCGGCGGAGATCCCGATCATCGTCATCGATGCCCAGCGATCGGGTCCTTCCACCGGCATGCCGACCAAAACGGAACAATCCGACCTGCTGGCCGCCATGTTCGGCAGCCACGGGGACAATACCAAGATCGTGCTGAGCGTCGCCAACGTCATTGACTGCTTTTACGCCCCGCAGATGGCGCGCTATCTCGCAGAAAAACTCCGCTTGCCGGTCTTCATCATGACCGACTTCTTGACGGCCAACAGCTACAAGATCATCGATCGGCCCAAGGCCAACGAGATCACCAACATCGATGACATCCCGGATTTTGTGTTTGAACGTTTTCACCTGAAACGACTTCCCGCCAGTATCGAAATGGTGCGGCTGATCCAATCCATCCCCGGAACTCCCGGCGCGCTGCGCCGCGTGACCGGACTGAACACCGATCGGGAAGGAAAAGTGAACTATTTCTCGAAGCAGAACCACCTGGGGCACCAGATCCGCAACCAGAAGGTCAATCTCGTCCGGCAGGCGCTCGTCAAACCGGAAATGTTCGGCAAGGAGGAGGGCGAGCTTTTGATCGTCGGCTGGGGCAGCGCGCGCGGCACCATCGAGGAAGCCATCAACCTGTGCCAGGCGGACGGCCTGCCGGTGGCGGGGTTGCATTTAAAGATCGTCAATCCCTTGCCGCCGATGCTTAAGGATATCTTCTCGAAATACAAACGGGTGATGACCGTTGAGGTCGCCTATGGGGACAACATCAAGTTCTCGCCGCTGGCTTATATTCTGCGCGCCGAAACACTGACCGACGTCCGGTCGCTCATTTCCCTGGCCTCGGGTCGACCCATCCGGCCTAAATCTATCTATGCGATGGCCAAGGCAGCCCTTTCCAAAAAAGAAGGGGTAAGCCTGGTTGCTTCCTCATAATGGGAACAGCTAATAATTACAGGAGCTTTCGATGAATACGCAGCTACAAGATAAATCCGCCGAACAACCGTTGACCATGAAGGACCTCCAGACGGAGAATCCCCGCTGGTGCCTCGGCTGCGGCGACTTCGGCATCATCGCCGCCGTCAAACGTTTTCTGGTCGACACGCAGCTCATCGCTTACAAGACGGTCAACGTTTCGGGGATCGGCTGTTCGGGACGCGCCCCCAATTACATCAACACGTACGGGGTTCATAGCATCCATGGCCGTCCGATCACCATCGCGACCGGGCTTGCGCTCGCCCGGCCGGACCTCAATCTCTTTGTGCATTCCGGCGACGGGGACGCCCTGAGCATCGGCGGCAATCATCTTATCCACGGCATCAACAAGAACTTCAAATGCGTGTTCCTCTTGTACGACAACGAACTGTACGCGCTTACCAAGAACCAGACATCGCCCACGACCCGCAAAGGCCACAAGACCATGACCCAGCCGGTGGGGACCTATCTTGACCCGATCAATCCGGTACGAACGGCCCTCGGGCTGGGGGCGTCGTTCGTCGCCAGCACCACGGACTGGATGCCGGACCATCTGGCGAGCACCCTTAAGGCCGCTTTCGAACATCCGGGGTTCGCCTTCGTCCATATCTCCCAGCGCTGCCCGCATTTTGACGCGGAAAATTTCGACCACAAAACGAGTTCCTGGTTCACCTTTCTTAAGCATGCCAACGGCATCGCTCCGGACAAGCGCCTCGCGGAGAAGACCGAGATCATCGAGCACGACCCTTCCAACATCGAAGCGGCGTTCAAGTACGCTAACGCCGAACGGCGGTATTACGGCCTCTTTTTTCAGGACAAGAGCAAGGCCCGCTACGACGACATCTTGCACAATCTCATCAAGGACACGCCGCAAAAACCGCGCTCGAAGATCCTCGACCAGTATATGCTGGAGTGAAACGATTATCTTGTGTCAGGTGTTAAGTGTTAGGGAAACCGTCTTGTTCACTTAAGGCCTGACACAAACTCCCGTTTTAATTCGTCTATGGAAAATCTTATCATCATCGGCTCCGGACCGGCCGCCCACACCGCGGCCATCTACGCGGGCCGCGCCAAACTCGATCCGCTTTTGTACGAAGGTTTCCTCGCCGGCGGAGTGGCCGCGGGGGGACAGCTCACCACCACGACCGAAGTGGAAAATTTTCCCGGGTTCCCGGAAGGGATCGATGGGACCAAACTAATGGAGCGGATGCGGGAGCAATCCGTCAAATGCGGCACCCGCATCGAGACCGTCACCGTGGACCGGGTGGACCTGCGCTCGCGTCCTTTCAAGGTTTTTGCGGGAAGCAAGACCTTGGAAACCAAAGCGCTCATCATTGCCACCGGCGCCACCGCCAAACGCATGAACGTTCCCGGTGAAGAGAAATTGTGGCAAAAAGGTATTTCGGCCTGCGCGGTTTGCGACGGTGCATTGCCGATCTTCCGCAATAAGGTCCTCGCGGTGGTGGGGGGAGGGGATTCGGCGTTGGAAGAAGCGACCTTTCTCACCAAATACGCGAGCAAGGTCCTGCTCCTCGTGCGGCGGGACGCCCTGCGGGCCTCGAAAACCATGCAGGAGCGTGTCTTCGCAAACAAGAAGATCGAGATCCTCTGGAGCACGGTGCTCCTTGAGGTCATCGGAGAAAAGAACATCACCGGCCTTAAGGTCCGCAACCTCAAAACGAACAAGGACCACACGCTCGAGGCCGGCGGGTTGTTCTACGCGATCGGCCATATTCCCAACACTGCTTTTCTGGGCGGCCAACTGGAATTGGATGAGACCGGTTATGTCAGAACCAGCCCCGGAGCCACCCGCACCAATGTGGAAGGCGTCTTCGCCTGCGGCGATGTTCAGGACAAGATCTACCGCCAGGCCGTGACCGCCGCCGGCAGTGGCTGCATGGCCGCCCTGGAAGCGGAACGCTATCTGAGCGAGCCCACCGCTTGAACTGCAAGTTGGAATTGGTGATTTGATTTTAGGATTTCCTCCTTAACTCCTTCTCGCCCTGCCGTTTTCCAACCGTTGCTATTCTCCGACGAATGTGTTATGATGGCCTGCATTTTAGCTCCGCAGAGTATTCCCCGAAGGGACCGACATGGATTCTCCGCAAAAGAATGACCCCCAGCCCGAAAAGGCGGAATCGTGGAAGATGTTCGATGAGATCTCACCGCGTTATGATCTGGTGAACCGGATCCTTTCGTGGGGGCAGGATGTCAGCTGGCGCAAAAAAATGGCGGATTATCTGCCGAACGAAACAGGGCTCGTGGTACTGGACCTGGCCACCGGGACCGCGGACGTTCTTTTAGCGCTCCTGAAGGTCAGGCCGGAGATCGAGCAGGGGCTGGGACTGGATCTGTCGGACAAGATGCTGACGGTGGGCCGCCGGAAGGTGGACGCGCGGGGCCTGGCCGGACGGATAATCCTGCGCAACGGAGACGCCCAGGACATCCCCAACCCCGATAATACTTTCTCGGCGGTGACGATCGCTTTCGGGATCAGGAACCTGCCCGATCCGGGCAAAACGCTTTCGGAGATGTACCGCGTTCTTAAAAAAGGGGGACGGGCGATCATCCTGGAATTTTCCCTGCCGGCCAACCCGGTCATTCGCTTCTTTCACCTGCGGTATCTCCGCTACGGGGTGCCGATCGTTGGGGGAATGCTCTCCGGGAACTTTCAGGCCTATAGTTATCTTAACCGGACCATTGAGCAGTTCCCCTATGGAAAACAATTCCTGGGTCTCATGGGGCAGGCCGGGTTCGAGGAGCTCAGATCACAGCCGTTATTGCTGGGTGCGGCGACCATTTATTACGGAAAAAAGTAAACGCATTTTAAATCTGGAATCATGTTGACCTCACAAAAAGAAAAAACAGCGACCCCGCTAAGCGGCGCGGCGCTGGTCGATGGCATTAGAAAACTCCTGGCCTCCGGGAAAGACCCGGCGGTCCTGCGCTGGGAGACCGAAATTCCCACGGTCGACCCGCTGGCCTGGCTTGCGGCGCTCGATCCCGCAGAATACTTCTACTGGTCGGGCCGGGAAGGGGATCCGGAATTCGCCGCGGTTGGTGTTGCCGACCAGAAACTAATACGCGCCATGCCCTCCGGCGCCGGATCACTGCAAGCGATCTGCCGGCTCCTTGCCGGGACGAACCCCAACGTTCGCTTCTTCGGCGGTTTTTGTTTCGATCCCGGCAATCTTGGGGCGGAATGGAACGACTTCGGGGCGTCGCAATTCATCCTGCCCAGGTTCGAATTAAAAAGGACCCAAGGCAAATGCACCCTGGCCTGCAACATCCTCGCCTCCGAGCTTGCCGACCGCAAGCTCTGCGGGTCCATCACCGTCCAATGGGACAAAATGAATTCGTTGAATGTCTCCGCCGCTTCATTCGCGAGCCCCGTGACCATCCTCAACAAGCGGGAGGACCATCCCGCGGTCGGCGAATTCCTTCCGCTCGTTGAAAAAAGCCTGCAGGCCATCGCCGGCGGCCGGATCCAGAAGGTGGTCCTCGCGCGGCAGACCGTTTTCCATTTGAACGGGGAAAGCTCGCCCGCGCGCCTGACCCAAAAGATCAAAGCGGCCAATCCCCGCTGTTTCCATTTTTGTTTCGTCCCTAAAAAGGGAACCGCTTTTCTGGGGGCCTCACCGGAACGTCTTTACCGGCGGGAAGGAGAACACCTCGACACCGAAGCGCTCGCCGGGACCCGGCCGCGCGGCCGCACGCCCCAAGAGGACGAACAGCTCAAGAAGGAACTCCTCGGTTCTTCCAAGGACCGGCACGAGCAGAAGATCGTCGCCGAATATATCGAACAGAACCTCAATATCATTTGCACAACGATCAAGGCCGAGAATTCCCAACCCCTGCAGTTGACCGAAGGCCAGCACCTGTGCACCTCCTTCGCCGCCGAAATGAAGAACGGCATCGCCGACGCGCAGATCATCGAACGGCTTCATCCGACCCCGGCGGTCGCGGGCACCCCGACCGCCAAGGCGCTGGAGATCATCCGCTCCTCCGAACCTTTTTCCCGCGGCTGGTACGCCGGCGGTGTTGGGTGGGTGGCCGCGGAGGCGGCGGAATTCGCCGTCGGTATCCGTTCCGGACTGCTTAAGGACAGAACGCTCGCGCTGTATTCCGGGGCCGGGATCGTGGCCGGTTCCTCGCCGCAGCAGGAGTGGGATGAGATCGAGAACAAGATGAACAGCCTGCTGAAAGCACTTTCCGCATGAAGACCCCCGCCGCGCACAACCTGAACTTTCTCTGGGGACAACTGCTCATCGAAGAGCTGCTGCGTAACGGCGTTGAGTACTTTTGCCTTTCGCCGGGGTCGCGATCTTCTCCGCTGGCGGTGGCGATCGGCACGCACCCTCAGGCCCGCGCCTTTGTGCATTTCGATGAAAGAGGAAGCGCCTTCCACGCGCTGGGTTTCGTTTCCGCCACCCGCAAGCCCGCCGTCGTGCTTTGCACATCGGGCACCGCGGTCGCTAACCTCTTCCCGGCGGTCATCGAAGCCTCCAAAAAGAAGCTTCCCCTGATCGTGCTCACCGCCGACCGTCCGCCGGAACTGCGTCAAACCGGGGCGAACCAGACGATCGACCAGCCCGGCATCTTCGGTCCGTATGCCCGCTGGCAGTCCGACCTGCCGTGCCCCGCGAAGGAGATCCATCCGGAATTCATTCTCACGTCCGTCGATCAGGCCGTGTATCGCGCCCGGCGCTCGCCCGGCGGGCCGGTGCACTTGAATTGCATGTTCCGGGAGCCGCTCTCCAACATCGATTCCAAGGAAACCCTTGAGGAATACCAGAAGAACCTGCAGCGCTGGAAAAAAAGCACGGAGCCCTTCACCCGATATATCGCTCCGGCCTCCGAGATCGATCCGGATGTCCACAACGAGATCAGCTCGGCCGTCAAGCGCATCAAGAACGGGGTCATCGCCGTCGGGAAACTTTATTCCGATGCCCAGCGCGCCGCGGTGCTCGCCGTCGCCCGCAAACTGGAATGGCCCCTGTTCCCGGACGTGACGTCGGGCCTGCGGATGGGAGCGGCAAAACCCCAGGTCATTTCCTATTTCGACCAGTTGCTGCTTTCAAAGAAATTACGGGAACAGCTGCCGGTGGACGGCGTGCTGCACCTCGGGGGACGCATGACATCGAAGCGCTTCCATCAGTTCCTCGAAGAGAAAAAGCCGCAGAACTACGTGATGGTCCTTGATCATCCCCTGCGCAACGACCCGCAGCACGCGGTCTCATTGCGGATCGAGGCGAGCGTCACGGTCTTTTGCGAACGGCTGATCCTCGAAACCGCTTCGCGTAAAAAAACCAAACACCTGCAGCTTTTGCAAAAACTGAACGCGGGGGTGGACGAGCTCTTCGAGACGGAACTGGGGCCCGACGGCATCATCAACGAACCGGCCGTGGCAAGGCTGGTCTCGCAATTGACGCCGAAAGGGCACGGGCTTTTTTTGGGCAACAGCATGCCGGTGCGCGATATGGACATGTTCGCCGACCAGGCCGGGACGACCGCCGTGATCGGCGCCAACCGCGGGGCGAGCGGCATCGACGGCAACATCGCGACCGTGGCCGGGTTCGCGCAAGGGCTCAAGGCCCCGGTGACCGCCGTGCTCGGCGACCTTGCGTTCCTGCACGACCTCAATTCGCTCGCTATGGTCAAGAAGCTCGGGAAACCCGTTGTGTTCGTGGTCCTCAACAACGACGGCGGGGCGATCTTCTCGTTCTTGCCGATCGCGGAGCACCCGCAGAACTTTGAGGAATTCTTCGCGGCGGCCCATGGGTTGAAGTTCGAAGCGGCGGCGGCGCTGTTCGGCCTGGAATATGCGAACCCCCGGACCATGTCGGAGTTCAAGACCGCTTATGAACGGGCCCTCAAGGGGGAAGACCCCATCATCATCGAGGTCCTGACCGACCGCAAGGAGAACGTGAAGTGGCATGAGTATTTGCAGGAACGCGTGGTGAAGGAGATCGAGAAGAACTTGGGTTGAAAAGTGGCCCGTGACCAGTCACACGTCACAAGTGTTTTCCTGCAACGGGTGACGTGGTCCCTGGTCACCCGAAGTTGAATCAAGAAAAGGGTTGATTATGAAAAAAACCATTAACTGGAAGAAAACCGGCGTCTACACCGACATCCGTTACGAAAAGGCCGACGGCATCGCGAAGATCACGATCAACCGTCCCGCGGTCCGCAACGCCTTTCGGCCGCTGACCGTCTCCGAAATGTCGGCCGCGCTCTCGGACGCGCGGGACGATGAGCAGATCGGCGTCATTATCCTGACCGGGGAAGGAAAGATGGCGTTCTGCTCGGGCGGCGACCAGAAGATCCGGGGTGATGCCGGTTACAAGGACCTCAAAGGCGTCAATCGGTTGAACGTGCTGGATTTCCAGCGGCAGATGCGTTCCTGCCCCAAGCCCATCATCGCGATGGTCGCGGGCTACGCCATCGGCGGCGGTCACATCCTGCACCTGTTGTG
>JAHFFX010000063.1 GCA_023247755.1 Candidatus Omnitrophota bacterium | reverse complement strand
GCATTACGCACCATACGGATGCGGTCTACCCGGAAACGCTGGTTCTGGGCGAAGGAAAGACCATGGCCAATGTCTTTGTGTACGTTAAGGGCGGCCTGGCCAAGAAGGATTACCCCGCACCGGCCGAAGCGGCCCAGATCGACCAGCAAGGCTGCCAGTATCACCCGCATATTTCAGGGGTCATGGTCGGCCAGACCGTTAAGATCCTTAATCCTGATGGGACACTGCATAATGTCCACGCCTTAAGCAAGGTCAATGAAGAATTTAACCTGGCCATGCCCAAATTTCGTAAAGAAGTCGAGCAGGTCTGGACCAAGGAAGAGTTCATGTTCCCTATCAAGTGTGACGTCCATTCCTGGATGACCGGCTATATCGCTATTATGTCGCATCCGTTTTTCTCGACGACCAAAACGGACGGGACCTTTACCATCTCCAATCTGGAACCGGGGACCTATGAGATCGAGGCCTGGCATGAAAAGCTGGGCACCAAGACCGAATCGGTGACGATCGGTTCTGCCGATGAGACCAAGACCGTCGATTTCACTTTCAGCCGTCCGGCTAAACAATAAATTTAAGTTCCGACATGGCGCACGATTCCAACCACCAAGATTCACACCATCCCAAGCACGGCTTTTGGAGAACGTATGTCTTCAATACCGACCACAAGATGATCGCCTTGTGGTACGGCATCACGGCCTTGTGCTTCCTTTTGTTCGGTTTTGGGTTGGTGATGCTCATGCGCTGGCAGTTGGCTTATCCCGAACAGCCCCTTCCGCTCATCGGCAAGTGGTTCGGTCCTACCCGCATGCCGGATGGGGTCATGCTTCCGGAATTCTATAATCAATTGGGCGCCATGCACGGCACCATCATGGTCTTCATGGGCATCGTGCCTTTGGCGGTCGGCGCCTATGGGAACTTTCTCATTCCGCTGATGATCGGAGCGCCCGATATGGCCTTTCCCAAGATCAACCTGGCCAGCTATTGGGCTTTTTTCATCGGCGGGGTGGTCATGCTGGCGAGCTTTTTCGTTCCCGGCGGTGCCGCATCCTCGGGTTGGACCTCGTACACGCCTTTGGCGGTCATTGCGACAACGGGGCAGACCATGTGGATCATCGGGATGATCTTCTTGATCACTTCCTCGCTTTTGGGCGCCGTGAACTTCATTGCCACCATTTTCCAGATGCGCGCGCCGGGACTGAGCTTCATGAAGCTTCCGTTCTTCATCTGGGCCCAGCTGGTCACCGCTTTTCTTCTGTTATTGGCGTTCCCTCCCTTGGAAGCGGCCGGTGTGATGCAGCTCATGGACCGGGTGGCCCACACGAGTTTCTTCATGCCCAGCGGTCTGGTGGTGAGCGGAGAGCACCTTAAGATCAGCGGTGGTGGAAGCGTACTTCTATGGCAGCACCTGTTCTGGTTCTTGGCGCATCCTGAAGTCTACGTGCTCATCCTTCCCGCCATGGGGATCATCAGCGAGATCATCGCGAATAATACCCGTAAACCTTTGTGGGGATATAAGGGAATGGTCTATTCCATTGTTATCCTGGGATTGCTGTCCTTTATCGTTTGGGCGCATCATATGTTCATCACCGGCATGGGAACGACGATCAGCGCTTTTTTTCAGGCGACGACCATGATCATTTCCATCCCATCCGTTGTCATCCTGACGGCGCTCTTCATCTCCTTATGGGGGGGATCGATTCGATTCAATATCCCCATGCTCTTTGCCCTGGCGTTCTTGCCCATGTTCGGGATCGGAGGGCTTACCGGTTTGCCGCTCGGACTTTCTTCCCCGGACATTCAGCTGCATGACACCTATTATGTCATCGGGCATTTTCATTACATTGTTGCTCCCGGGACCATCTTTGCGCTGTTCGCCGGAATTTATTACTGGTTCCCCAAGATCACCGGACGCAAGATGAACGATCTTCTGGGGCACCTTCATTTCTGGCCTTCTTTGATCTGCATGAACCTGGTTTTCATGCCCATGATGATCCAGGGGCTGGCGGGCGTTTCGCGTCGTCTTTATGATGGAGGGGCTTCCTACGCTCATGCCCAAGGGGTTCTTCACCTCAATGTGCTGATGTCGCACGCGGCCTGGGTGATGGCGGTCTTTCAGATTCCCTTCATCATCAATATCTTTTGGAGTCTATACAAAGGGCAAAAAGCCAGCGATAATCCTTGGGAATCGACCACCATGGAGTGGGCGACGGCAACTCCGCCTCCGCACGGGAATTTTGCTTTTGATCCCAAGGTCTATCGAGGCCCGTATGAATATAGCGTGCCTGGCGCAACCCAGGATTATACCCCGCAATGCCAAGAGAAGGTGATCTGATCTATGTCATCCGGCACTTCCAGCAGCAGTATTTACGTTCTCCCGCATACCGTTGAACCTAATCCCGAGACCGGATTGTTCAATGCCAAGTTGGGTATCTGGCTCTTCTTGGCTTCGGAAGTGATGCTCTTCGGCGCTCTGTTTTCTTCCTATATTCTCTTGCGGGTCAGTTCGGTCAACTGGCCACTGGGTTCGACCATCCTTAATATCCCCTTGGGAACCCTCAACACGATGGTCCTGATCTCCTCGAGCGTCACCATGGTCATGGCTTGGGCGTCGCTCAAAATGAAGGATTTCGGAAAGTTCAAACTTTATCTCGGATTGACCTTGCTGTGCGCGTTCATCTTCCTTATCGTAAAATATTTCGAATATAGCGCCAAGTTCCATCATCATTTGTTCCCCGAGACCAGCACCTACATGGCCATTTATTTCACATTGACGGGGTTGCACGGCATCCACGTTATTGGAGGGATCATCGTTAACAGTTATCTCTGGGGGCCGGGGAGCAAGATGTGGCTCGACCAGCCGGAGCGTTTTACCAACCGCATCGAGATCGCGGGACTTTACTGGCATTTTGTGGACTTGGTCTGGATCTTCCTTTTCCCGGTTCTTTACCTGCTTTGAGGTGGAATGATGGATGCCGCTCATGACGTAAAAAAGGAAGTACGCGTTTACCTCATGGTTTTTGCCGCCCTGGCCTTCTTGACAGTGGTCACGGTATTGGTGAGCCGGGTCCACTTGGGCCTCGCCGGCAATATCACGGTCGCCCTCATCATTGCGACCTTCAAAGCGTCTTTGGTGGCCGGTTACTTCATGCATCTTATCTCTGAGCGGCAGGTGATCTACGCGCTCTTGACGATGACGGGTTTCTTTCTCGTATTCATGTTGATCCTTTTTCTGGGAAGCCACCACGACCCTATCACCGGATCTGTATATTATGTCCCTCAAACAGTTTCACATCCTGTTCATTAGTCTGGCCGTAGTTCTACTGATCGGCTTCGGTATCTGGACGCAGTTGCCGGTGGGGGGGCAGGCGGCCGCGGCTTATCTTCCTTGGGGCTTGTTTTCGTTCCTCATGGCCGGGTTTCTGATTGTTTATGAGGTCAAGATGTTGAAGCGTATAAAGAACCTTGTTGTTCCGATCCTTGTTTTCTCTTGCTCTGCCTCAGCGGAGGCGTGCAGCATGTGTTTTAGCACGAGCACTTCGAATCAGGCGCAGGCTGCCGCCGTAAAGTGGGGGGTCCTGAGCTTGTTCATCATTTTGGTGGGGGTTCTGATCATTCTGGCCAAATTCTTCTACAGCGTGGCCAAAAAATCCAGGCAATTGCCTATTTAAGGGAAGATCGTCGTCATGGAAATCGAAAAAGGGTGGTTACAAAAAATCATGGGATTGCCGCCGCTCGCTTCCGCGCATGGGGGAGAGATCGATTTCATGATCTTCTTGTTGCATCTTCTCATGCTGGTTCTCTTTGTCGGCTGGGCGGTTTTTTTTATCGTTGTTTTGTGGAAATTTCGCGCCTCTCGCCACTCCAAGGCCAACTATAAGGGGGTTACCAATCATTATTCGACCTACATTGAGGTCGGGGTGGCGGTCATCGAGGCGATCTTGCTGCTGGGTTTCTCCATTCCCTTTTGGGCCAAGAACGTCGATGCTCTTCCCACCGACCGCAATACGGTCGTGGTCCGGGTGGTCGCCGAACAGTTCCTCTGGAACGTCCATTATCCGGGAGCGGATGGGGTCTTCGGCAAGACCGATCCGAACCTGGTCGATAAGCAGACTAACCCGCTTGGTCTTGATAAAAGCGATCCCGCGGCCAAGGATGATATCGTCAGCATCAATCAGCTCCATCTTCCGGTCAACCGGCAGGTGCTGATCTATCTGAGCAGCAAGGATGTCATTCATTCCTTTGCCTTGAACATCATGCGGGTCAAGCAGGACGCCATCCCCGGTTTAAGCATTCCGATCCGGTTCATACCGATCAAGACCGGGCAATCCGAGATCGCCTGCGCGCAGCTCTGCGGCCTAGGACATTATCGAATGAAGGGATACCTCACCGTCTCGACCAACAAAGAGTTCGACGAGTGGCTCGCAAGCCAGGCCAAGCAGTCCCAGTCCTCCTCCGACGACTTCTGGAATTAAATCACCGAGATATTCCCTATGGGTCCGACCGAGCCTTTCAATCCCGCCGGTGCTGCAGGCTTAAGGGTTCTTTCCAAGTTCACCTGCTTTTCGACGCTGTTTTTGATATTCGCAGGGGGGATGGTCACGAGCACGGGTTCTGGTTTGGCCGTGCCGGATTGGCCGCTTTCTTATGGAATGCTTTTTCCCCCCATGGTGGGCGGTGTTTTCTATGAGCACGGGCACCGGATGGTCGCGGAGTTCGTGGGGTTGCTGACCCTGATCCTGGCGGTCTGGACCGGTGTTTCAGAGAAGCGAAACTGGGTCAGGAAATTGACCTTCTGGGCGCTGGGTGCGGTGATCGCCCAGGGGATCCTGGGCGGGATCACCGTGAAATTCTTTCTACCGCCGGCGGTTTCGATCTGTCATGGTATCCTGGCGCAAACCTTTTTTATCATGACGATCCTGCTCGCCTACAGTCATTCGCAGGAACGATCACGGAGGTCCCGGCAAACGGACGGGGTAATCCCGGAAAATGAGAACCTGAAGATGGTCGTTCTGCTGACCATGGCCGTTTACCTGCAGCTCATTATCGGGGCCGTCATGCGGCATACCAAATCGGGACTGGCCATCCCCGATTTTCCAACGATGGGAGGGACGCTGATCCCCAGATTCGATGGGGCCATGCTCGCGAAGATCAATGACTGGCGCTTCGAGAAGGGATTGGACCCGGTGAACTTTGTTCAGGTTTCCTTGCACTTCCTGCATCGGCTTTGGGCTTTTATCATCCTTGTCTTAGCGGGCCTCTTGGGATACCGGATGGCTTCTGTTAAATTAACTCAAGAAGCCCGGGCATCGGTTTTCTGGTTGCTGCAGGTCCTCTGGCTTCAGGTTATCCTGGGCGTGCTGACGGTCCTGAGCGCGAAGTCATCGGTGATCACCAGTCTTCATGTGGTGACCGGAGCGGCAACCTTGGGGGCTTGCGTCCTGCTGCTTTTAAGGGTAGCGCCCTTATCCTGGGAACGCTTTTGGCGGGGTTTAAAATGAAGAATATCAACTCACAACTTTTGTCGGGTTACATAGAACTCTCTAAGCCGAGGATCCTGACCCTGATCCTGGTCACGACCGCTTTGGGTTTTTTTCTGGGGGGGAAGGGTATCCACGATTGGGTCCTGCTCGCGACAACCCTACTGGGCGCGGCGTTCGTTTGTGCAGGCGCCTCCGCGCTCAACCATTATCTGGAAAGGGACGTGGACTGCCGGATGGCCCGCACCAGGAACCGGCCAATTCCCTCGGGGCTCATCTCTCCGCCCAACGCGCTTTCTTACGGCATTCTCACTATCTTGGGGGGAGTTGTTCTGCTCGCCTGCCGGGTCAACCTCTTGACCGCTTTCTTGAGCCTGCTGACCGCTTTTTTGTATGTCCTGGTCTATACTCCGATGAAGAAGATCAGCTGGCTCAATACCTCGATCGGAGCGATCCCGGGAGCCATTCCTCCAATGGGAGGCTGGGCGGCCGCGAGCGGGAATCTCGATTGGGGCGCTTGGATCCTTTTTGGCATTCTTTTCCTCTGGCAGCATCCGCATTTCTACGCCATCGCCTGGATGTTCAAGGACGATTATCGGGAGGCCGGATTCAAAATGCTCCCGGTCGTCTACCCTGATGGCATGAGCACTTTTCGCCAGATCAATATTTTCTCATTAGTATTGATACCGGTCTCTTTATTGCCGACGGTGATCGGCATGTCCGGGAAGATCTACTTCTTCGGAGCGCTGATCCTGGGTGTGATCCTCTGGGGGATCGGCCGTTCCTTAAGCCGTTACCGTTCATTCCAGGCCGCCCGGCAGCTTTTGCAAGCTTCGGTCGCCTATCTTCCGTTGCTCCTTTTCCTCATCATCCTGGACGTATCCTTTTAATATATGAAGCCGGTCAGAAAAATCATTGCACTCCTCGTGGCGTTAGCCTGTTTTCTGGCGCTCGGATTTTATGGGATCCTTTTGCGCCAAGAGCTCAACCCCAAACTCTTGCCCGTGCTGGGGCAAGTGAACGCTTTTGAATTGACCGATTCGAAGGGGGGATCCTTTGGGCTTCGGGACCTTCACGGCAAGGTTTGGGTCGCGGATTTCGTTTTCACGACCTGCTCGGGATTGTGTCCCCTGATGACCAGGAACATGGCCCAGCTCTATCGTTCTTATCAGCTTGTTCCCGATGTCAATTTTGTCTCGATCTCGGTCAATCCTGAGAATGACACCCCCGAAGTCCTGCAGACCTATGCGAAAAGCCAGAAGGCGGATACGCGGTTGTGGCATTTTCTCACCGGGAAACGCGAGGACATCCAGAAACTTGCCGTGGAAAGCTTTAAGATCGGCAGCGTGAAGGACCCCATCTTCCACAGCGGGAAGTTCGCCTTGGTGGATCGGTATGGAAACATCCGCGGTTATTATGAAGCGTCGGAGGGGGAGGAGCTGAGCCGGCTTTTCAAGGACGTTAGCCGCCTTCTTAAGGAGAGGAAATGAAAGAGATACCGATTTTCCCTACGATCAATGCGACCCTCAACGGACTGGCCGGGGTCTTCCTCTTGCTGGGATGGAGGGCCATCAAGGCGAAGGACCGGCTCAGGCATCAGAAAATGATGATCTCCGCTTTCTGCACTTCTTGTCTTTTTCTTGTCAGTTACGTCAGCTATCACATCCTGATCCACGGGGTCACGCGATATCAGGGGCAGGGGATCTGGCGGGCCGTGTATTTCTTTATTCTCCTGACGCACACGCCTTTGGCCGTACTGATCGTGCCCTTCATCATTGCCGCCATCCTGCATGCCAAAAGGCAGAACTTCTCCGCCCATGTCCGCATCACCAAGTGGCTCCTGCCAACGTGGATGTATGTTTCGGTGACCGGAGTGCTTATTTATCTCATGCTTTATATTCTTTGATGGAGTTGCAGGGAGAGGATCAGGAGGAAGCTCTTTGGGCGATGGGTGCATCGTCGATCCGCAGTAATTTTCTTTTAAGGAACCTTCCCAGCTTCTTTTGTCTCTCCCAAAAGAAGGGAAATTGCCCCAAGAGCGTGCCATAAAACAGCGTGGAGAGCTGATAAAAAGGCACGAAGAAAAAGAGGATCACCAGTACCTTCACCCAAAGGTGCGCGTGGGTGATGCCGAACAATCGAAAGATTTTCGGGCGGAAGAAGCCGATGTTCGATCCGGCCAATGAAAAGGTGGTGAAGATCAGCCAGAAATCCAGGTCGCTCTTGATGTTATATTTTGCTTTAACCTTGTCCAGAAAAGCTCTCGCCGACATAAATTCTCCTTAGTGGATCCAGTCCTTTTGAAATACGACGAACACGAAATAAACCCCCAGCAATAGCACTCCCACGGCCGTCAAGGCGAGCACACAGATCATCTTCTGAAATCCATCCGCGCCCGTATCGAACTTCAGGATCGTCCGCACGTCCATCCTCACTTTTTAAGCAGGTAACGTTCCATCAGCCAGCCAAATCCAAAAACGATCAGCCCCATTGTCAAAAGCTTGCGGTTCATGAGCTCTGGAAAAGCCGTCAAGTAACCAATGAGGACGATCGTTAGCCCGCTTGCTTGTGCGATTTTAGCGAAATAATACATGAATCGCAATCATTTTCTTAAATGGCCGGTTGCCGCTTGATGCCGGACATCTCAAGAACGATCTCCGTGCTTTTGCGAAAGGCCTCGTGCTGGATTGTCAAGAGATAAACAAAGTGAGCGAACGTTACGCAGTATAACAGCCCGTGCGCCCAGCCGGGCAGATGCCCGGTATCCACCGCCCCGCCACTGATGAACAGCCCCATCAGCATTCCCATGTTCAAAAGCAATGGGGGATAAAGCTTCATCTTGACCTGAAATGAGCTTTTCAGGAAATCCGGGCTTAATTTGTTCTCTTGAACATAATCCCGGATGCTGACGCCGATGCCCACGAAGTAGAAGATGATGAGCGTTTCAGTGAAAAGGTAAACAATCGAGGTGAGCAGGGCAAAGGTGGCATGGTTGGCATTTAAGATGTTGAAATGAGCGTGCCCTTGAATACCCGTCAGCAGCAAGGCCAAGAACGTAAACCCCGTTAGCACATAACACGAAATCATGAAAAACCACATAGGTCACCATTGGGAAGGGGTTAAGCCGGTCGCGCGGGCGGCGTGAAGCTTTCCGTGATCTGGATCCCGGCCAGCTTTTCGACCTTTTCGGTCGGTTCCATGCGGATCGCATCCCAGGTGAGCTTGGTGCAGACCCGGGAACAGATCTGGCAGCCGATGCATTCGTTGTATCGGATCTGGACCGGAGGGATAGGGACGTTGAATCTTTCCTTGGGCGCCGGCTCGATGCAGTCGACCGGGCAGAAAGGAACGCATACCTGACAGCCCGTGCAATTGTCGGAATCGACGACCGCGATCAGTTTCGGTTTTTTCTTCTTATAGGAGATCTTGTCGGGAAGATCCGGTATGTTCTTGTAAAAGGAAGACGGTGCAGGGGCCATGATCAAACAGCCGTCCTTTCCCAGTATTGGAAGGTCAAAACTCGTTCCCAGTGAAGTTGACTTAAGATTTCGGCGGGGCCAGAGGCGTCTTTTTCTCGGTAATGACCGGAAGAGACGGCGATTTTTCCCGATTGAGCTGGATGTAGCTTTTCCATTTCTCCGGGACATCGCCTTCGGCAAAGATGGCCTGGACGGGACATTCGGGGATGCAGGCCCCGCAATCAATGCAGACATCGGGGTCGATGACCACCATTTCCGCATCTTCATGGAAACAATCAACGGGGCAAACGGTGACACAATCCGTATAACGGCATTTTACGCAAGGTTCAGTGACAACGTGAGCCATGGTCGATCCTCCTCAGCTAATAATGATGTCGTTCAAATAATTATGGCTAAATATAACAAAGCAGTACAAGTTTGTCAATCGCAACTTGCATATTTTCTTCATAAAATCCGCTTTAAAGGGAAACCGTGTCGTGTTGGGTGATGCGTTCCAGGGCCGGCTTTGCGGAAGGTGCGTTTTTCTTAAAGCGCGCGATAAACTTCTGCCAGAAATACTCCAAGAATGCCTTCAGGCCATGGGCCTTGCGCAAGAGGTCCCCCACCGAATGGATGGAGACGAACATCCTCCACATTTGGTTGGGACGAAGGTAGAACTCCTTAAGGCCGGTGTCGATGAACTCATCGATCTCCTTGCTCGAAAGTTGTGGATAATTGAGCAAGGTCCTTTGCTCCTTCTGGGGGGTGAGCCATTCCTTCCAGTTCTGGGTGACCAGATAGTTGTTCTCCTTAGCCCATTGAAAAAGGGTCGTGCCGGGATAGGCCGCCACCCCGGTGATCTGGATCGTGTCCAGCGGCAGGGATTTCGCGAAATCGACGGTCTTGCGGGCGCTGTCCCGCGTTTCCCCGGGGGCGCCGATCATGAAACAGCCATGGATGGTAAAACCGAGATCGTGCGCGCGGTTGGCATAGCGCCGGGCCATGTCGATATTGACGCCGCCCTTGCGGATGACCCGCAGCTGTTCATCGGTGCCGAATTCAAAACCGGTCATGAGCATGCGGCAGCCGGCCTTGCGCATCAAAGGCAATAGTTCCAGGTCCGTGTTCACGCGCATGTTGCAGGACCAGGTGATCTTTTTGTTGATCCCCCGGTGGATGATCTCGTTGCAGACCTCCGTCACATGCTTTTTGTCCGCGGCAAAGGTGTCGGTCTCGAACATGATCTCGCGGATCTGCGGATGAAGTTTGAGATCGTGCTCCATCTCATCCACGACCTTCATGGCTTCGCGGTTGCGCAGCCGATAGCCGTACATGAGCTGCGGGTCACGGCAAAAGGTGCAGGCATTGTTGCAGCCGCGGCCGGTAATGAGCGTGAGGAAGGGAAATTTCTTGCCGCCGTCCGGATACCATTCGGGCTGGATCAGTTGCCAGGCCGGGAAGGGGAGTTCGTTGACATCGATGGTCGGGCGTTCCGGGTTGGCGACGACCTTCTGTCCGTCCCACCAGGACATCCCCAGGATCTTTTCCGGAGAGAGGCCGTTCGCCAGGTCCCTTAAAGCGTAATCATATTCACGACGAAGCACATAATCGACGATCCCTTTCCCGATCTCGAAAGTATTTTCGGGTTCTGCGGTCACGTGCTGGCCGACAAAAGCGACCTTGCATTGGGTCCGCTCCTTGATGAACTTCGCCTGTTCGATATCGGCGTAAATGGAGGGGGTGGTGGCATGAATGAGGAGCAGTTGCGGTTGGTAACCCGCCACCATAGCGATGGCTTCCTCTGGAGGTATATTACGAGCCGCCGCTTCCACGAATTCCACCTGATGGCCTGCATCGATGAGCACCTGGGCGGCGATCAGCAGGAATTCAGGATGTCGCTGGACCCGGCCTCTGGATTTGGCGGACCAACGGGCGACGCGGACGAAATCTTCCCCGTAGCTGGGGTTAAGGAGGACAACTTTCATGGCTTTTGTGGAGTTTTCGTAAGTGTTGTATTCCCAATATATTAGTTCTGTTTAAATAGTAGTATTAAAAGGGGCTCTTGGCAAGCTGATTTTATAGTTTATAGAGTATTTTGTAATTCTTCTAACCAATTTAACTCCAATGAGATAAATCATATTGACGGTCGGGGGAAGTTTGATTATAATGATACTTCCTTAAAATCACATTAGTTGGGGAGTTGCAACAATGGCACCGAAGAATAGCTTTAAGAACCAAACCACCCAGAAAATACTCAAACTGGCCAAGGATCAATTCACCTATTTTAAGATCGATGAATTGAAGAACGCTGGTCTTACGGTCAATCCGCGTCTGCCTTTTTCCATCAAGGTCCTGCTGGAAAGCGCCCTGCGCAATCACAACAATTATCAGGTGACCTTTGAGGACCTCCGTAAGCTCGCCTCCTGGTCGCCGAAGACCGGTCAGTCGACGGAGATCGCCTTCAAGCCGGGCCGGGTCATTTTGCAGGATTTTACGGGAGTGCCTTGTGTTGTCGACCTGGCCGCGATGCGTTCCGCCATGCAACGGCTGAAGGGGGACATCCGAAAGATCAATCCCCAGGTCCCGTGCGATCTGGTCATCGACCATTCCATTCAAGTGGATGCCTATGGTTCCCGCTCAGCGATGAACTTCAACGTCGCCAAGGAATTTGAACGCAATATCGAACGTTATGAATTCCTCAAATGGGGACAGAAGGCGTTTCAGAATTTTCGCGTGGTGCCGCCGGCGACGGGCATCGTCCATCAGGTCAATCTGGAATACCTGGCCAAAGGTGTCCTGCAAAAGAAGGCCGGTAAGGAAACGGTGGTCTTTCCCGACAGCCT
>JAHFFX010000192.1 GCA_023247755.1 Candidatus Omnitrophota bacterium | reverse complement strand
CTTCCATGATGTTCCAGCCGTAATTCCTGCCGGAGCGTATGATGTCGATCTCTTCGTAAGGTTTGTCCTGGCCGACGTCCGCGGCCCACAACCACTTCGTCGCGGGATCAAAGCTGAAGCGCCAGGGGTTGCGCAGGCCGTAGGCGAAGATCTCTTCTTTGTATCCCAGGGAATTTCCCGCGAAGGGATTGTCCGGCGGGATGGAAAAATTCCTCCCCGGGGAGGAATGGTCGACATCGATACGCAGGATCTTGCCGAGATGGGTCGCCAGATTTTGCCCATTGTTGAAGGGATCGCCCCCGGAACCACCGTCCCCGAATGCGATATAGAGCATCCCGTCCGGTCCGAAAGCGATCTGCCCGCCGTTATGGTTGCCGAAAGGCTGTCCCACTTCCAGGATGACCTGCTCGCTGGCGGGGTCGGCGCGGTCCGGGTCCTTGGGGTCCGCGCTGAAACGCGCGATCACCGTCCGCCGCGGATTGTTCGCGGTATAATCGACAAAGAAATAACCGTTCTCCTTGTAATGGGGATGGAACGCCAATCCCAACAAACCCTCTTCCGAATGTCCGGGAAAGACCCGGTCGCGGATATCCAGGAACATCTTTTTCTCCACAACCTGCGGGGAATTGGGAAAAACGGAGATCATCCCTTTCTGCTCGATCACGAACAACCGGTCCGTCCCATCGGGGGAATAATAAAGCCCCACCGGCAGTTCAAAGCGGAGCTTCGGGAAGGCGGGCTCAAGCGCAAGCCGAAGCGTTCCGTCGGCTCCCGCCGGGACAGCGGCTGCCCCCAAGACCATGAATGCGAACAATAATGATTTCTTCATGATGAAGTTCCGGCGTTGGGGCGGGCCGCCCATCGGCGGCCCGCCCCAACGCGCGCTTAAACACTGAACCTGAAATAAACCACGTCCCCGTCCTTCATCTCGTAGTCCTTTCCCTCGAGGGCGATGAGGTTCTTCTCCTGAAGCGCCTTGTAATTCCCCAACCGCGCCAGATCGTCGTATTTGTAAACCTCCGCCCGGATGAAACCGCGTTCGATGTCGGTGTGAATCTTCCCGGCGGCCTTGACGGCGCGGGTGGCCTTGGGGATGAGCCACGCACGGGTCTCTTGCGGGCCCGCGGTAAAAAAACAAATAAGGTTCAACAGGTCCTTGCCGGCCTGAGCGAGCGTCGCCAGCCCCGGAGTGGTTATCCCGGCGGATTCATAATAGGCGGAACGTTCTTCCGGCGGGAGCTGAACGATCTCCGCCTCAAGCTTGGTGCACAGCGTGATGAGCGCGGCGTTCTCTTTCTTGGCGCGCTCGCGCAAGGGCGCGAGCAGGCCCTCATTCACCGGGCCTTCATCGACGTTCGCCACATAAAGCAGGGGTTTGGACGTCAGGAACTGATATTCCTCAATGATCTCGGGGGGGAATTTCTGCGCGCGGGCGGGCTTGCCTTCATTGAAAGCGGCGATGGCGGCCGTCAAAAGCGCCTTCTTGTCGCGGGCCTTCTGGTCGCCGGAGTTGGCGGGCCCGTGCAGGCGCTCCAGCGCCTTCTGGCACTGCTGCAGGTCGGCGAGCAAGAGTTCCGTATCAATGACATCGACCGCATTGATCGGATCGAGCTTCTCCATGACGCTCACGACGTTCTCATCCTGAAAACAGCGCACGACGTGCGCGATCGCGTCCACCGCGCGGATGTTCGAGAGGAATTTGTTGCCCAGCCCCTCCCCTTGCGACGCCCCCTTCACGAGCCCCGCGATATCGACGAAACGAATGCCCGACGGCGTGACCTTGGCGCTCTTCCATTCTCCGGCGAGGCGCGTGAGCCGTTCATCGGGCAGCGGCACCACGCCCACGTTGGGTTCGATCGTGGTGAAGGGGAAGTTCGACGCGGCGGCGCTGGCGCCGGTAAGCGCGTTGAACAACGTGGATTTACCGACGTTGGGAAGCCCGACGATGCCTATTTCCAATTATGATCTCCTGAATGAATTTCTTTTAGTTGCTCTGTAAATGACATGGTGTAAAGAATACCATAACCCGGATAGCTGGGGGGGATTTTTTGAAGCCTTGAAAGTCTGGGCAGGGGCCTCACTCCGCGGCGCGGCCGGCGCGGGCCTCCCGGTACAGGGAAAGCACCTCCCCATCCAGGCCGCGGACCAGGCGGGTCCGGGAAAGCTCCGCTTCCGAACCGAACAGGCGCGGGTACAGCTCGACCGCTTTCCGGAAGGACTGCAACGCCAGGTCCCGGTTGCCTTCGCGCAGATAGATCACGCCGACATAGTGGTCCACAAAAGAGTAATCGGGATCTTCCGTAAACGCCGCGTTCATGAACTTCTCGGCCGACGCTTTCTTTCCGACCATGTAATAACTGTACCCCAATTCCGTGAGGACATAGATGTTGTTGTAGCCGACGGTATCGATCCCCTTCTGAAACCAGTAGGCGGCCTGGGGGTAATCCTCCCGGTCGAAATACACCTTCCCCAGCCCGTAGAACGGTGTGAGGTTCTTCGGATTGACCGAAAGCCAGTAGCGGCAAAATGTTTCCTGGTCACGATAACGGGTGTTGTAGGTTCCGGTGGCAAAAGCCAGCAGCGCAAGAATCCCGGCGATGAGGCCATGCCACATCACCCGGGAGATCCGTTGTTTGACATGCAACAGCAGGTAGGCCGTTCCGGTGAAGAAACCGATCGAAGACAAATAGAACCAGTGCGGTTCGAGGACGGGGCCCACCCGGGGATAATAAGTGAAGGCCGACAGTTTGAGCTGCGCCAGCCCCGCGACAAAGATAGCCAAAGCCCAGGGCTTGATCCCTTTTTTCCACCGGAAAAACAGCAGCCAGACGATCGCCAGGGCCAACAGCCCCCAGCCGGTGGCCTTGAGCGCCACCTGCTGCGCGGCCGGTGTGGAGGTCCAGATGAAAAGAAGATCTTTAGGGAAGATCAGCTTTGCAAGATACCAACCCTCCAGTTCCAACAGCGAGGCCAGATAGACGAACGGCTTGGCCATGGCCTCCCACGTTCCCGTCGCCATCCGGTTGAACTGGAAGAACGGGAGCCGCAAAAGCACATAAACCCCGGCGATCAGGATATGCCATCGGCAGGCCTTCAGGCTCAGGAAGAAACCATCGGAGCGCAAGAAATACAGCGAGCCCCACAGAAAGATCGGGACCAGCAGGGTCGTTTCATGCGATAAAAGCCCCAGGACAAAGAACGCAAGACTGAACGCCAGAAATCTGTTCCGCCGTTTCTCTTCCCAATGCAAAAAGAACAGGATCGAAAGCTGCTGCAGCAACAGGCCCGTCAGGATGATCGTTGCGGAATTATAATTGATGAGCATGGCGTTGACCGGATGGACGGCAAACAGCGCCGTGCTCAGCAGCGCCAGCTTGCGATCGCCCAAAAGGCGCGCCAGAATGGAGAAGAACAGAACGCCGACGAAGAAGAACCCGCTGAGATTAAGCAGATGATATCCCAAGACATTGTTGCCGAAGCAACGCTGGGCGACCCACAGCGGCAAATGGCCGATGGGCCGGTAAAAATTCCCCTGGCGGGACAGAAAAAGCGAAGCCGGCGACCGGTTCCCCACGCCCTTTTCACCGAAGATCTCGATGTCATCATCGAGCATGAACCCGTTATGCAGACTGTTGGCGTAGGTCATCAGCAATAACAGGCCAAGAAAAAATCCCAGCCGGCGCAGGCTGGGAAACGACGTATCGCTGGCAGGGTTCATATCGGCTCAATGATCCCGGAGGGCCAAGTCCTGCCGGTGCCGGCGGGACTTGGCCCTCCGGACCGCCCCGTTGAAGTTGGCAGGCAATGTCTCAATGCGCGATGACCCAAGGCTCTTTCTCGGCGGCGGCCTTCCATTCCCTCATGGCCGGCAGCCCAAGCATCGTTTTATGGTAACGCTCCGCCGCCCCGGAAAACTTCACCCCGTAAGTCTGGAAACGCCACACCACCGGCGCGTACATGGCGTCGGCAATGGAAAATCTCCCGAAAAGGAACGGCCCGCCGCGGCCGAACCGCTTGCGGCAAGCGGCCCAGATAGTCTGGATCCGTTCGATGTCCATGGTGACGTCCGCAGGAAAAGAGGATCGCGGCTTATACTCGCGGACGTTCATGGGACAGTTCTTGCGCAGCGGCATGAACCCGGAATGCATCTCCGCGCAAACGCAGCGCGCCGCCGCGCGGGCGGCTTTTTCCTTCGGCCACAACATCTTCCTTGGGAACTGCTCCGCAAGGTACTCGCAGATCGCCAGGGAATCCCACACCGCGATCTTCCCGTGCTTAAGGACCGGGACCTTTCCGGACGGAGCGTGTTGGAGGATCTTCCTTTTGTAGTCCCCTTCATAGAGCGGGATCAGGATCTCTGAGAAAGAGATACCCGCCACTTTCATCAGGACCCATGGCCGCAGCGACCAGGACGAATA
>JAHFFX010000191.1 GCA_023247755.1 Candidatus Omnitrophota bacterium | reverse complement strand
TAATTAAGGTACATGAGCTTGATATCTTTCATGTCCTTGATCTTATCAAGGTCGGGCAAAAAACCGCTGCGTTCCTTAAGCGGAATGCGGACCAGTTTCCCGCCGGCAAAAATGACCGCGCCCAGATAACCCGGATAACAGGGGTCGGGAACGAGGACCTTGTCTTTCGGGTTAATGATCCCCAACGGCAAATGCGACAGTCCCTCTTTCGATCCGATCAACGGGTAAATTTCACCGTCCGGATTGAGGTCGATGCCAAAACGTTTCTGCGTCCAAGAAGCGATCTCCCGTCGCAGCTCCAGCATGCCGGCATCCAATGCGTAATGATGGTTCGCCGGATTCTGGGCGGCTTCCTTAAGGGCGTCGATGATGGGCTGGGGCGTTCCGGTATCGGGGTCCCCGATCCCTAAGTCAATGATGTCGCGTCCGGCCGCGCGCGCGGCGCGTTTGGCCTTATCGATCTCAACGAACAGATACGGCGGCAGCTGCTTCAAGCGTTCCGAAAAATCAATGGTAACGGGCATGGGACGCGAATCCTTTCTTTCGTTAAGGGATTGGATGCAAGGCGGGTTACGATTTTCTGGCCAAAACTTCTTCCATGTTGAACAAGCCCTTGGATTTTCTGGCTAAGAATTTGGCGGCGACGAGCGAGCCGGCGGCGAAAATGTCGCGGGTCTTCGCGTGATGGCGAAGCGTGATCGTATCGAACGGCCCTTCAAAAATGACGTCGTGGTCGCCGATGATCTCTCCCTGGCGAACGGATTGGATGTCCTCGACCTTCTTGCCGGACGCCTCCTGCACGATCTGCGCCAGGGTCTTCGCGGTGCCGGACGGAGCGTCCTTTTTGTGGATATGATGCGCTTCCACGATCCTCACTTCGTACCGTCCTGCGGTTTTTTGGGCGAGCTCGCGCAACTGGCTGAACACGAGATTGACCCCCACCGACATGTTGGAGGAGAAAACGATGGGGATCTTTTTTGCGGTTTTTTTGATGACGCCGATCTGCGCTGAAGTGAACCCGGTCGTCCCGATGACCATCCGGACGCCGAATTTCTCACAGGCTTTGAGGTGTTCGAGGGTCGCCTCCGGCGTCGTGAACTCAATGAGGACCTGCGAGCCCTTGAGCGCCGAAGCGTCCGTGCTGATCGGAAGGTCCTTCATGGTCCCATGGGCTTCCGGATGATCCTTGTTCTCCAGAAGAGCGGTGATCTTGAAGGTTTTATCTTGCGCGGCCAGGTCGGTGATCCGCTGCCCCATTCTCCCCCGGCAGCCGCTGATGGCGAGCTTGATTGTCATGGCGCTACTTGTTTTTAAGAAGACCGTAGTCCCGCAGAGTCTTCTTAAGTTTGGTCAGATTCTCTTCCGACATCTCGCACAAGGGAAGCCGCAGGTCGCCGCTGCAGAGTCCCATCAATCCCATCGCGGTCTTGACCGGAATGGGGTTGGTCTCCAGGAACATGGCCTTCACCAGCGGCAAAAGTTTATTATGCAGTTTCTGCGCTTTTTTTACGTCGCCTTTTTCGAAGGCCGTGACCAGTTCCGCGGTGTCCTTGGGGACGATGTTGGCCACGACGGAGATCACACCCACTCCGCCGATCCCCAAAAGCGGCAAGGTCAGGGTATCATCCCCCGAGAGGAGGATAAAATCGTCGCCGCACAGATTTTTGATGGTGGCCATCTGCTCAAGGGATCCCGAGGCCTCTTTGACGCCGACGATGTTCTTGCATTCAACGGCGAGCTTCTGCATGGTGGCCGGTTCGATGTTCACGCCGGTGCGGCTCGCGATGTTGTAAAGGATGATCGGGATGTCCACGCTGTCGGCGATCGCCTTGAAATGAAGATACAGTCCCCGCTGCGTCGGTCGGTTATAATAGGGGGACACGATGAGGGCGGCATCCGCGCCGGCCTGCGCGGCGTGTTTGGTCAACGAGATCGCCTCTTCGGTGGAGTTCGACCCGGTCCCGGCGATGATGGGAACACGTTTGTTGGAGAACTTGATGCAAAGCTCGATCACCCGCTCGTGTTCGGCGGTGGACAAGGTCGGGGACTCTCCCGTGGTGCCGCAGGGCACGATCCCGCTCGTGCCGTTCTTGATCTGGAACTCGACGAGTTTCTTAAGGGCCGTTTCATCGATCCTTCCATTCTTAAAAGGGGTCGCGATGGCGACGATGGAGCCTTTAAACATAAAATTCTCCCTTGGCGACGAACCTGCCGGAACCTTTGAGCCACGCATCCATAATTCGATTCTCCTGAAGCTGAAAAGAAACTTCCAGGATCTCTCCGCTTTTGGTCACGACGTTCATTTTGGCTTTTTTGAGCGAAGTCACTCCGTGGTGGGATTTGAGGAACCCCACGATGCCGGCGGCGACACTGCCCGTGCCGCAGGCCTTGGTCTCTCCCTCCACGCCGCGTTCATAGGTCCGTACCGCGACCGTATCGCGGTTGATCTGTTCCACAAAGTTGACGTTGGCGCCGCGCGGGGCGAACCGCGGATGGAAACGAATGGCCCTGCCGATGGCTTCGACATCGATTTTGTCAAGCCCGTCCACAAAGACGATGGTATGGGGAACGCCGGTATCGATATAGCTGACCTGCATCTTCTGATCGTTGACGAGGATGTTGATGCTGGGCTGATAATCTTTGGGGTCGCTTAGGCGGATCTTGGCGATCTCGCCGTTGACCTCTCCCAGCACGATCCCGGCGAGCGTTTCCATGCTGATGGATTTCTTGCGGGGCAACTTGTGCTGGGCGACGTAAACGGCGAGGCAGCGTGCGCCGTTGCCGCACATTTCGGCCTCGCTCCCGTCGGAATTGATGATGCGCATCTTGATGTCGGCCTTCCGGCTCTTATCGAGGATGAGGAGCCCGTCCGCCCCGACGCCGTTGGTCCGGTCGCACATGCGTAAGGCCAGTTTCTTGGTGTCCTGCCCGCGCGGGCTCTCGACCACGATGAAGTCGTTGCCGGCTCCCACCATTTTATTGAAAGGGATGGTTTTCATTTTAGGAATGAGGGGATCCTTTCTCCCCGGATCAGGTCCTGGAAATTCTCTCTTCGTTTGACCACGGAAAATTTGTCGCCTTGAACCATGACCTCGGGCACGCGCGGACGGGCGTTGTAATTGCTCGCCATGGCGTAACCATAAGCGCCGGCGCTCATGACGGCGAGGAACTCCCCTTTCTCCACGACCGGAATGTCGCGGTCCTTCGCAAAGAAATCCCCGCTTTCGCATACCGGACCCACCACATCCACCCGGAATTTCTTGGCGTCTTCTTTCCGGGCGAGCGGCACGATCTCATGGTAAGCGTGATATAAGGAAGGCCGGATCAGGTCGTTCATGCCGCCGTCGACGATCACGAACTTCTTATAACCGTTGTCCTTGATAAAGAGCACTTGGGTCACGAAGATCCCGGCGTTGCCCACGATGAACCGGCCCGGCTCCATGATGATCTTTAGCCCGGTTCTTGTCAGCAGCGGCAGCACGGCCGTGGCGTATTCCTGCGCGGTCTGCGGCTGCTCGTCATTGTAGATGATGCCCAGCCCCCCGCCGATGTCCAGGTATTCGAGCCGCGTGCCGCGCGCCTTCAGGCGTTCGATGAACTCGAGGACCTTCAAAAGAGCGTTCAGGAACGGTTCTTTACTGACCAGTTGCGATCCGATATGGATGTGCAACCCGTTTATTCTAACATAAGGAAAAGTTTTTTGTGCTTCAAAGATTTTTTCCGCCGTCGAAAGATCGATCCCGAATTTGTTCTTGAGCGACCCCGTGGTGATGAACTGATGGGTCGGGGCTTCGACATCCGGATTGACGCGCAGCGCCACCTGGGTTCGCTTTTTGAGCTTTTGGGCGACCCGGTTGATCTCTTCCAGTTCCGGCAGGGATTCTACGTTGAACAATAGGATGCCGGCTTTAATGGCGGCGGCGATCTCGTCTTCGGTCTTGCCTACCGACGCGAACACGATCTTTTTGGGATCCGTTTTAAGAAAAAGCGCTTTTTTCAATTCTCCGCCGGAAACGATGTCCACGCCGGCCCCGTTCTTCAGGAGGGTTTTTATGACCGCGAGATTCCCGTTGGCCTTCATGGCAAAACAGACTAGGGGTTTGACCGGGGCGAACGCCTTCTGGATCTTCGTTAGATGGTCCACCAGCGTGTGGTGGCTGTACAGATAGAACGGTGTCCCTACCTTCCGGGCGATACGGCTGACGGGGACGTTCTCGCAGTGGAGCTCATTATCTCTGAAGATAAAGTCGTGCATGGGATCAGGGTTTCAGATGACGCTTGGTGACGGACCTTTTGGATTCAACGGAGTACTTGGGATTAATGATCTTTTTTACCACATCGGGTTTCAGCAGCGGGTGGAATTTCTTCAGCTCCGCCGCGTTCATGGCAACGATGTCTTTGTTCTTGGACAGCTTGTGGCTGATCAACTGGCCGATGATGGTGTGCGC
>JAHFFX010000190.1 GCA_023247755.1 Candidatus Omnitrophota bacterium | reverse complement strand
TGGGGGGGGGGGGGTCCTTTCAGGAACGTGATCCGCGAAGCAAGGTGTTCAGCTTTTGGCCGGCGGGGAATTCCGTTGGAACGCGTAGCGGAACAAGAGCCAGTAGGAAGGGAAGAGCAAGGCGCCGAGGGAAAAAAGGTAGGCCAGGCCGAACCGCCAATCGTCGATCCACAGCGATTTGAAGAAAATGAATTCATAGGGCCGTCCCATGAGATCAAAAATGAGACGCACCATGAAGAAATATTCCCAGACGATCTGCGGCAACCAGGGGATGCGGTAAATGCACAGGAACATGGGGACGGCGGAAAGAAAGGTGAGAAGGGCGCTGACGACATTCAGGTCCAAGAACAGGTGCAAGGCTTTGTAGAAGGCGATGAGGATATGGTAGTAGATGTACGGGGGGGAGTCCGGCTCAAAAAGGCTCGCCAGGTTCCCCCAGGCCATCAGGCAAAAGAAAAGGAAATAGATCTTCCAGCCGATATCTTTCTTCATGTCAAGGGGGTATTATTGACTCTTTTGTCGGGCCTGTCAACCCATTCGACCGGCATTCTTGGCACGACGCTCCGGGCGTTCTCATCCAGTGCGATTCCTTTTGAATAATTTTTTGGTTTTAGCGGGAAATTATGTTACTATATGTCCATTATTGGTTTTAGCGCAAGGTGTTCGGAAAAATCCATATATTCAGGGGAATGCAGACATGGAAAACGAGTTCAACAACATCTTGGAAGCGATCTGCGAACGGGACACCCGCTATAAGGTGGATGCCTATGAGTTCGTCATGGAGGCCTTGAGCTTCACGCAGAAGAAGTTCCGCCGTTCGAAACACGTGATCGGCCAGGAGCTTCTGGAAGGGATGAAGGAGCTCCTCCTGCAGAAGTTCGGACCTTTGACCATGACGGTCCTGGAGCATTGGGGGATCCATTCCACCGAAGATTTCGGCAATATCGTTTTCAACCTGGTCGAGAACCGGGTCCTCAGCAAGACCGAAGAGGACTCGCTCGATCATTTCCGCAATATCTATGATTTCGACGCGGTCTTCAACCACGGTTACCGCAAGGAACTGGAGAAGAAGATCAGCCGGCTGCGCTGAGCATTTCTTTCGAAGGAGGCTCTATGATCGGATGGGTTATTCTTGGTCTGCTGGCTTTGGCCGTTCTCTATTGCGTCGGGATCTACAATTCGCTCGTTTCCTTGAGAGAGAACGTCAAGAACGGCTGGTCGCAGATCGATGTGCAGCTTAAGCGCCGGCACGACCTGATCCCCAACCTCGTCGAGACCGCCAAGGGCTACATGGCCCACGAGCGGGGGACGCTGGAGGCCGTCATCAAGGCCCGCCAGCTTGCCGTGGACGCGAGCGGGCTCAAGGACCGGATGGCCGCCGAGAACGCCCTGACGGGGACGCTGCGCAGTCTCTTCGCCGTCGCCGAGAACTACCCCAACCTCAAGGCCGACGCGCAAATGCGGCAGATCCATGAGGAGCTCACCTCCACCGAGAACAAGATCGCCTTCGCCCGTCAGTATTACAACGATGAGGTCAACCGTCTTAACGTGGCCGTGCAATCGTTCCCCCAGAATTTCGTCGCCCAGATGGGCGGATTTTCCAAGGCCGACTTCTTCGAGATCAAGGACGCGGCTGAGAAAGATGTCCCTCAGGTGAAGTTCTAACTGGATTTACGAAGGACGCGCAAAAGCCTTTTCGTCCCTCGGAACAACGATCCGTAATCCCCCTCCTGAAATCAAAACATGCCCTATTCCTTCACGCAGATCGAGAAGGATAGATCCCGGACCATTGCCTGGGTCTTTTCTTCGCTCATCGTTTTCTATTTCCTCACCGGCTGGGTGATCGCGCTTCTGGTCAAGAACTATAATCTGATCGCCGACGCCGAGCCGGTGGAGAACTTCACGCCGGCGCTCTTGACCTTGCCGGAAACCCTGACGGCGCTGGTGATCGCGCTGGCGGTCGCGGGGGTCCACTGGCTGGTGAGCGTTCAGGGCATGGTGGAACGCATCCTTCGTGTCCTGCAGGCCGAGCCGCTCAACCCCAAAGACACCCACCATCAGATGCTCGCTAACATCATCGAGGAGGTCTCGGTGGCGACGGGCGGAAGAAGCATCACCGGGGTCGTCGTTCCCACCCCGGCCATGAACGCGTTCGCGCTTTCGGATTTCGGGGGGCAGGCGATCATCGGGGTCACGGAAGGTCTGCTCGGGCGCCTCAACCGCGCGCAGCTGGAGGCCGTCGTCGGGCACGAGGCGGCGCACGTCGTTTCGGAGGATTGTACGACGACGACCGTTACGACCGCACTGTTCGGCCTCATCAACGGGCTTTTGAACGCCGTGACCATCGGCTTGAGAGGCAGCGGGCGCAGTTCTTCCCGCAGCCGGGGCGGCAACGGTTTTGTGGTCTTCCTGCTCCTGGTCTATTTTATCCTCGCCGTGACCCGGCTGGTGAGCCTCCTTTTTAACATGTTCATCTCCCGGCAGCGGGAATACCGGGCCGATGCGATCGCGGTGCGGCTGACCCGCGACCCGCTGAGTCTCGCGCAGGCCCTCTATATCATCTCCTCGCGCTGGCGGGGAGGCGGGATGGCCGGCGAGGAACTGGAAGCCCTTTTCATCACCAACCCGCGTTTTTCGCAGCTTGATGAATCGGAAGGTTTCTTTTCGGAGCTGTTCTCGACGCATCCGCCGGTCGAAAAAAGGATCCAGGTCCTGCTTGATATGGCCAGGACGGATGTGAAGACCCTTGAGGAAAGTGTCAAAGGCCAGGAGACCCATTCCCGGCAGGATGTTCCGTTGCCGGGACCGGTCCTTGCCAAACGGTGGCTCGTTAATCAGAATGGTGCGTGGACCGGGCCTTTCACGCTATCCCAGCTGGCGACGCTGCAAGGGCTGGGACCCAACACCTGGGTCAAACCGTCCGGAAGCGAAACGGTGATCGAGGCCTCCGATGATCAGGATATCAACAGTTTGCTGAAGGAAGGGGGTGGCCGAGTTCAGGGCAGTATGCTGTGCCCGCGTTGTCAGGTCCCCTTGACCGAAATGGCCTACGAGGGGACTCTCGTCGCCAAATGTTCTTCCTGCGGCGGAACGCTGGTCGCCGAGAACGACGTGCAGCGCATTCTGGTGCGCCGGGAGGTCGGTTTCTCGGATAGGGTGGCGCATTTGGCCGGTCTTCTGCAGCGCAACCGGGTGCCCGCGAGCCCGGGGCTCAATCTGCGGTCCGCGAACTTGTCGCCCTGCCCCCATTGTCCTTCCCCAAAGCCCAAAATGATCCACATGCTGTACACGATGGCTTATCCCGTCGAGATCGACCGTTGCCTCACTTGCGGGTTCCTGTGGTTCGACCGGGATGAGCTGGAGGTCCTTCAGTATTTGATCGAAAAACGTGTAGCACCGGTATAAAGAAAGGGGATCACGATGACACCTTTTTATTGGGCGCTGGGCGCGGCCTGTGTTTGGGGATTCGCCCCGATCCTGGAAAAGATCGGGCTGGCGAAGATCGCTCCTTTCCCGGGATTGTTCTGGAGAAGCCTCGGGGTCATGGTCGGGGCGTTGGTCCTACTTGTGTTGCGATTCGCTGAGATCAAGCCGGCGCTGGCCGTTCCACCCTCGGGATGGGGATGGGTTTTCGCCGGAGGGATGCTGGCGAGCATCGTCGGGCAGATCTTTTTTTATCACGCTCTCAAGGGCGGCGAGGCGTCGATGGCGGTTCCGGTCGGGGCATCTTACCCGCTGATCGCGTTCGTCCTGGGCATCCTGGTCCTGGGAGAGAAATTCACGTTCGCCAAGCTGGGCGGGGTGGGTTTTGTAATGCTGGGAGTATTTTTATTGAAGTAAAATGAAGGGGCACCCGGCACCCGGTGCTCCAGCGTCCCAGTCCATTTAATTTTCGGGAAGCTGGGAGCTGAGCCCTGGGACACCCAAACTTTTTCAATGCGAAATCTCAACGAAAGTTCCATCCAATACATCAAAGGCGTCGGACCGGCGCGCAAGAAACTGTTCGCGCAGCTCGGGGTCGAGACGGTCGAGGACCTTTTGTACCTTTTTCCGCGCCGCTACGAGGACCGCCGGAAGATGACCCTAATCGCGCAGCTGACCGTCGGAGAAATGGCCACCGTCACCGGCCTTATCCTCGAGCGCGGCGGTCACCGCACGTGGTACGCGAAGAAGCACCTTTATCAGGCACAGGTCGATGACGGGACCGGGAAGCTCGCCTGTGTGTGGTTCAACCAGCCGTACCTTGATTATTACCTTAAGCCCGGCAGCCGCGTGGTCCTGTACGGCAAGACCGATATGTATAAGGGGAAATTGCAGATGGTGGCCCCCGAGTACGAGGTCATCGATGAGGAGGATGAGGGGCTGGCGATCGGCCGCATCGTTCCGATCTATCCGCTGACCAAAGGGATCACCCAGCGGTATCTTCGCCGGGTCATGAAATTCTGTCTCGAGCGGCACGCGCGGCAGCTTCCCGAGCTGCTGCCCGCCGAGATCCGCT
>JAHFFX010000189.1 GCA_023247755.1 Candidatus Omnitrophota bacterium | reverse complement strand
GGCAGGAACCCGCATTCCTCGCGCTGGCCTTCATTTTTCTGGTGCCGCTGCTGGCCAACAAATACCAGATGATCCCATTCTTTTTCCTGATGGCGGCGTTGGGCCTCGGGATCCAGGAACATCCCTGGGCCATGCTGCGCGCTGTGGCGGGCGGGCGGCGGTATGTCCTGGTCCTCGCGGCGGTGGCGGCGGCGACGGGATTATGGTATTTAAAGAATTTTCTGGTAACCGGGGTCCCCGCGTTCCCGATCCTGGCGGAGCGCGCCGGCGCTTTCCACTGGACGCCGCAGCTGACGGCGGCGTTCAATCATACGTTCCTCGGAGACCGCTCGCTGGCCAAGTTCTTCAAGTACCTGAACTACGTTTGTATCTGGCCGGGGGTCAATTCTTTGAAGATCGTGATCCTGACGATCACCTTCCTGCCGTTCCTGCTGCTTTGTTCGGACAAGCAGGAAGGCCGGGAGGAGCGCCGGCGCGAGCTGGGGTACTGGCTCGCCGTATCGTTCATTTTCGTTCTCGGAATCTGGCTGATCAGTTTCGTCGACCCGCGGTCATACCGCTTCGGCCTGGGGATCTTCGCGGTCGCGAGCGTCTGGGCGGTGGAGATTTTTGTGAAGGACCTGTGCCGGATAAGGAAGGATTTTGCCGTGGCGCTGGTCGTTCTGCTCATCGGCATAAAAAGTTTTTCCCTCCCCTTGGTGGAAGGGGGGAGCTATAAATATCCGGCGGTGCGCGACAACGTGGGGGTACTTTTGGACAAGGTCCATTTCGCGGATGTCGTTGAGCGTTATTATCCGGCCAACCGTATCGTTGAACGGGAGATGGAGCGCAACCAGGGGCTTCTGGACGATGCCGCGTGGGATACGGGTGTGGGCGGAGTGACGCCTTTGTCCGCGTTCCTGCTTCCGGTTCTTCCCGAGGTGGGGCTTTGGCATACCACGGCCGTGCGTCTCGAGTCGTATTCGGACCTCGACGCCATCGAACGGGACCTGGGGGAATCCGGTATCAAAAAGGTCCTGGGGGTGCATAAAGGCAAGCTGTATGTCCTTTCCGCGGCCGAATACGCCCGCGAGATCCAGCGCTACGATCTTTATCCGAAAGACCTTTTCTACAATTACGGATTTCCGCAGGAGCTTGTCGAACGCAAATGAGATGATCTTCGAGCGCCTTGGACCCCGCCTCGAAAGATCGCGGGTCCAAGGCGCTCTTATCCGGTTTCTTCCCAATCCGCCAACCTGTTCTGCTCATGACCGCTGACCGGCAAACATTCGATGTCCTTTCCGTTCACGTTGACGCCGTCGATCTGCCGCTGGCCTGTGCCCGGATCGGTCAATGGATCCAGGAAGGCCGCAAGACCTACGTCTGTGTCGCGCCGGTGGCGACCATCATGGATTGCCAGGACGACGCCGAATACCGCAAGATCATCAATGCGGCGGACATGGTCACGCCGGACGGCATACCGGTGGTGTGGTTGGGAAGGTTGGGTGGGAATAAGGCGGTGCAAAGAACTTATGGCCCGGATTTGATGCTGGAAGTCTGCCGGCAAGGATTGACCAAGGGCTACCGGCATTATCTTTACGGCGGTACTCCGGAGGTTCTGGGCCGCCTGGAATCCCGCTTGAAAAAACAGTTCCCCGGGATTAATATAGTGGGCAGCTTTTCGCCGCCTTTTCTCCACTCGAACGATAATATAGAGAAGGAAGAGGTTCTATCGGCCATTGATCGGGTGAGCCCCGATCTCCTGTGGGTGGCATTAGGTTCCCCCAAACAGGACTACTGGCTGCACCGGCATCGGGCGTTGCTGAAGGTGCCGGTGATGGTGGGAGTGGGGGCGGCCTTTGATTTTCATTCCGGAGCAAAACCCCAGGCCCCGCGATGGATGCAAGGTGCGGGGCTCGAATGGCTGTTCCGTTTGTTGAGCGAACCCCGGCGGCTTTGGAAAAGATATCTTATCGGCAATCCCCGGTTCGTTGTTCTATTGGTCATGGCTGGCTGTCGCCGGCTGTTCCGTAAAGGTGCAAAACCGCAATGACGTCTAAACTTCGACTGCCGCTTATCCGCCTGACGTATATGCTGATCGACGCTTGTCTCATTTACGCGTCGATCTTTTTTGCGTGCACGCTCCGCTCCTCGACCTTGAGCTTTCCGGTTTCGCTGCCGTACCTGTTCGTGGAGGTCTCGAACCCTTTTCGATTCGTCTTTGTCTTCTGGCTGCTGACCACGATCCTCATCAACCATTCCCATCAGCTTTACGAAACCCGGCGCGAGCTCCTGGAGGGGATCGAGGTCTGGACGGTGGTCAGGTCCACCGGACTTGCTTCCCTGTCCATCGTTGTGGCGCAGTATGTCCTTAAGATCGAGGGACTGCCCCGCTCGATCTTTATCACCGCGACCGTTTCGATGATCATTGTTCTGTCGGTCTGGCGGATCATCAAAAGGCTTTTCGTGGAATATCTTGTGATCAGCGGCTACAACAATTGGAACACCATCATCATCGGGGCGGGAAAAGTGGGGGTGGCCATTGCCCAGGAGATCGAACGCCGCCCCGGACTTGGGATCAAGATCGTCGGATTCCTGGATGATTTCAAAACGGGGACGGCGGACGACCACAAGACCAAGATTTTGGGGAAGATCTCGGATTTCTCAACGATCGCCGCCCGGGAATTCGTGAGCATCGTTTTTATCACCATTCACGATAGTCCGTTGTTCCTTAAACTCTTGGAAGACGCCCGCGATCTGAACATTACGGTACACGTGGTCCCCCAGGGGTACGGTTTTACGACCGGCGAATTCTATCGCTATAATATCGGGCTGATCCCGGTCATCGAATACTCCGACGTTCATAATATCCGCAAGCAGGTGGGCAAGCGCCTCTTCGACATCTGTGCGAGCCTCGCGCTTCTGGCGATCAGCTGGCCGGTGTTCCTTGCGATCGCCGTCGCCATCAAGCTCGACAGCCCCGGCCCCGTCTTTTACGCTTCCCGGCGGTTCGGGCGAAAGGGGCGGATCTTCCGGATGTACAAATTCCGCAGCATGGTGACGGACGCCGACCGCATCCTCCAGGAATTGAAACATAAGAACGAAGTCGATGGGCCCATCTTCAAGATGAAGAAGGACCCCAGGATCACCGCCTTCGGGCGGATCTTGAGAAAGTACAGTCTTGATGAATTGCCGCAGATCGTCAATGTCCTCAAAGGTGAGATGAGCCTGGTGGGGCCCCGGCCCTTGCCGATCGAGCAGATCGAAAAGGAGGACCTTCGCCAACTCAAGCGCCTCGAGATCCGTCCCGGCATCACCGGGCTGTGGCAGGTGCGCGGCCGCAGCGACCTGTCCTTCGCCCGCCTCGTCAAATGGGACATCTGGTACATCAACAACTGGTCGTTCTGGCTCGACCTCACCATCCTTTTGCAAACCATTCCCATCGTCGTCAAGGCCAAAGGCGCCTACTGATCCCCTCGCTATGTCGCAAATCGATCTTGCCGCCAAGATAGACAACGTCATCCGCGGATTGCTGTATCTGACCATGTTCATGCTGCCGTATTCCTCGGCCGTCGTGGAGAATTGCGTTGTTCTCTCGGTGATCCTGTGGGCGGCGAAACAATGGTCCGCGAGACGCGGCACGGGGTGGAGCAAGCTGCTGCCCGCCAGCACCCTCAATCGACCCATCGGAATATTCTTAGGGCTCTGCTTATTGACGACGGCGGGCAGCGTTTTTGCCGAAAGGTCCGCCGGAGGGCTCCTGACCAAGATCCTGGAATGGTTCGTCATTTACTGGCTCGTTCTCGACGTTTTTAAGAAGCGGGAGCACGTGATCTGGGCCCTGGCGGTCATGAGCGTGACGGCCGTGACCACCGCATTCGACGGCATCATCCAATTCCACCTCACCGGCAGGGATCTTTTTCTCGGGCATTCCATGGACGATTCCGGACGGGCCACGGCCGGCTTTAAAACACCCAACGCTCTGGCGGGATATCTTGTGATCTGGGTGCCCCTGGCGTTCTCGCTGGTGTTCACCAGGGAGAAAAAAAGGCCGGACCCGTTATTCCTTTGGTTGTTCATCATGTTCCTTTGGGCGATCGCGGTGACCTTCTCCCGCGCCGGTTGGCTGGCGGCTTTGGCCGGGATGCTGTTCGTATTGCGGTTCATCGACAAGAAGATTGCATTGCGGGTGATGTTCGTGTCCGGGTTGGTTCTTCTGGGTGGCTTGTGGGCCGGGCATTCCCGGACCGCGGCCAATTTTCGGCTGGAGACCGATCAGGTGCAGGGGACCTGGGAGTGGCGCCGGGGGCTGTGGCAGGACACGGTCTCGATGATCGGGACCAAACCGCTCTTCGGACACGGCATCAACACGTTCATGCCGGTTTTTCAGGAGTTCCGGAGGAAATTGAACGGGCAGTTCTATTATGAGCCCACCTACGCGCATAACTGTTATCTGCAAATGGCGGCGGAAACCGGCGTTCTGGGCCTGGCGGCCTTTGTCTGGATCTTGTATATACTTTTTAAAACCGTTCTGTTTACGGTCCGGAGGGATGATCCCAATGACCGGGGGCTTGCGGCGTTGCTGCGGG
>JAHFFX010000188.1 GCA_023247755.1 Candidatus Omnitrophota bacterium | reverse complement strand
GCCCCGGATGGACGGTCTTGAGGTCCTTAAGAATGTCCGGGAACATCCGCCGACGATGAAATGGCAGCCGGTCATCATCGTTACCGCCATGGGGGAACTGGAGGATGTCCAGAAGGGATTGGCGCTGGAGGCCGATCACTATCTCACCAAACCCTGCCAGATGGACGATGTCCTGCGGGCCATCCGGACAATGCTCAGTCTCATCCCGTTGCGCAAACCTAAGACGGAAATTGAAAAAGAACACCATTGACGACCGGCTGCGATTGTCCACGGCGATTGAACGGACGGTCAGCGGGAGGTAATGTGCCGTTCCCTTTTCTGGGCATCCTGAAAGGAGCCGTTCGAGTTTTGCTTTCCACGCTGGTTATCATCGCGATCGGGTTGTTCCTGTTCGCCCGCTACGCGGAAAAGACGGCCATCTTCTATCCGAAGAAGCAGCTGACCGTCAATCCGGGTTTGCTGGGGTTGAGCTATGACAATGTTTTCTTCACCACCGCGGACGGGGTAAAACTGCACGGCTGGTATTTGCGAGCGGGTGGGACGGGCCCCCCGACCGCTGGAGAGCAAGACGTCGGGGGGCCCGCTCCGCCCGTAGTCATCTATTTCCACGGCAACGCCGGCAATATCGGCGACCGGCTCGAGAAGGTCTCGCATCTTTTGAAGATCGGATTGGATGTCTTCTTGTTCGATTACCGGGGGTATGGTCTGAGCGCGGGCGTTCCTTCGGAAGCTGGATTGTACCGCGACGCCTTTGCCGCCTACGAGTATGTTTGCCAGCGGCCCGGCGTCATCCCTTCCCGCATCATCGCCTATGGCACTTCGCTGGGAGGGGTTCCCGCCTCCGAGCTGAGCGCGCAACGGACCCTGGGTGCGCTGATCATCGATTCGTCGTTCTCTTCCGCCGCCGACATGGCCCGGCGGATGTATCCGTTCATCCCGTCGTTCCTGCTGTCGGTGAAAATGGATTCGGTGCAGCGGCTCCAGGAGGTCCATATCCCGAAGCTCTTCATCCATAGCCCGCAAGACGAACTGGTGCCGTACGATCTGGGGCGGAAACTGTTCGAAGCCGCCGCCGCTCCGAAAGAGTTCCTGGTGACGCACGGCCGGCACAACGACAACTACATCGAGTCCAAGGATATCTGGATCGAGGGGATCCGTGGATTTCTCACGCGGTACCATTTTTTGCAAAGATAGGATGGCGCGACGATGCCCGGATTTCTGACGGCCGACAAGACGGAAATACGCTGCGACGGCAGGAAAGTGACGCTCACCGGCGTCAACCTGGGCGGCTGGCTTCTCATGGAGGCCTACATCCTGCACGCACCCAACCTCGCCGAACAAAAATTCAAAAAGGAATTCGCCGATCGCTTGGGGGAGCGGGCGCTGGCGCAATTCGAGAAGAACTTCCGCGACCATTTCATTCAAGAGAAGGACGTGGCCGCGATCGCTTCGTGGGGAATGACTTGTTTGCGCGTGCCGTTCAACGCCACCCTGGTGGAGAACGCACCCTATCGCTATGAAGGAAGGGGTGTTGCCTATCTCGACCGGGTTATCCGCTGGGCGAAGAAATACGGGATCCGGGTGATCCTCGATCTGCACGCCGCCCCCGGCGCCCAGAACCACGACTGGCATTCCGACAGTCTGGGGGAAGCGCTGCTGTGGAAGGACAAAAGTTTTCAGGCCCGGACGCTGCGCCTGTGGGAGTTCCTGGCGGAGCGCTACAAGGATGAGCCCGCGATCGCCGGTTACGATATCCTTAATGAAGCGGTCCTGCAGGACACGAAGCTCCTCAACCGTTTCTATAAGGAACTCATTGCCGCCATCCGCTCCATCGACCGGAATCACCTGCTCTTCATCGAGGGGAACCGCTGGGCGCAGGATCTTGATTGCCTCGATGATTTTGCCGATGACAACCTGGCGCTGAGCGTGCATTACTATCAGCCGATGGAGTTCACTTTCAATCTGATCTCTTTTCTGCGTTACCCGCTGCGGGCAGATCCCGAACGTTTCGACCGCCGCGCCATCCGCAAGGTGATGGAGGGTTATGCGAAGCTCGCCCAGAAAAGAAAGCGTCCGGTCTATCTGGGGGAATTCGGCGTCAACGCGCGCTGCGGCCTCTTTGGCGAAGACGCCTGGGTGCGGGACGTCGTTTCCTGCTGCCGGGAGTTCGATTTCCACTGGACGTATTGGACCTACAAGGCCGTCAAGAACCACCTTTTTCCCGACGGGATCTATAGCCTCGTGGACAATCTGCCGTGGGTGAACCGCGCCGGGCCTTTGTGCGGCTGGGACACCTATGCCACGCACTGGCCGAAGCGGCGCGTTGACATGATCCGTTCCTGGGAAACCAAGGCGTTCACGTTGAACAAGGAGATCCTGCATGCCCTCAAAAGCGGATATTAAGCAGATCTCAAGCGCCGCCAACCCCGCGGTCAAGAAGGTCATTCGCCTGCGGGAGCGTCAGGCGCGCAACACCCTGCGGCTGACCATCGTGGAAGGGGTCCGGGAAGTGGCCATCGCCCGTTGTGCGGGGGTCCATTTTCAGGAGATCTGGATCTGTCCGGAACTCATCAGGACGAAAGAAGGAAAAGAATTTTTGCACCGGTTGGAAACGGAGAAGGCCACGGTTTTTCAAGTCACGGCTTCCGTGTTCGGCAAGATCGCCTTTGGCGACCGCCAGGAGGGGATTTTAGCGGTCGCCCCGATGCCCGCCCGGTCTTTGGCGCAACTGTCGCTTCCCAAGGATCCATTGCTGATCGTCGTTGAGCAGGTGGAAAAACCGGGCAACCTGGGCGCCATCTTAAGGACCGCCGATGCCGCCGGGGTGGATGCGGTGCTGGTCTGCGAACCGGCCACGGACGTTTATAATCCCAATGTCGTGCGGGCCAGTCTCTCAACGGTGTTTTGCGTTCCCATCGTGCACTGCGCCAACGAAGCCGCCGTGGAATTTTTGGAAATGCGATCGGTGCGGATCGTGGCGGCGAACCCGGACGCTTCGCGCGTTTATACGCAGGCGGACCTGCGGGGGGCCCTGGCCGTTGTCCTGGGAAGCGAGCAGGCGGGTTTAAGCGATTTCTGGAAAAGCCACGCGCAGGAGCAGGTGAAGATACCGATGGCCGGCAAGGCCGATTCGCTGAACGTGTCGACGACCGCGGCGATCCTGGTTTATGAAGCGTTGAGGCAAAGACAGTCTCTCCGCCCCCAGCGCCCAGCGTCCCAGTAAAAGATTTCACTGGGTCTCTGGGGGCTGGGCCCTGGGAACCCTGAACAAAAAGAGTTTTCCATGCGACTCCAAGTCTTCCTCTCCCACAACGGCGTTTGCTCAAGGCGCGATGCGATGACCAAGGTCCAGGAAGGCCACGTGCGCGTCAACGGAGATCTCGTGACCGAACCTTCCTTCCCGGTGGACCCTTTTAAGGACACGGTGCAGGTCGACGGGGTCACCGTCCAAAAGAAGGACTACGCGTACATCTTGCTCAATAAGCCCGTCGGTTATGTCACGACCACCGAGGATGAGCACGCGGGAAAGACGGTCATGGAATTGCTGCCGGCGGAATACCAGCATCTTAATCCCGTGGGAAGGCTTGATAAGGACACGGAAGGGCTGCTCCTTTTGACCAATGACGGCGATGTTGCCTATGCGCTGACGCATCCCAAGTTCGATGTGGAGAAGACCTATTTCGTCATGATCAATGGCGTTCTTTCGGCGGAGCAAAGCCAGCGCCTCGAAAATGGGGTCATGGTCGAAGGCAAGCTCACCGCGCCGGCAAAGATCCGTGATCTGAAGACCATCGGGTCGACGAGCGATTTCGAGATGACGATCCACGAAGGCCGCAAACGTCAGATACGGCTCATGCTCGAGGCGGTGGGCCATAAGGTCGAATACCTGATGCGTATCAGCCAGGGGCCGCTGGAATTAAGAAGGCTCAAGGTCGGTCAATGGCGGAAATTGACTTCCGAAGAGATCACCGGGATCAAATCCCTTGCAGAAGGCAAGACATGAAGAATGGAATGGAACAGGACTGGCGCTATGACCAGCTAAGGTCCGCCCGCGACCCGAACTGGCGCAAGGAAAGATTTCAACCCCAGGACGCATTGGTCTATCGAACGGGAATGTCCTGTCGTTATCATGGACAGCCGTTCTCCTCTCAAGCGGCGGAGATCCGCAAGGGAGGTTGGGACCACGAACACTGCCTGGGATGTCAGGCGAAGATCGGCGCAGGCGCTGAGGGTTGCAGCGAGGCGTATGTCAATCGGCATGAGGAATGGATATGTCCGCAATGTTATCAGGATTTCTTTGCGGAATGAGTCGGCGGTCTTTTCATTATGATCACCATCAATAATCTTTCCAAGAACTTCGACGAACGGATGCTCATGGAGGGCGTTTCTTTGAGCATCTTCGCCAACGAGAAGATCGGCCTCACCGGGCCCAACGGCACGGGGAAGTCGACGCTCTTTCGGATCGTCCTTGGCGAATACGAGCCCACCGGCGGGAGCATTCAGGTCCAAAAGGGGTTGAACATCGGTTACCTCCGGCAGGAATCGCATTTCGATTCCGACCGGACCGTGCTGGATGAGCTGACATC
>JAHFFX010000187.1 GCA_023247755.1 Candidatus Omnitrophota bacterium | reverse complement strand
CTTCAACGAAATGATCTCGCGCCTGGAGAAATCCTTCCGGCACATCGAGGACTTCACCTCCCACGCTTCCCATGAGCTGAAGACCCCGCTGACGATCATCAAGGGCGAAGCGGAACTGGCCCTGCGCAAGGACCGCGCCCCGGAAGTATACCGGCGCGCCATAAAAGTTGGCCTGGAGGAATCCGAACGGATGCTCAAGACCATCGAGGACCTCCTCATGCTGGCCAAGCTGGATTACGAACCGATGGCCTTCCGGTTCGAATCGTTCGACTTCTGCAAATTCTTCAATGAGATCAGTGAACAAACCGGATTGCTCGCCGAGCCCAAACGCATCCGGATCCATTCCTTCACCCCCGACCGCAAGATTATGATCAAGGCCGACCGTCTGCACTTAAGAAGACTGTTCTTCAACCTCATCGACAACGCCCTCAAGTTCACGCCTCCCGATGGAGAGATCCATCTCGATGTCAAGAACCAGAACCGCTGGGTCGTCGCCTCGGTCGCCGACACCGGACCGGGGATCTCCGAGGAGAACATCTCCCGCATCTTCGACCGTTTCTATCACGGGGACACCCAAGAGTCCGGTATGGGCCTGGGCCTGAACATCGTCCAGGCCATCGCGCGGGTCCACCGGGCCGAGATCCAGGTCGAAAGCAAACCCGACGCCGGAACCACCTTCCGGGTCATCCTTCCCAAAGCTTAACCCCCCTTTCCTCCGCCCATATCCTCTCCTGGAAGATGAAAATTTTTTAATTCTATTTTAACCGTCCTTTCATTTGCGTTTTGTTACCGTATGGCAGGATCTCTGGGGATTAGAGTTCCGCCACCGAAAGGAGACGACCATGACCCTGATTCGATTATTGATCAGTATCTTTCTGGCCCTGTTCCTGTCCTTTTCCGTTTTGACTTACCTGCGGGCCGAGGACAATGAACATTCCGCCACCGGTAAGGTAGTGAGCGTGGTTTCCGACCATCTCGTCATCAGTATGCGTGATCAGCCCAAATTCGATCAAAAAAGGGAACAGATCTTCATGGTGTCCCCCAAGACAGTCTATAAGAATATCCTGTCCATAAACGACCTTAACCGCAACGATCAGGTGGAGATCACCTATATGGAAAGCCGTGGAGAGAAGATCGCCGTCAGCATCTCCCGGGCGAACAAGGAGGAGGACCGGATACCATCGTCCGCTTCCCAATAGGAGTGGGACCCGGCCGTAAAAAAGCCGTCGGGAACCCTCCCGATTAGAGGAAGTGTTCCGGGGAGGCGGCGCCCCTCATTAGAGGGGCGCCGCCTCCCCCCGGAACAAAAACCCAGGTCACCGCATCCCATCGATTCATCGGGATCAACGAAAGGACGGTCCGCCATGAGAAACTCATTCCTCAGCGCCTTCCAATCACCCACCGCCGGCTCTTTAAAGGTTTTCTGGGAATCGATCGTCAACGCCCTGGATTACGGCATCGCCGGTATTTCGCCGGAAGGCACGCTGATCACCTGGAATACGACCGCCGAAAAGATCTTCGGCCATACGGCCGAAGAGGTCGTGGGCTCGCCGATGGAACAGGTCTTTCCCCCGCAAACCTTCAAGGACCTGCGCCCCGTTTTCCAGCAGGTGCTCAGCGACCAGGCCGTGCTTTACTACGAAACGACCTACCGCCGAGAAGGCCAGCGTCCAGTGCGGATGGTCCTCAATCTGCTGCCGCTACATGACCCCTCCGGCCGTACGATCGGGGCCGGCGTGATCATCTGGGAGAAGAACCGCAAGTACGAAAAACTGACGCTTTCCCAGGAAATGAATTCCACGCTCTCTTTCTTCCTGCCAGGGATCGCAGAGATCGACAAAGAAGGCCGCTTCACCTTTGTCAACGAAACCTTCGCCCGCATGCTGGGCTTTCCGGCGACGGACCAACTGCTGGGACAGGCCTGGAAAACGATCGTGGCCGCCCCGGACCGGATGAGGGCCACGGAGATGCAAGGCTGTCTTTTCCATGAGAACAAGGCCGAGTTCGATATCACCCTGCAGAAGAACGATGGCTCCACTTACCTGGCGAGGGTCCTGTTGATCCGCCGGGTCGATGCCCAAGGCCGGTTCATCGGGGCTTACGCCTTCCTGCGCAATGTCGCGGAAGGTCAGCGGCGGGAAGAATCGGCGAACTTTAACCAGCAGGAATTCTTCGATTTTATGGACAATGCGGCCGTCGGGATCCATTGCGTGGGGCCGGATGGGACGATCCTGTGGGCCAACAAAACGGAGCTGGGCCTCTTGGGATATTCCAAGGAGGAATACATCGGCCGGAACATCGCCGATTTTTATGCGGACCATGACGTCATCGAGGACATTCTGCTGAGGCTGAAAAAGCACGAGACCCTCAACAATCAGCAGGCCCGGATGAAGACCAAGGACGGACGCATCAAATATGTGTCCACCAGTTCGAACGTTCTGTGGAAGAACGGGAAATTCGTGCACACCCGTTGCTTCACGCGCGACATCACGGAACAGGTCGTGGCGCAAAAATCGCTTAACAAGCTCATGGAAAGAATGGAGCTCGAAAAGACTAAGCTCGAGCAGGTCCTCAGCCTGGAAGAGGGTTTAAGCACCATTCATCTCATGGATAAGCTGATCGATTTTGTCGTGGAGAAAACGGCGGAGGTCCTGGAGGCGGACAAGTGTTCGTTCATGCTGCTGGACCCGAAATCCGGAATACTGTGCATCAAAGGCCACAAGGGACTCGATGAAGAGACCGTTTCCAAAAGCCGGGTGCGCGTCGGCGAACCTATCGCCGGGTGGGTCGCTGAAAAAGGCACGCCTTTGCTGGTCAGGGACATCGAGAAGGATGAACGGATCTTGCGCGTCAGCCGGCCGTCCTACCGCGGAAAATCATTTCTCCTGGCACCAATCATCCTGCACGCGAACACGCTGGGGGTTCTCTGCGTTGCGGACAAGCGTTCCGAGGACGGCGGAACGTTCAATGAGATCGATCTGAAGATCCTCTCCACGATCGTCCGGCAAGTGGCGGTGGCCATCGAGAACGCCCGGCTTTACAAGCAGCTCAAGTATCTGACGCTCAAGGATCCCCTCACCAATATCTTCAACTACCGGTATTTCATCAACAGCCTGGATCATGAAATCAACCGAGCCCGGCGCTATAACGGTTCCTTCAGCCTTTTGATGCTGGATGTGGACGATTTCAAATTGTTCAACGACACCTTCGGCCATCAGGCGGGGGACCATCTGCTCAAAGAGATCGGAAAGATCCTGATGGCAAACCTTCGCGATGCGGACATCGCTTGCCGTTATGCCGGGGATGAGTTCGCGGTCATCCTCCCGCAGACCGAAAAAGAAGAAGCGCAAAAAGTGGCGGAGAAGATCCAGTTCTTCGTAGAAAACCTGTCGCTGCAGCGGACGGTCACAATCAGCATCGGCGCGGCCAAGTTCACCGATAAGATGGACCGTTACGACCTGATCCTCAAAGCCGACAAAGCCCTCTACCAGGCCAAGCATGAAGGGAAAAATACCGTCGTGCTATGTTAACGGGGAAGGGCGGTGCCCGCTATGCGGGCACCGCCCTTCCCCGTTGATTTTTCTCCATCTTGACCGGCGAACGACCTCTCCGCCGGATTATTCGAACGCCTCGCCCGGGATCACCTGAAGTTCCTGCTTTGATCCCTGGCGGATGATGGTGATCGCGGTCGGTGTTCCGGGTTTGATGCCGGACAGGATCCGGTGGATGTCATCCACGTTCCCCACCTCCGTGCCGTTGACCGAGATAAGGAGATCCCCTTCGGTCAGGCCGCCCGCGCCCGCCGGACCGCCGGGCTCCACGAACGCCACTTCCACCACCGAACTTTTATTTAAACCCAGGAAACGCTGAAAAACGCCATCGACGGGCCGCACCTGCCCCGCAATCCCGATATAGGCCCGGCGCACTTTGCCGTGACCGACGAGTTCGCTCACCACCCAGCGGGCGGTGTTGGAGGGGATCGCGAAACTGAGCCCCTGCGCCCGGAAGATCATGGCGGTGTTGATCCCGATGACCTTGCCGCGCGCATCGACCAGCGGCCCGCCGGAGTTGCCGGGATTGAGCGCCACATCCGTCTGGATGATATTTTCGATAAGGCGCCCCGACTCGCTGCGCAACGAACGCCCCATGGCCGAAACCACCCCGGTGGAGACCGTGCTCTGGAACCCCAAAGGGTTTCCGATGGCGATCACGAGTTGCCCCACTCTTAAAGCGTCCGAATCGCCGAGCTCCGCCGCTGGAAGATGCTGCTCCCAAATGCGGATGACGGCCAGGTCCGTCGCCGGATCGGCCCCCAAGAGGTCCGCTTTGAACTTCCGGCCGTCGGTCAGCTCGACCTGGATCTCCCGGGCCTGCTCAACTACGTGATTGTTGGTCAGAATGAAGCCGTCGGGCGTGATGATGACCCCGGAGCCCGCCCCTTCCCGCGCTCCGTAAGGGAACGACGGCGACTTCCTCACCTGGATGCTCACCACCGCCGGGCCCACGCCTTCAACGACACCGACCACGGCGCGCGAATAGGCATCGAGCAGCTCCGCTCCATCGGCTGACGCTCCGGAAGATTTATCCTGGGGTTCCTGATTCCCG
>JAHFFX010000186.1 GCA_023247755.1 Candidatus Omnitrophota bacterium | reverse complement strand
ACGGTTGTGAAAACCAATGTCGTTTGGTTCCCGACCCGTAGCGCCTTCATCTGAATTGCAATCAGGGGGATACTGCCGTTGAACAGACCGATTACGTTCAAGAAGCGGCTCGTGATATCCTCGGCGATAATAACGGCAACGTGATCATACTGCGGGTAACGCTTTCTTTCGATGTCCCAATACTCGATGGTCCTGATAATATGGGCTTCATCAGTCTTGCCGAGTTGGATTTCAACCTCATAGCGCCGATTTTCCTCCGGGTCTTGGAGCAGAAGATCCAACCGACCGGCTCCAGCCTGAATTCGCTCCTTCTCCTTCAAGATTAGGTCACCTAATCCCAAAATGGATGGGTCCTCAGCCATCTTTTCCTGAATCCACTTCTCGCTAAACTCGGAGCTACTCCTAAGGTCGATTAGTTCAGCCCTCGTAAAGTTTAGGAGACTCATTGTTTTACCTCCAGAATCAGGGCCCCGCTTTGCTCAGAGTAATGGGGCGCGCGTAACATGCTCGCATTTTGGAAGCAACCAAGAATGATCGCAATATGCGAGTGTTTCCTAGGAAACGTTTCGTGTTTCCATGCGCACGAACGCAATGCGTCCCTCTATTCCTTGTATTCGGCTGTTCCACCAAGTGCTGAAAGCCCATATTCAATTGAACCGTGCCGTGGGGAATAAGGTCAAAAATAAATTCCAACCTTTGAACACCAGTGTTTGTAAATAATCACCATGGCCATAGTATCGAGTGCGCAATATTGGCGCAGCAGTGTCGTCCATTTGGCGTGCGTTTCTGAATCGTTGCGGTGGAGACCATACATCATTTCCTGATAGGCACGCATGGCGCCGGTTCCTTCCTTGATGACCTCAGCCTCTTCGGCGATCTTGATCGTCTCGAGCGTCTCATACGGGCTCAGGACCTTGCCCTCGCGCTCCTTATAATAAGTCTGAAACGGGTTAATCTTGTGGAGGTATGGGTTGTTGTTCCAGACGGCGGGGAGAACGAACTTGATGGAGACACTTCCCTTCATGTCAGGGTGATAATAGTTGTCCGCGGCGATCTTATATTGATCCACAAGGGCGCCGTCCATCCGTTCGAGCCAGTCGAGCAGTTCCGGGTCCGGACGCTCGCTTTGTCGAAGGGTCTTAGCAATGTCCGATAGAACGATCTTTTCATAAGGCCACCACATGAAGACTGTGCCTTCACGTCCCAACCGGTCTTTGAGGGTTCTTGCAAACTCAATGTTCGGGAACGTCTTCTTAGTGTTGATCCAGTCGTGATGCTCGGGTGGATCGCCCAGCTTTCGGATCGTATGACAGCTCCATTGAAAGGCCACCTGTCCGTACGGGCGCAGACCCGCATGATAGGGGAGAGCCATGCGTGAGCCCTCAAAATCGATGAAATGCAGAGGGTATTTGTGGGCCTTTAACAGATCTTTCAGATGAGGGCTGATCCACTCCTTCCCCTTCTTGGTATATTCAATCTGCCGCTTTTGCCACACACCCTGCGCAGGACTGCTGAGCCACTCAACCGGGATGTCATAAAGCGAGGCCTTCCCCTTGGCGAACAGGGAGTCCGCTAGCTTTTCTCCCTTGGCCTTGACGTGACCAAGATTGCGCAATTCGAGGAGATGCGGCGAGACGGTTGCCAGTTTGCCCCAGCATTCCAGAAATCCATTTTTCTCCTCTTGATCGAGAGGTAGACGGTATTCACATTTTTTACATTCCGTGGAGAGAGGCCCCTGAATCTTCCGACCCTCCATAACAGATGCCGCGAATTCCGCTGCGGCCCCTTTTATTTCTGGAAGAAGATATTCGACTTCCGGCAGGACGTTAATTTTGATGAGCAGGTTGTCCCGCCGTAAAGCCTCAACGTCCCCGGTGAATTCTACTTCGAAGAATTCATCGCCTTTTTCGTTCCGGCGCTCGTGCAGAAGAAATTGTTGAAGAAGATTATCGATACCCGTTTGTTTCGATTTGTCGCAAAGCATGAGGAACGGCTGGATGTCCGCACCGGGAAAGGCGCGCCGGAGGACGTGGGTCTGGTAGGCAATATCTTCGAGATAGGGTTGCCACTTCGAATCCAAACCCGGGTAGCGCTTTTTCCAGAAACAGGCGGTGCCACCGGTGCCACGTTCTTCCAATGCACTACCGTCAATGGATTTTGCCTTAACCTCGATCAGCTTAAAGGATTTTCCGCGTTTGATGAGGATGTCGGCGCGAATGAGCATTCCATCCACGAAAATAGCGGGTTCGAAAAGGGTGACATTCTCCTGAACGAGGTATTCCTGGGTCTTGGCGATAGCCGCTTCCTGGTCGCGACCACCGGGAACCTCGATGCCATTGGGAAAGAGCAACTGCGCCATCTTGCCGACCATAAAGCCGCCCTCGGCCAGCAGTCCGAGAAATTCGTCGTCTTCTTTGAGATTTGGGTATTTGTTTTTGCGGTAAAAGAGCTTCGCGGGGCATTCCCGCGCTGCCTTGAAATCGGATTTAGAGACGTATTTCACGGAGGCCTGATGTACACTTACTCAGTTCCAAAATCATTCTTTTTCCCAACTAGATGCTTCTCCCTATCTTCGACTTTTCTTCGCCCGCATCAACCGGAGGGGGCGGGATGGAGCAGGCCGGATCCCTTTAAAGCAAGAACGAGCACGGGACAAGTTCTGGAGGTTTTTATTGCCTGCCTCGGATCGGGTAAGGAGGCTATTCGCAATCAGTCTTGACTCGGGAAGCGGGCGCGGGTATCACCGGCCGCTCCAATGTCGACCCCAAAGACGACCTATCTCTACTCGTCGGAATCGGTCACGGAAGGCCACCCAGACAAGGTTGCCGACCAGATCTCCGATGCCGTTCTCGACGCCATTTTGGCCCAGGATAAAAAGGGACGGGTCGCGTGCGAAACCTTGGTCACAACGGGGCTTGTGCTGCTCGCCGGTGAAATCACCACCACTGCTGTCGTTGATTTTCAGGAGCTGGCTCGCACCGCAATCCGCGAAATCGGCTACACCGATCCCGATATTGGATTCGATGGAAATACCTGCGCAATTCTCAATGTGCTCGGCCGTCAGTCGCCCGATATCTCGCAAGGGGTGAGCGAGGGGCAAGGTCTCTTCAAGGAGCAAGGGGCCGGCGATCAAGGAATGATGTACGGCTATGCCACCAATGAAACCCCCGAGCTGATGCCGATGCCGATCCTCTACGCGCACAAACTGACCCGTCGGCTGGCCGAGGCCCGGAAGAAAAAGGAGATCCCTTTTCTAAGGCCGGACGGAAAATCGCAGGTGACGATTCAATATGAAGGTTCGCAGCCGGTTCGGATCGACACCGTGGTCATCTCCACACAGCATACCCCCGATGTGAAACATGAGACAATCAAAGAGGCCGTCATCGACGGCGTCATCCGTAAGGTCCTCCCCAAAGAATTTCTCGATTCCAAAACAAAATTTTTCATCAACCCAACCGGCCGGTTTGTGGTCGGCGGACCGCACGGGGACTGCGGATTGACCGGACGGAAGATTATCGTCGACACTTATGGCGGCAAGGGACGCCATGGCGGCGGCGCGTTTTCCGGCAAGGATCCCTCGAAGGTTGACCGGAGCGCCTGTTACATGGCCCGCTATGTGGCGAAAAATGTCGTTGCGGCGGGGCTCGCCGATGCCTGCGAAATTCAGGTCGCCTACGCCATCGGATATCCGGAACCGATTTCCTTCATGGTCGATAGTTTAGGAACCGGAAAAATTCCCGATGATCGCCTGACCCAAGCGGTGCAAAAAGTTTTCAGTCTCAAACCATCAGCCATCATTGAAACACTGAACCTGCTCCGGCCTATCTACAAGAAGACGGCCGCCTATGGCCACTTCGGACGGAGCGAACCCGAGTTCACCTGGGAAAAAACCGACAAGGTGCAAGAATTAAGAAAGGCCGCCGGTTAAGGCCGAAAGGAAAATCCATGTCAGATGTTAAGAATCCAAAGTTAGCTGAAGGTGGTCGTGCACGTATCGCGTGGGCTTGGCAGTCGATGCGGGTTTTACAGCAGATCCGGAGCCGGTTTCTTAAAGAGAAGCCGCTGAAAGGTCTCCGCGTGGCGGCATGTCTTCACGTCACCACCGAGACCGCAAACCTGATGACCACCCTGCGAGACGGCGGAGCAGCCGTACGGATCTGTGCTTCCAATCCCCTGTCAACCCAGGACGATGTGGCCGCAGCACTGGCCGAGGAAGAGAATATCGAATCATACGCCATCAACGGAGAAAACTCCGACTCCTATTACAAACACATTCTCGAATGTCTGGCGTTCAAGCCCCATATCACCATGGATGACGGCGCCGATCTCACCACCATGTTGCACACCAAGAAAAAAGAATTGATCGGCGAGGTGATCGGCGGCACCGAAGAGACCACCACCGGCGTGATCCGTCTGAAGAGTATGGCCGACCAAAAGGTTCTCTCGTATCCGGTGATTGCGGTGAATGATGCCGCCACCAAACATTTTTTCGATAACCGCTACGGAACCGGACAAAGCACGATTGACGGCATCATCCGGGGCACGAATCGCCTGCTGGCGGGAAGTCAGTTTGTCGTCGCCGGTTACGGCTGGTGCGGCAAGGGTCTGGCGATGCGGGCCCGCGGC
>JAHFFX010000185.1 GCA_023247755.1 Candidatus Omnitrophota bacterium | reverse complement strand
TGATTCTGGTTTCGTGAAAATTCTTTTTGACCGCAAAACGAGAAAGATCCTGGGAGCCCATATTATCGGCGAACAGGCTTCCAACATGATCCACATGCTGATCGCGATGATGTACAAGGAGGCGACACTGGACGATCTCTTGGGCATGATCTACATCCACCCGGCGCTCCCGGAGGTCGTTCGTAATGCGGCGCGCAATGCCCTTGCGGAGTTCGAAAAAGCGAAGGCATGATTGACTCCTTCCCCTTGGCTTTTTATAATGGGATCGTATGCGCAATTCCGAAATAGCCATATCCCTCTTGAAGGTCACCAAATTCTACAACAAGCTGCAGGCCTTGGATAACGTATCGTTCGAGGTCAAACGCGGCGATTTCTTCGCCTTTTTGGGGCCCAACGGCGCCGGCAAGACCACGACCATCAATTGCCTGACCGGGCTTTCCAACCACCAATCCGGCGAGATCAAGGTGTTCGGCTATGACGCGACCCGCGATTATGTCCAGAGCCGCAGGCTGATCGGACTGTGCGCGCAGGAATTCAATTTTGACCCCTTTCTTACCATCCATCAGCTGCTCGTGTACCAGGCCGGTTATTTCGGGATCCTTCCTATGGAGGCCTCCCGCCGGGCGGACGCCCTGCTCGCCCGCTTTCAACTGACGGAAAAAAGAAATTGCAAGCATCGGGCGCTTTCGGGCGGGATGAAGAAACGGTTGCTCTTGTGCCGCGCCCTCATCCATGATCCGGAGATCCTGATCCTCGATGAGCCGACCGCGGGATGCGATCTGGAACTGAAGTTCCTTATCTGGGATTATCTGGCGCAGCTTAACAAGGAAGGCAAGACCATTTTTCTCACCACGCATAATATGGAAGAGGCCGAGAAGCTTTGCAAGACCATCGGGATCATCAACCACGGAAAGATCGTGCGCATCGGCGACAAGAAGACGGTATTGCAGGACAAGTCGCTGGAGGCGGTGTTCCTGGAAGTGACGGGGGCGGAATGATCATAAACCCGATCGGGGTTGCGGCCCTCTCGCAGCGCGAAATCCTCAGATTCCTCTCGGTGGCGAGCCAGACGATCTTCCCCCCCATCGTGACCTCGATCCTCTATCTTTATATTTTCGGGGTCGCGATCGGCCAGCGCGTTGATTTCAGTTACTTCGGACTGTCGTACCTCAATTTCATCATTCCCGGCATCATGACCATGCATATCATCTCCAGCGCCTATGAGAACACGAGCTCCTCCTTATTCATCGCCCGCTGGCACAATCACATTCAGGAAGTCCTCCTCGCCCCGCTTTCCTATTTTGAAATGGTGCTGGGGTTGCTCGCCGGCGGCGTGGCCCGCGGGGTCCTCGTGGCCGTCGGGGTCTTTACGGTCGCCTCCTTCTTTACGCCAGTCGCCATTCTGCACCCCTGCGTTCTCGTTTATTTTGTCCTCACGATCTCGGTCATTTTTTCCTGCGCGGGGATGATCGGGGCGCTGTGGGCCGAAGATTTCAGCATGCTCAACCTGTGGCACATCTATCTCATCGTCCCGGCGATCTTCATGGGAGGCGTCTTTCATCCCCTCCAGATCCTTCCCCGCATGGTGCAGGTGATCTCGGTGTTCAATCCCATGTATTATCTGGTCAGCGGCATGCGTTACAGCTTGACCGGGGTTTCTGATGTCCCCCTGGCAAGCTGTGCCGTTTTCAGCTTCTTCATGACGTTCAGCTTCTTTTTTGTGACCGTTTATCTCTTTAAGATCGGGTATAAGCTAAGGACATGACCATGACGAAAAAAAGGGATTTTCCGTTTTGGAATTGATGATCGTGGTCGTTATCATCGCGGTCATTATGGCATTTGCCGTGCCGCTTTACTCCAAATCCATACTCAAGATCAAGGTCAAAGATGCCATCAACCAGCTGGTGAGCCTGCATGCCGCCGATGATAGCTATCGATCCAGACATGGGAAATTCTGGGTTCCGCCACAAGTCGGTTTTTCTACCCAGGATGTTGACGAAATCAATGCGGCCCTGGGTCTGAAATTAATGTTGGGAACCGGAACCATCATTACGTATACGGCCACTGGGGGAACGGGGAATGTTTATACAACGGACATTACCCTTCCAGAAGGAGCATCGACGGTCGTTGTCCAAACCCCCTTAAGTCCGACTAATCCACAGTGTAGTTCAGGGTGTCCATAAGCTCTTCAGTCTTTTTGCGCTCCGCTGACCGTTCCCTTTGCCGATGTCCGCCAACGAATTCAACCCCAAACTGATCCGCGCCAAGATCAATAAGGCCAAGAAAGCGATCCTGTCCGGAGGCAAAACCCCCCATGGCCCGGTCGAAGGAAGCGGCCCTCCCAATCGTCATGGCGCCCCCAAACTCCCTCCCGGACAACACGCGGTCCCGAATTGGCCGGTGCTGGATCTGGGTGTCAAGCCGCAAATCCCTCTTGATCGATGGAAACTGGAGATCAAAGGCGAAGTGGAAAATCCTTTAACGCTTTCCTGGGAACAGTTCCTGGCCCTGCCGCAGGCCGAGGATGTTTCCGATTTCCACTGTGTGACGACCTGGAGCCGGATGGACAATCACTGGAAAGGAGTTCGCTTTAAGACCATCGCTGAACTCGCCAAGCTGAAACCTTCCGCACGGTTCGTTCTCTGCACTGGATACGACGGATATTCCACGAACCTCAAGCTGGAAGAATGCCTCGATGAGGATGTCTTGTTGGTTCACACCTGGGAAGGGAAACCCTTGCCGCTTGAACACGGCGGGCCGTTGCGGATGATCACGCCACGGAAATATGCTTGGAAAGGCAGCAAATGGATCAAGGAGATCATCTTCGTTAAGGAAGATCAGCTGGGGTTCTGGGAATTGCGGGGATATTCCAATACGGCGGAACCGTGGTATGACGACCGTTACGCCGAACCGTATGTTTCTGAGTAAAACTCAAGGGTGTCAAGTTTTAAGTGTTAAGTGTCAAGGGCCATGACGATAGTCAAAGTCAGCTTAACACCTGACACTTGACACTATTTAAGATGTTCTTCCGGAGTCAACGCTTTGACGGCCAGCGCGTGCAGGCCTCCCTCGAACTCTTTTGCCAGAACGGCATAGACCATTTTGTGGCGCGCGACTCGGGAAAGCCCGTTGAATTTCGCGGAAACGATCGTGACCGAGAAATGCGTGCCGCCGCCGGCCGCGGCCTCTTCGTGACCGGCATGACGAGCACTTTCGTCCTCAACGATCAAGTGAGTCGGCTGGAAAGCTTTTTGCAGGGAGTCGGAAATGTCTTTTCGGTCCGGCATGTTAGGATTTCCTTCCAAGAGAAAGATAGTTTAACACAAATAGGTGTTCGGTGAAGATTTCCCTTAATCAACAGATCGTGGGTGGTGCCATCTTGGGGGTTGCGGTCGGACTTTGCGCCGCTTCCTGGGACAAAAGTTCTGCCGTCTACGTCTGGGTGATGTATTTAAGCGATCTGGCGGGCGGTCTCTTCGTCAGTCTCCTTAAGATGATCCTTATCCCGCTGGTCTTCTCTTCCATTACGGTGGGCATCGCCAATCTGCGGGCGCATCGGCAGATGACCCAGGTCTGGACGACGACGCTGGTTTACTTTGCGTTTACGACGCTCTTGGCGGCAACACTTGGTTTGCTCGTCATCAATTGTTTCAAGCCCGGCGTGGGGCTTTCCACCGTGCCGTTTGCGGTGGCGATGAGCGAATTCAAGCCGACGCAGATGAGCCTGCCCCAGTTCCTGCTCGCTTTCCTCACGGGGTTGTTCCAGAACCCGTTCGCCGCCCTGGCGAAGGGCGATGTGATGGCGGCCGTGGTCTTCGCGTTCTTTCTGGGAATTGCCTTGGTAAAACTTGGTGAACGCACCCGGACCATTATCGCCGCGCTCAATGAGTTCTTCGAGGCCTGCATGCTGATGATCGATTGGATCATGCGGGTCGCCCCTTTCGGCATCATGGGGCTGTTGGTCAAGCTGGTCGCAACCCAGAACACGGCGCTGCTTGCGGCCTTGGGGAAATTCGTCGCTGTGGTTTTGGGCTCCACGCTCTTTCATGGGTTTGTGGTGCTGCCGTTTCTTCTGTATGCGCTGACCCGCCGCAATCCCCTTTTTTTCTTTCGGGGATTCAAGGAGGCGTTGCTCACCGCGCTGACGACGAGTTCCAGCAACGCCACCCTCCCGGTGAGCCTGCGCTGCGCCCGGGAGAACCTCGGGATCAGCAAGGAGATCGCCGGTTTCGTTTTCCCGCTGGGCGCCACCGTCAATATGGACGGAACGGCGCTTTATGAAGCCGCCGCCGCGCTTTTTATCGCCAACATCGCCGGCATCAAGCTCGATCTGCTGCAGCAAGTGATCGTCGTGCTGATGGCTCTCCTGGCGTCGGTCGGCGCACCCGGCATCCCCAGCGCCGGCATGGTCACGATGGTCCTGGTCCTGCAGTCGGTGGGGCTACCCGTGGAAGCCATCGCCATCCTCCTTCCGATCGATCGTTTCCTCGACACCTTCCGCACGATGGTCAATGTCGAAGGCGACGGCATCGCCGCCCTCATCATCCAGCATCGCGTCCACAAGTAATGAGGCCTCGACAATCCTCCTGTTTTAGGGCATAATTGTGGATGTTTCGAACCCGATTTTGTGCCCTTAAG
>JAHFFX010000006.1:30336-36004 GCA_023247755.1 Candidatus Omnitrophota bacterium | reverse complement strand
CTTGCGGTGGTCTCTATAGTGCTCTTCCGCCAGCTTCCTCGAGACCGCAAACAACCTTGTGGCAACGAGTTTCAATCCGGTATCAGATAGACGGGTCAACAAATATCCCGGCAATGACTTAACCATACCGTCGGGTTTTATAATGATAAGGGCCGGTTCTTTCATTTATTTTTTGATGATGCTGGAGATTCGTTCGAGATCTTCCGGAGAATAATATTCGATGATGATCTTGCCGCGTTTTTTCTGGGACTGGATGCGGACCTTAGTCCCCAGTGTTTTTTGTAATTCCTCCTCGAGAAAAACAAGGTAATTGTCCTTGGCGGCGGCCCGGGTCTTCGTCCGTCGATTAGCGCGCGGAATTCCGGTCTTAAGAAAATTCTCCAGCTCCCGGACCGAAAGTCCTTTCTGAATGGCCATTTCAAAAAATTTCAACTGCTCCTGGGCGTTCTCGACGGCCACCAGGGCCCGGGCGTGCCCCATAGACAAGGTCCCGTCGGAAACCCGCTGTTGGATTTCCTTGGGAAGTTTAAGGAGCCGCAGGAGGTTGGTCACCGTTGATCGATCTTTGCCCACTGATTGCGCCACGGAGTCCTGGGTCAGCTGGAATTCCTCTATTAAACGTTTGTAGGCCTGGGCCTCTTCGATGGCATTCAGCTCTTCTCGCTGGATGTTCTCCACCAAAGCCAAGATCAACGCTTCCTGATCAGAAACGTTCCTGATAACAACGGGGATCTCCTCCAGGTTCAATGCTCGTGCTGCACGCAAACGACGCTCGCCAGCGATGAGTTCATATCCCCCATCTTTGGGACGAACCAGTACGGGCTGAATGACCCCCTTCTCCTTGATGGAAGCAATGAGTTCAGCTAACTTCTCGTCGTCAAAATTGGACCGCGGCTGATAAGCATTCTCCTTGATCTCCGTTGTCTTTATTTGGGTGATCGCATCTGATTTCTGTGCATCTTGTTTTTGTGGAATGAGCGCGGATAAACCTTTTCCCAGAGCCCGGTGTTCCATAGCGGCCTCTCCTTTGTGTACCTATTAGATTACAGCCAAATTAAACAATTGAAAAAAAAGAGTTATGCATTGATTTTATTATATCGCATCAGGAATTCTTTGGCAAATTCTTCATATTTTTTTGCGCCAATTGAATTGCGATCATAGAGGTGAATCGGCTTTCCAAAGCTGGGTGCTTCACTCAATTTCACATTACGCGGGATAATAGTCGAATAAACTTTATCTTTAAAGAATCCTTTGATTTCATTTATTACTTCATTGGTTAGATTGGTCCGAAAGTCGGCCATTGTTAAAAGAACTCCTTCAATGTCCAAACTGGAATTCAAACCATCTTTAATAAGATTAATCGTATTTAAAAGCTGCGATACTCCTTCCAATGCATAAAACTCACACTGAATAGGGATAAGAACAGAGTCGCTCGCGACAAAAGCATTCAAGGTCAATAAACCTAACGATGGCGGGGAATCTATAAAAATGAAATCATATTGATCTTTAACTACTGAAAGGGCCTTTCTCAGTTTGGTCTCTCTCGACAAAGCCCCTACAAGCTCAACCTCAGCTCCCGTAAGATTAATATTGCAAGGAACTATATTTAAACCACTTATGTTAGTCTTAACAAGTACTTGATCGACCGGAACCTGCCCCATCAATACATCATAAACAGATCTTTGTAATGCATTCTTATTGATTCCAACACCGCTTGTGGCGTTACCCTGAGGATCGACATCTACAAGCAAAACATTTTTACCTAATGCGGCCAATGCGGCGGATAAATTTACAGCCGTTGTCGTCTTTCCCGTGCCGCCTTTTTGATTACATACAGATATGGTCCTGCTCATATCAAATCCCAGCCGTTTCACGTGGAACAAGGTCCCGCGTCAACTTAATTCTTCCGAGATTCACCTTTTTGATTACTCAATCCAGACTTTTTGTCATTGATGGATACTTTGATCTTAGCCGACTTCGCACCCTCCATACCAAACAAACCCTTTTGCTCTTCACAAACCACCTTAATTAACAGAGATTCTCTGGGAACCCCAAGCTGTTTAACTGCTTTATTGATTGCATCCTCTACAGTACTACCTTCGATCTCAATACTTTTTTTCATTCTGGTCATTTTATTGATTGGACATTTTTGCTAAATTTTTTATTCATTATGCTTTGAGTTAGAATGGACATAGAATAAAAAATGATAAAATATATGGTTAGCCCACTGGCCAGATGATAAAAGAAAAATACTACCATACCAGGAACCATATACATCATCATTTTTTGCTGAGAAGCTTGAGCAGGGTCAGTAACAACATTACTCTTGGTGCTCATCCATTGTTGAATAAAGATCAGAACGCCCATAATTAACGGTAACAGGTTGAGCTCATGCCCGAATAAAGGAAGCTCTGTGGAGAAGGTCAACAATCTATCGGGTTGTGACAAATCCTTCATCCAAAGAAAGCTGGATCCCTTAAAGAATGAAGATCGCCATAGAACCTGGTACAATCCAATAAAAATAGGCATCTGAATAAATATCGGCAAGCATCCACCGAATGGATTAACTCGATTTTCCTTATATAACTCCATGATTTCCGTATTCAATTTCTGAGGATTATTGCTATATTGCTCTCTTAATTTGGCAATTTTAGGTTGAAGAATCTGCATTTTCTTCATTGAGGCCATGCTTTTGAAAGTCAGCGGATAAAGCAAGAGATATATGGCTAAGCTTACAATAATAATACATAACCCCCACAAAGGAATTAATTTATGAAGTTTTTCCAGTGTATGATATATAAATAAAGCAAAAACATTGATAATTCCGATGCTGCTAAAACTAACGATCTCTTCAAAGCCCTTTTGATAATTCTTCAGCAAATTCAAGTCTTGTGGTCCCACGTAAATATCGATTTTAGAAGAAAAAGTGCTATTAGGATCAATACTATCTATATTGGAAATTAACTTCAAATCCAATTTAGTTTTATCAATCGTTTCAATCAATACATGTGCGGCTTCGGATTGAGGAGAAAAAATGGTACAAAGATAGCGATCGCGGAATCCAACCCAATTGATCTTATTTTGGACATTATTATTATCTTTGGGGCTAAATTGCACTGCATTGTTTTTTCGAATAATACCCTTATCTGTAGAAACGCTATATTCAATTAAAGTTCTTTCCGTGGGAGGACTTTTAGTATTGTCCAATCTAGAAGTATCGATGGTATAAAGGTTGAGCCGCGATTGCCCTATGGTTGAAGTTGTTCTTTTATTTTGAATAGTAAGAACAAATTTCAAAAGATAAGGATCTTGGGCAAATGAATATCTTTTACCTATTTTAACTTCATCGTTCTCATACTCATAATACGCCTCTTGTGAATTGACCTTACCCCCCTTAAACGAAACCTCCTGAAACCCGTCTAAAGACAAGATATCGCTCAATAAATAGGTATTATCAAATTTTTTTTCGTAGAAGCTCTTTATTTTACCGCCCCGGCTGGTCAATTCAATTCGGACGGCGGGAGAATCTAAGAATTCAATGCTTTCTTCAATGGGGATTGCGGATGGGATGGGGAGAGAGGATGCGGGCAGAGTCTTCGGTGTTTTCACATCTTGTTTAACATCATACTGTTGTGTAATATTATCGTGGCTTTGGGTTTCTTTCTTATTGCCTAAAAGAGAATTATAAGCAAATAGAACTAAAAGGGAAAGAGCAATAGCTAAAAAGGTTCTATTTTCCATAGATCATGCGGGATCAAAGCCGCCTTTGGATAATGGTGAGCACCGCAAAATACGCCAAAATCCCTTAGCCAGGCCCTTTACGATACCATACTTTTGTATGGATATAATGACATACTGGGAGCATGAAGGATAAAAACGGCAAGTGCGGGAAAAGAACGGGGCAAGAATCTTTTGGTAGCCCCGGATGATTGAAACAAGAAGATCGGCCATGCGGCGTCCGACTTATCTGCTCAAACGATGGCGGCCCTTGGCGCGTCTCCGTTTGAGTATTTTCCGGCCATCGGAGGTCTTCATCCGGCGGCGGAACCCATGTTTTCTCTTTCCCTTGATGAGCGTAGGTGTCGTGAGATGCTTTTTCATAATGGGCAGATTATAACACAGGGCATCTTTCAGTCAAGGGTTTTCCATTTCTTGAAGCATAAAAAATTTTGCCGGACAGCAGGTTAGGCCGTTTCCGAACCGAAAAGCGTGGCCTTTTCTCCGTCGAGGACCAACCCTGCGCAAAAGAAGCGCCCCCCGGCGTCTGATTTTAGCATCGTGGATTGATCGGGCAGCGTTCGCCCAGCAACCGTACCGAAAATAGAGTTGAAATAGAAAATTTCTTTGTTATAATAGGAAAGCTTTTCACCAAAAATTTTCGCCGAGAGGAGTTTACGTGAAACTTCTTGCGGGTCTCCAAAATCGAACCTTCAAGAGATCTCACGACTTTCGCAAAATCAGCGGTTAATGATCGCCCCTGGTCATAGCTACAATAAATTTTGTAGATGGGGAATTAAGGCCTTTAGATATCCGCTTGTTCCACATTCGGCCAATAAAGAAGAGGAAATTCACGCCTGTTGATAACTTGTGAATTTCGACCATTCCTTCCCGGCCGGAAGACAAGATATACCTATAAAATTTCTCCCGGGTCGTTTTTTCCGATATCGCTTTAATCATAAAACATATCTGCTCATGACGTTACAGTCCGTTTGGGATAATGCTCAGAACGCTATTCGTGCCAAGATCGGTTCCGCCGGTTACGAAAGCTGGTTTCTATCCTTGGGGGTAAAAGAGCAGCCTCCGCAAACCCTCATCATCGAAACACCCGACGAATTCTTCAAGAATTGGATCATCGAACATTATCTGGGCGTCATTCAAGAAGCTATCCGGGAGACCTCGCCCCAACCCATTGAGATCATTTTTGAGGTCAATCCCCACATCCTTAAAAAGGAAACCCAGAACCGGCTGTCGCAGTTCGAAAAGAATTTTACCGCCACCGACCAGCGCAACATCCACATCAACCCTCGGTCCAATTTCGAGAATTTCGTGATCGGCCCTTCCAACCGCTTCGCCCACGCCGCAGCCCTGGCCGTCGCCGAATCCCCGGCCAAGGCCTACAACCCGCTTTTTATTTACGGCGGAGTGGGATTGGGAAAGACGCACCTGCTGCAGGCCGTAACGAACCGGATCCTCGGCAGCCAACCCAAAACCAAGATTTGTTACCTCACTTCCGAACGCTTCACCAATGAGCTCATCGAAGCCATCCGGCACCGTTCCACGAACCAATTCCGCCAGAAATACCGGACCATCGACGTGCTTTTGATCGACGATATCCAATTCATCGCCGGGAAAGAATCCACCCAGGAGGAATTTTTCCACACGTTCAACGCCCTGCACGAAAGCCGCAAACAGATCATCATCTCCTCGGACCGGCCGCCGAAAGAGATCGCCAATCTGGAAGAACGCTTAAGCTCCCGCTTCGCCTGGGGGCTCATCACCGACATCCAGCCTCCGGATTTTGAAACACGGGTGGCGATCTTGAGGAAAAAGATCGAACGGGAGCCCGTCCAGGTTCCGGACGACGTGATCTATTTCATCGCCCAGGAGATCAAGAACAATATTCGGGAATTGGAGGGCGCCCTTATCCGGGTCGTGGCGTATTCACTAT
>JAHFFX010000006.1:0-30326 GCA_023247755.1 Candidatus Omnitrophota bacterium | reverse complement strand
GGTTCTGCGGGACATGGTCAAAGAGACCTTGAAGACCATCAGTGTGGAACAAATCCAAAAGACCGTGGCAGACTTCTTCAACCTTGGTTTGGGAGACCTTAGGAACGCGCGGCGGCATAAGAATGTGGTCCTCCCGCGCCAGATCGCCATGTACCTAACCCGCCAGCTGACCAACCTTTCATTGCCGGAGATCGGCAACGCCTTTGGAGGAAGGGACCATACGACCGTGCTGCATTCCTGTAAGAAAATCGACCATGACCTGACGGGAAACCGGGAACTAAAGAATACGATAGAAAGATTAACCACAACCATAAAGCAATAGGCAATTTCTTTCCCCGACTTATCCACAAGGTCTTAATAACCTAACATATTGAAAACAATTGCTTTTTGAACTTCTTAAGATTATTCACACAACTTACTAAGACCACTACGGATTGAATATTTAAATACAGATAACCCATCATTGTAAAAGAGGATTTATGAAAATCAAGACCTCAAAAGACGAACTATTGGCCGGCATACAGACCGTTCAGAACATTGTTTCCTCCAAAGCAACGCTCCCCATTCTCTCTAATATATTGATGGAAACAAAAGGGGACTCCTTAAGGCTGAACACCACGGATCTGGATATCGGTATTTCCTGTGAAATTCCTGTGAGTACTTCTGAACAAGGGGGGATAACTATTCCCGCCAAGCGGTTCGGTGATATTATTCGGGAATTGCCTCCCGGGGATGTGGTCATTGTGACACGAAAGAACAACCAGGTGGATATTGAGGGGGTGAATTGCCGGTTCAAGTTGATCGGATTGCCAAAGGACGAGTTCCCAAAGTTCCCGGAATTTAAGGATAAGGAGATGGTGCGACTGGAGCAGGGTGTTTTAGGGGAGATGTTGCGGATGACCTCTTTCGCGGTCTCCCATGAGGAATCCCGCTATGTTTTGAATGGGATCTTGATGGAAGTGGTCGAAAAGGTCTTGAAGATTGTGGCGACCGATGGGCGGCGGTTGGCTAAAATGGAAAAAGCGATCACTTCAACCCTGAAAGATGAAGTCAAGATGATTATTCCTTTGAAGGCGATCCAGGAGATTAGCCGTAATCTTAAGGATTCCGGGGAGGTCACGATTATTGCCGGGAACAATCAAGTTCTATTCGATATCGACGGGGTATTGATAGCCACCCGGGTCATTGAGGGAGAATTCCCCAATTATAATCAGGTAATCCCCAAGCCGGCTTCCCCGAAGATCACGGTCAAGACCCAGGATCTCTTGGCCGCGATCCGTCGGGCGAATCTGTTGGCGACCCCGGATTTTCAAGCGGTCAAGTTCGAAGTGTTCGATGATAAGATCGTTGTTTCCAAAACCACTCCCGATGTGGGGGAGTCCCGCGAGGAGATTTCCGTTGGATATGGCGGTTCAGAGCTGATTGTCGGTTTTAATCCCCATTACTTGATCGATGTATTGAAAAATTTGAGCGATGATACGATCGAACTGGAGCTCTTGGGGTCGGATAAGCCGGCCGTGATCCGATTGGGGGATTATCTTTACTTGGTCCTGCCGATGCGGATCTAGTTGATCGGAAAGCTTCCGAAGAAATTTGCGCAAAATGTCTTTCCAAAATCCGCTTCATGGATAATATAAAGGATATTATTTCCAGTGTGATCGGAAAAATGTCCGTCAGTCGCAAGCTCGATTCCCAGGAAATCCAGCGTATCTGGAAGGATTTGTTGGGGGAGAAGGCCAGCGCGCATTGCGCGATCGAGGATTATAAGGACGGAGAACTGATCGCGTGTGTCGATTCTTCCGCCTGGCTGTTCCAGCTGAACGCCAAAAAGGCGAAACTACTGGCCGGCTTAAGGCAACATTATCCCGAATTGAAAAATCTCAGGTTTAAGATAGGAATGCTGCGATGAAAAAGGACAAGTCCGCCAACGTGATCGAAGCCGAAGATAAGATTTCCCAGGACAAGGAAAAGAAGGTCAAAGAGTACGATTCGTCCAAGATCCAGGTCCTGGAGGGGATGGAGGCCGTGCGTCTGCGTCCCGCCATGTACATCGGCGACACCGCCGTGCGCGGACTGCATCACCTGGTCTATGAGGTCGTCGACAACTCCATCGATGAGGCCCTGGCCGGATTTTGCGATAAGATCGACGTGACCATCAACGAAAACAACACCATTACCGTCATTGACAACGGCCGCGGCATTCCCGTCGATATCCATAAGACCGAAAAGAAACCCGCGGTCGAGGTCGTTCTGACGACCCTTCATGCCGGCGGGAAGTTCGACCGGCAGTCCTATAAGGTTTCCGGCGGGTTGCACGGCGTCGGCGTCAGCTGCGTCAACGCCCTTTCCGAGTGGCTCGAGGTCGAGATCAAACGCGACGGCAAAATCTATCATCAGCGTTATGAGCGCGGCAAGACGGCCACCAAGCTGGCCACCATCGGCAAAACGAAATCTACCGGCACCAAGGTGACCTTCAAGCCGGATAAACAGATCTTCAAAGAGACCACCGTCTTCCAGCACGACATCTTGGCCAAACGGCTGCGGGAGCTCGCGTTCCTTAATAAGGGACTGCAGATCAAGCTTACCGATCGCCGCGGCGAAAAGGAAAAAGAGACCATTTTCCAATTCAACGGCGGGATCGTTTCCTTCGTGGAGCATTTGAACAACAACAAGGTCCCGCTTCACAACAAGGTCATCTATTTCAATCGCCAGAAGGAAGGCATCGAAATGGAAGTGGCGATGCAGTATAACGACGGTTACGCCGAGAACGTTTTCAGCTTCGCCAACAACATCAATACCACCGAAGGGGGAACGCACCTCAGCGGATTTCGTTCGGCCCTGACCCGCGCGATCAATCAGCACGCCAAGAACAAGAATCTTCTTAAGGACGGCGTGGCGATCGGTGGGGACGACACGCGCGAAGGGTTGACCGTCGTTATCAGCGTCAAGATCCCCAATCCGCAGTTCGAGGGGCAGACCAAGACCAAGCTCGGCAATTCCGAGGTGGAAGGGTTGATGTCGTCGCTGACCTTCGAGGCCCTGGTGGCTTACTATGAAGAGAACCCCTCGATCGCCAATAAGATCGTCGACAAGGTGATTCTGGCGTCCCGGGCGAGAGAAGCGGCCCGTAAGGCACGGGAACTGACCCGCCGTAAAGGCGCTCTCGAAAGCGGGGGTTTGCCGGGGAAGCTCGCGGACTGTTCCCAGCGCGACCCGGCGCTTTGCGAGCTTTATCTCGTTGAGGGCGATTCGGCCGGCGGCTCGGCCAAGCAGGGGCGGGACCGGACGTTTCAGGCCATTCTTCCTTTAAAAGGAAAGATCCTCAACGTAGAAAAATCGCGCTTGGATAAAATTCTCAGCAATGAAGAGATCCGAACCATCATCACCGCGCTGGGGACCGGCGTTGGAGAGGAATTCAATGTAGAAAAGCTTCGCTATCACAAGATCATCCTCATGTGCGACGCTGATGTGGACGGTTCGCACATCCGCACGCTCCTTTTGACGCTCCTGTATCGCCAGATGAAACCGCTCATCGAAGGAGGGTTCGTTTATATCGCCCAGCCCCCGCTTTATAAGATCGCCCGCGGCAAGCGCGAAGAATATATCGAAAGCGAAACGGAGATGAAGAACCTTATCCTGGACATGGCGATCGAGGAAGGGATCACCCTCATCAAGCTCAAGGGCAAAAAGAGTTTCTCCGGGAACCAATTGAAGGAAATCCTTGGCAATCTAGTGGATATGGAGAAAATATCCGAGATTATGCACAAGAAGGGAGTAAGTTTTGAAGAATACGTGAGCAACTATGATCATAAAACCCATAAAATGCCATTATATATGGTGAAAGTGGATGGAAAATCCCATTACGTTTTCGATGATAAGGCCCTGGCCAAGCTGACAGAGAAGGATGAAGAGGCCCAATACGTGGAAATTTTTGAGGCCGAAGAGCTTGCGGAGATCCAGAAGAAGCTTGAAAAATTCGATCTGGGAGCGGAAGACTTTTTGCGCCCGGAAGCCAAGGTCACGTATGAGCTGAAGGATGAAAAGAAAAAAGAGAAGAAGAAGGCCAAGGATCTGGTGGACCTCCGGCCGCTTTTTGCGGTTGAAAAAGAAAAGGACAAGAGCGAATTCTTTTCCCTTAAGGGGGTTCTGGAATATGTTCACGACCAGGCCACCAAGGGCATTCATATCCAGCGGTACAAGGGTCTCGGGGAAATGAACCCGCAACAATTATGGGACACCACCATGGACCCGGGCAGGCGGACGATCCTCAAGGTGACGCTGGAGGACATTGTGGAGGCCGACAAGACCTTCACCATCCTTATGGGCGATGAGGTGGCTCCCCGCCGGGAATTCATTGAGAAATTCGCGCACGAAGTCAAAAATCTCGATATATAAGCCCTCAAGAAAGGTTTTTGCATGAAAGATTTGGCCGCCAAAGAAAAGATCGTTCCGGTTTTTATCGACGAGGAATTAAAGGATTCATACCTTTCCTATTCCATGAGCGTTATCGTGGGGCGTGCCCTGCCCGATGCGCGTGACGGTCTAAAACCCGTCCACCGGCGGATCCTTTATGCGATGAAGGAACTGAACCTGGAACATAATAAGTCCTACAAGAAAAGCGCCCGTATCGTTGGCGAGGTGCTCGGTAAATATCATCCCCATGGGGATGCCGCCGTTTACGAGACGATGGTGCGCATGGTGCAGGATTTTTCGCTCCGCTATCCTTTGATCGACGGCCAGGGCAACTTCGGATCGGTTGACGGGGACGCGGCCGCGGCCATGCGTTATACCGAAGCCCGCATGTCGGCTATCGCCGAGGAGATGCTCGCTGATATCGAAAAGGAAACGGTGGATTTTTCCCCGAACTTTGATGCGACGCTGTTCGAGCCGCGCATCATGCCGGCAATGATCCCGAACCTCCTGGTGAACGGCTCGAGCGGGATCGCCGTCGGGATGGCCACCAACATGCCGCCGCACAATCTTGGGGAAGTGATCGAGGGGGTCGAGCTGCTCCTTGATAACCCCGAGGCGAGCATCAAGGACCTCAGCAAGTCCATCAAGGGACCCGATTTTCCGACGGGTGGCATCATTTGCGGCCGGGAAGGGATCACCGAGGCCTACAACACCGGGCGCGGCAAGATAACGTTGCGCGCCAAGGCGTCCATCGAACGGCAGAAGGGCAACCGGGACAGCATCATCGTGACCGAGATCCCTTATCAGGTCAACAAGGCGAATCTCATTGAGAACATCGCCGACCTCGTCCAGAACAAGGCGGTCGATGGTATCACCGATATCCGCGACGAGTCCGACAAGGACGGGATCCGCGTGGTCATCGAACTGCGCCGCGACATCGAGCCGCAGATCGTTCTCAATTACCTTTATAAGCACACGCAACTTGAAACGACCTTCGGGATCATCAATCTCGCGCTGGTCAACAACGGCCCCCAGGTCCTTAACCTCAAGCAGCTCATTCAACAGTACATTGCGCACCGGCGGATCGTCATCCGTCGGAGGACCCAATTCGATCTGGACCGGGCCCTGAAGCGCGCGCACATCCTTGAGGGGCTGCGGATCGCGCTCAAATTCATCAACCAGATCATCAAGGTCATCAAGGAGTCGAAGACCACGCCGGAGGCGAAGGTCAATTTGATGAAGAACTTCGATCTGACCGAGATCCAGGCGCAGGCCATCCTGGAAATGCAGCTGCAGCGGCTGGTCGCTCTCGAACAGGACAAGATCGAGGCCGAGTACAAAGAGCTTTTGAAGAACATCGAGAACTTCCGGGCGATCCTCGCTTCCGATAAGCGGGTCGATGAGATCATCAAGGGAGAGCTGGAGACCCTCAAGAAGAAATACGCCGACGAGCGGCGCACCGAGATCGCCGGAAAGGCCGAAGAGATCGAGGTAGAGGACCTGATCGCCGAGGAGGACATGGCGATCACGATCAGCAACGGCGGCTACATCAAGCGTCTGTCCGTCGACGCCTACCGCAAGCAGAAGCGCGGCGGCAAAGGCGTCACCGCGATGGAGACGAAGGAAGAGGACTTTGTGAAACACCTCTTCGTGGCTTCGTCGAAAGATTATCTTTTGATCTTTTCCAACAAGGGCATTGTGCGCTGGCTGAAGGTGTACGAGATCCCCATCGCTTCCCGCGCCGCCAAGGGAAAAGCGATCGTGAACCTTATTTCCGTCGGCAATGACGAAGCGATCAGCTCGATCGTGGCGGTCAAGGAGTTCAGCGAGGACCAGTTCGTCGTCATGGCCACCGCCAAGGGGAACATCAAAAAGACCAAACTTTCCGAATTCAGCAATCCCCGCAAAGGCGGCATCATCGGGATCACCCTCGAGAAAGGCGATGAGCTCATCGGTACTTCCATCAGCAGCGGCAAACATGAGATCCTGCTGGCCACCAAGGAAGGCAAATCCCTGAGGTTTTCCGAGAAGCAATTGCGGGAAATGGGACGCGGGGCAAAAGGTGTGCGCGGCATAAATCTGGGAAAGAGCGATATCGTCGTCGGCATGGTTGTTTTCCCGTCGGACATTGAGAAGACCGGGGCGACGCTATTGTCCGTAACCTCCCTGGGGTTCGCGAAACGTTCCAAATTCAGCGATTACCGAACCCAATCCCGCGCCGGCAAAGGCATCATCAACGTCAAGGTGACGGATCGCAACGGATACGTGGTCGGGACCCTGGTCGTGACCGAAGAGGACGACATCATGGCGGTGACCAAGAAGGGCAGCATGGTGCGTTCTCCCATCAAGGACATCCGGGAAACCGGGCGCAGCACCCAGGGCGTGCGGCTGATCGCGCTGGACAAGGGCGACGTGCTCAGCTCCGTGGCCAATATTCCCGCCGGGGCCGAAGAGTAGCTCCCCAATAATAAATTTTTTGACCGTTTTTTGGGCCCAAGTTTATAATAACGGCCCTTTTATCGTAAGCGTCTCTTTCCCGCGGATAATATGAAAGGGGACCGAGACGCAGAACGCTTTGTGTTTTTCGACCCCATCGTCTAGCCTGGTCAGGACACGAGCTTTTCAAGCTCGCAGCGCGGGTTCAAATCCCGCTGGGGTCACGTGTTTTTTCTAACCAAGGAGATTCCCATGCTTAAGATCTACGGTGCTGACTTGTCCTCGCCGGCAAACAAGGTCCGCTTCACCGCCAATTATCTCGGTTTTCAGTATGAGTACGTGAAGGTCGACCTGCGCTCCGGTGAGCACATGAAGCCGGAATACAAGAAGGTCCATCCGGCCAATAAGATCCCGGCGATCGATGACGACGGCTTCACGCTTTTTGAAAGCAATGCCATCATCCGTTATCTGGCCGATAAAAAGGGTTCCCCCCTCTATCCCAAGGAGCTGAAGGCCCGCGCGATCGTCGAGCAGTGGCTCGATTTCGGCAGCATGCACGTGGGCATGGCGCTGGCCAAGGTCGTTTATAATCGTGTGTTCGCGCCGATGCGCGGGCAGCCGGCCGACGAGAATTCCATCAAGGAGGGTCTCGGTTTTCTGGACCGGTTCCTGCCGGTGGTGGATGAACAGCTCGGCCGCCATAAATTTCTCGTTGGAGAGAACCTTACGCTGGCCGATATCAATCTGCTCGCCCTGCTCGATCCGGCAGAGTCGGCCGGGGTCGCGCTGACCAATTACAAGAGCCTGTCCCGCTGGCGGGATGCCCTGAAGCAAGAGCCGTTCTACACCAAATGTTTTAAGGATTACGGGGATGTCATCCGGGCCCGTCAGGCGGCCATGCAAAAGGCCCAGTAAATTCTATGAAGGTGGCCCTGATCCAGATGTGTTCGGGCGCGGACGTCGATCGCAATATCGTCCGCGCCCTTTTTTTCTGTAACGCCGCCGTCCGACGGAAGGCGGAGTTCGTGTTGCTTCCGGAGGTCTGCCTGTTCCGCGGTTCCCTTGCTGATCCGCGCCGGCGGCGGGACATCGCCCAACCGGTCCCGGGAAAGCTCACCCGCCCTTTTCAAGAATTCGCCCGACGGTATAAAATCTATCTTTTGTTGGGTTCGGTTCACGAAAGAATTCGCGGTTCCTCCAAGGTCTTCAATACTTCGGTGCTCATCGACCCGCGCGGCCGTGTCATTGCCAAGTACCGTAAGATCCATCTTTTCCGGGCGCGACTCCCGGGCCGGTCGATCGATGAGTCGGAGAATTTAAAAGCCGGGAAAAAATCGGTCGTGGCGAACATCAAAGGGTTCAAAGCGGGGCTGACGATCTGTTATGACCTGCGGTTTCCGTGGCTGTACCGGGAATGCGCCCGACGGGGCGCGCAGATTTTATTGGTACCCTCCGCATTCACTCGTCCGACGGGAAAAGCGCATTTCGAGACCCTGCTGCGAGCGCGGGCGATCGTAGATCTTTGCTATGTTCTGGCGCCGGACCAGGTCGGCAGTAGCGTTGGCGGCGTTTCTTCATTCGGGAACAGCATGATCGTCGATCCGTGGGGCAAGGTCATTGCGCGCGCGGACGGCCGCTCTGAAAGTATCCTAATGGCATACCTGGATTTTTCCCGCATTCGCCGGGCGAGGCGCGCGTTTCCTGCCGTGATCGGCTGAACCCGATCTCTCGCCGAGGAAGTTTTGCTTGTTTCGCGCCGGGATCGGGTGTAAGATTTTTTTATACACATTATTAAAAGGAAAATTTTTTATGAGCAGGAGTTCGGTTAAAGTCGCAGTTACCGGCGCCGCCGGGCAGATCGGTTACGCGCTTTTATTTCGTATCGCCGCCGGAGAAATGTTCGGGAAGGAAACGGACGTCCACTTGAGCCTGCTGGAACTTGAGGCGGCCCTACCGGCACTGGAAGGGGTCGTCATGGAGCTGCAGGATTGCGCGTTCCCGCTTTTGAGATCCATTTCGGTCTCATCCGTTCCCAAGATCGCGTTTAAGGACGCTGATTGGGCCTTGCTGGTCGGCAGCGTGCCCCGCAAGGCGGGCATGGAACGAGGGGACCTGCTGAAGATCAACGGCGGCATTTTCATTGAACAGGGTCGGGCGCTTTCGGAAGCCGCCAAGCCGACCTGCAAGGTTTTTGTCGTTGGAAATCCTTGTAATACAAATGCTTACATCGCTAAATCTGTAGCCAAAAATATCCCGGCGAAGAATTTTTTTGCCATGACTATGCTGGACCAGAACCGTTCGATCGCTCAACTGGCCCTCAAGGCCGGGGTGAGCGTTACCGCTGTCAAAAATGTCGCGATCTGGGGCAACCACTCCGCGACCCAGTATCCGGATTTTTATCACGCCGCCATTGGCGGGAAGCCCGCACCCGATGTTATCAAGGACGAGAACTGGCTGCAGACGACGTTCCTGCAAACGGTGCAGCAGCGGGGGGCGGCGATCATCAAGGCGCGGGGCCTGTCCTCGGCGGCCTCGGCGGCGAATGCCGTGATCAACACGGTCCGTAATATTGCGACGCCCACCCCGTCGGGGGAGTTCTTTTCGGCGGCGGTCTCTTCCGACGGAAGCTACAGCGTTCCCAAAGGTCTTATGTTCGGTTTTCCATTGCGCTCCGATGGCCGGGACTGGGAGATCGTTCCAGGGCTGACGCACAATGTCTTTGCCCGGGGGAAGATCGATCAAACGCTAAAGGAGCTTCTCGAAGAACAACAAGCGGTCCAGTCCCTTTTGTCCGTATAATTCAACGATTTGCGATTCATTTCCGGAGGTTGAGGAGCGATTGCCATGAATGAGAACGAACCCGTGTCCACAAAGCTCCCTGACTCGAACCCTCCGACGGAGAATGTGAACACGGTGGCATCACGGGAGCCGTCGCGTTTGTCCGGCACCCCCATCGAAAATCTCAAACAGCTGCTCGCCGAAGCGGACGCCGACGCCGCGGTCGGATTTTCCGCCAGCCAGGGCGCTGACGAGCTTCGGCCAGATCCTTCCACGTCCCCCGCGGATTCACCTCCCGCCCCAACCATATCTAAAGCCACGGTTGCCGAATTCATGCAGACATTAAAAAGTCACCCCGGTGAAGATCTGACCGAGGGGGAATTCCGATCGGTATTGAAAGAGTTCTGGCCGGAATTCCTGCAAACGGCAGATTCTTCCGACGACCCGAATTCTTGACCCAGAATCCCGAAAACTCATTTGCAGCTCCTTAGGTTATGATGTAAACTTAAAAGGCCCTTTAAATAAAAGGATTAATATAGTTTATGTTGCGTTTATCCCAAAAGGCCCAATCCATCCTTGAGTATACCCTTGTCATTACCCTGGTGGTGACCGGGATCATTTTGATGACCCGTTATGTGGTGTATTCGGTCAACGCCCATCTGAAATCCTGGGATGACGCCGTTGGAGATGCGGTGGAAGAGCCTATAATCAAATTCAACGACCCCGCCAGTCTGCCTCCCCCGCAATGCGCTTGTGACCTCAATTTTACCACTATCAATTGTGGTTTATGGAATTGTTCCGGGACCGAAGTGTATGAACACCGTAATTGCACGCCCATTGGATGCCCTTGCACGGCGCCATCGTGTGATCAATGTACGAGCAGCGCTCTCTGTTGTTTTGATACTCCAAAAGGGCCTTGCAATACGGGGGGCTGTGTGAACTCCATGCCCTCCGACCACGTTTGCGGAGGTGGACCGCCCCCTACGGGCACGACCACCACGACCAATTGCATACCCGATCCGAGTTGCGGGCCGTTTCAATGCACGGGGACGAATCCGGACAACGCGAGTCCCTGCGGATGTTTTGCCATATGCCCTGGTCTGACGACGGATTCACCGAAGATCGTCGTAGATTCTTGCTCGGCGTCGCCCGATTGTGAATTCACGTGCGATGCCGGATTCGCTAATAACAACGGGGTGTGCGAGCCGCCGGGTGTGTGTCCCTTTGGCCAATCCCAGTGCTGGTCGGTGACCAAGCGGGGAACATATCAAGCCGACACCTGGGACAAGGATGAACTGTGCAGCGGCGATAAGTGCGATCCTTACTGGCATTGTTGGAATGGGGTGGCCGCTTCACCTCTTTGTGCCAGTCAGGGTTGCGGTTATTCTTCGTTCTGCAGCGCTGTTACGGGATACGGCTGGGATATCCCGTCTGCCAATGCTGCCGCAGACGCCCAGTTGGCTGGCGCCTGCCCGCACATTGGTAAAAAGGGAATGGACAATATTCCGGTCGGATTTGACTGCAATACGAGTTGTGATATTCCAAATTCTGCGGAGAAGGGGACTACGAAATTTCTATGCGTTTCGGAAGACGCTCCGGTCTATACCTGCGTTCCTTCGTCCGGCACCTGTCCTTGATGCAATGCTCTCTGGGGGCGGTCGAGGTCTAAAGAATATTTGGGGAGCCTCCCCAAAAGGAACCCTAAAAAAATCTTGTTTTTTAAAAATCCGCCGTCTATACTTAAAGCTGTTTATTGTAGTCTAAGATAGGTGAACTGTTAAAAAGGGGACATTCGTTGCATATGACATTAAGAAGTCTCGGTGCTTTCAATGTTTTTGTTTTGAGCGTCCTCTTTCTTGTTTTGACCGGTTGCGACCAAATCTCTTCTTTTTTTAACAAGAACAAGGAATCAACCCCTGCGAAAGTGGCATCCTCGGCGGTTTCTTCTTCGGCGACGGCTGCTGTCGCCCCGGCGCCTTCCGTCGATCCCAATGCTCCTTTGGCCCCGGATGTTCTGGCCAAGGTGGGGAACTGGACGCTGACCCTGCCGGATTTCAATCAACGCCTGAAATATCTCAAAGAACTCATTCCCGACTTTAACGGAGACGACCTTGAGACCAAGAAGGCGATCCTGGAAGAGCTTGTCCGGCAGCAGTTGCTGGTCATGGGCGCGGAGCAGGCCGGCCTGGGGAACAAAAAAGAGATCGTGGACGCCGTAGAGGAGTTTCGCCGCTCGCTTTTGGTCCAAGAGGCGGCGGTTAAGCTTACCGAGGGGATCAAAGCGACCGATCCGGAAGCGCAGGAATTCTATGATCAGAATAAGGCCGCTTTTGCCGCGTCCCCGGAATATCATTTGCGTCAGATCGTGATGTCGACGCAGGATGGGGCCAAGGAAGCGCTGGTGGAATTGCTCAAGGGGGCGGATTTTGCCGAAATGGCCAAGAGCCGTTCAAAGGACAAGACCGCGGAGCAAGGCGGCGACCTGGGCTTTATCAGCACATTCGAGCTCCCGCAGATGGAGAGCGCGGTCCAGTCTTTGGGGGCGGGAGATGTGAGCAGTGTTTTTAAGGGTCCCGGCGGGGATTATTATATCGTCAAACTGGAAGAAAAACGTGACGGGAAACAGAAAGAATTTGTCGAGGTCAAAGAGGATATCCTGGCATTCTTGACGCAACGCAAGCAGATGGAAGCCATTCAAAAACACATTGATGATTTGCGTCAAAGAACCGTTGTAAAGACCAATGAGGCGCTCATACAAGGACAAGGAGTGAAACCATGAATGATGACAAAAAACGATTGGTGGTCATTGTGGTCGCGGTCCTGGTGGGCGTGGGAGCCTCCGTAATGATCGGGAGTTATATCGAGAAAAGCGTCAAGGAGCAAACGGTGGTTATCGCCAAAGACAGCGAGAAGCGGCGCAAGATGGAATTGGATGCCATGCGCCAGGAAATGGATCAGAAGATGATCCAAATGCAGGAACAGATGGCGCAACAGCAGGCGCAGATGGCCACCACCTTGCGGGATCAGGTGGCGGCCCAGCCCCGCACGGCGCCGGTGGCGCCAACGGGCGCGGAAGGGTCGCTTGCCATGAAAACCCCGGCGGGAAAGCGGGCCATTACCATTGCGATTGATTCCTTGTCCGCGGTCGGCGGGCTGTTGACCCCGGGAGATTACGTTGATGTTTTGGCGCACTTGAATGTCCCAAGCAACCCCGGAGAGGGCGCAGGCAAGATCGATACCGTTACGGTTACCGTTTTTCAGAACATGCAAATTCTCGCAGTGGGCACCAATATGCAGCCGAGCATTGCGCAGTATCCCGCACAGCAGGGAGCGGCCAATCTGAACGTGACGTTTGCGGTTGACCCGGAGGAGGCCGGTCTGCTGACCTTTGCCCAGAAGAACGGGAAACTGCAATTGGTCCTGCGCTCTCCCCAAGAAAATGAAGTTCGCATGCTTCAGGCCGCCAATTGGCAGTCCCTTTCGGATTATATTCTGGAAAAACAGGGAACGGATATCAGCGCCCCCAAATCCAAAGCACTCATCGAGCCTGCCGTTGAGGAAGTCAAACCCTTCATTCAGATATTCCGCGGAGGACGGGAACTATAACTCATGAATAGACATCCATCTTTTTCTTACACCGGGTTGCTGTTTCTCGTTTCGATTTTTGCCGCCATGAGTTTTTTGATCTCTTCCGCTTTATCCGAGGAGAGTGCTCCCGCCGCGACATCAGCGACGTCAACGGATCCATCTTTGGATGCTGCTTCAGCCGAATCGCCCGGCGAGGACGGTCCTTCGGAGGAAGGTGGGGCGAGGGGCATGCAGCCGCTGGACGTCAAGAACAACGAAGAGGTTCATTTGATTCGCGGAGACCTTGAAGCCATCAAGGTCTATTCACTCAGCCGCATTTCCATCACAAATCCGGAGATCGCCGATATTGCCAATGTCGACAGTAACCAGGTTCTGCTTGTCGGGAAACGCGTCGGCCAGACAATGCTCTTTATCTGGGATGAATACGGCAAGCGAACGGTGGTGATTCGCGTTTTTGAAGAGAACCCCGAACAGGTTATGAAACGCCTGCAGCAGATGCTGGAAAAAATGGACATCTCGGAGGTCAAGCTCGAGATCAATTCTCTGGAAGGCAAGGTGGTCGCCAGCGGTCAGATCCTGCCGGAAAAGGCGGACGATTATAAAAAGGCTCTTGAGCCGTTCACGAGCAGCGTCATCAATTTGGTCAAAACACAGGCATCGGAGGATCTGGTTCAGGTTGACGTTCAGATCGCCGAGTTGAGCACCACCCTCAGCAAAACGATCGGTATCGAATGGCCCAGCTCGCTTGATTATACGGAGGACCCCGGGACCTTCGTGGCAAATACCCAGCGGGACATTTTTAAAGTGGGCCCTTTGAGTCGTACGACGCAAATCATCGCCACGGTCAACGCTCTTATTCTGCAAGGCAAGGGGCGCATCCTTTCCAAGCCGAAACTGGTGGTCATCAATGGAAAACAGGCCAGCTTTCAGGTCGGAGGAGAAATTCCCATCGCCACGACCACGACGAGTTCCGGCGGCAATGTTCAACAAAACGTCACCTTCAAGGATTATGGGATTACGATGACGGTCACGCCGACCATCAAAAATGGCAATAAGGTTGAGATTAATGTGAATGTCGATATTAGAGATATCGACGCCGCTAATGCCGTCGGAGAAAACGTGGCCTTTACGACCCGTAATGCGCAAACGCAGCTGGTATTGGACAATTCCCAGACGGTGGTGCTGGCGGGTTTGATCAAACATACGGAAACCGATTCGGTTACGAAAGTTCCATTCCTTGGCGACATCCCTATCGTCGGGTTCGTTTTCCGAAACCACGCTCCGCTTACGAATGCAGAAACCGAAATGGTCATTTCCTTGACGCCTACCATCATTCGCCAGCGGGATAGCGATGCCGAAAAGAAAAAATCGGAAAGTGCTGCACAGACAACCCAAGCTTCGGAAAAGCAATTGATGGATCTTCCTGCGATGTCCGTTGATGAAAGCAAGGAAGTGAGCGCTTCAGCTGAAGAAGGGGCCTCGGGCCTTGAAGAAAGCGATCGAGTGCTGAGCGTTTCCGATAAGGCCCATTTGAATCCCCCGGGGTCGCCTTCCGGAGTCAGCGGCGTTACCGAAGACATGGCTCCCTATGTTCAGGCGATCCAAAAGAAAATTTCGGAATCGATCGCCTACCCTTATGAAGCGAAAGAAAAAGGATGGGAAGGAACGGTTAAGCTGGCCCTGCATATTCTTAAAGACGGAACTCTTGCGGATGCAACAGTTAAGGAATCTTCGGGACATGATGTTTTCGATAATGATGCGCTTAATACTGCGCAAATCCTGGCTCCTTACGAGGCCTTCCCTCCTGGGCTAAGCCTCGAAGAGTTGATCGTGACCATACCAATTGTTTACAGCCAAAAACCGGTGGTTCCGGATGGGGTCTGTGAGCCTGGAATAAACCCGAAGGACCTATCGTCCAATGCGTTCTTGCCGGGCGGGGTCGCTTATTCGGAAATGGTGCAAAAACGCATTGCGGAATCGATTGTTTATCCCGAGGAAGCCAGAGTGAACGGCTGGGAAGGCACAGTGAAATTGGCGCTTCACATTTTGCGCAATGGGACGCTTGCGTACGCAGGGGTCAAGGAATCGTCCGGTTATGAGCTCTTCGACGAATGTGCTCTCAAGACGGCCAAGACGCTTGCGCCGTATTCCGAGTTTCCTTCCGAATCAGATCTGCAGGAAGTTAATATCACGATACCGATCGTTTACAGCCTTAAGAGCAATTGACCTTTTCTTCCTCAGCGTAATTCCCAGATTATCAGCAAAGAAAAGGTCTTCATTGACTATCACTGCAATTTAGAAGAAAAAGTCAATAAGATCTTATGGAATCAAGGACCATTACGGTTTTCGGCAACAAAGGTGGCGTCGGAAAAACCTTTGTTGCGGTTAATTTAGCGACGACGCTGGCGCTTTCCGGCAAACGGGTGCTGCTCGTCGATATGGATTTTCAGGCGGTCCAGGATATGGCGCGGATGCTGAATCTCGCTCCCCGCTATGCCATCGTCGACCTGCTTTCCGAGGTCGAACAGTCCAAGGAAGCCAACCTCATCAAGAAGTACGTCATCTCCCACTCGAGCGGCATCGATTTCCTTCCCGCGGTCATTCACACCAGGCAGATTGGCCATATCACGGCCGATAGCATCAAGCCGTTTCTGAAGAAGGCCACCCAGGCCTACGATTATATCCTGATCGATGCCGGCAAGGCCTTCAGCGAAACGCTCATCACAATCCTTGATTATTCCAATCTGATCCTTTTGGTGGCCACGCCGGATATTTTGGCGGTGTATCAGGTCCGTTGGGCCCTGGAAGTTTTGCAGAGCCTTCACTTTCCTTTAAGCATGGTCAAGCTCGTTTTGAATCGTGCGGAGAGCCGCGGCGGGGTCGCTTGGCAGGAAGTGCGTACCGCTCTCAACTGCGATATTTTTGCCCGCATTCCTTCCGACGGCAAAGCGGTCGGGATGGCCTTAAACCGGGGGGTCCCGGTGGTAGTCGACAGCCCCAAGAGTCCGGTGACCGATGCTTTCAATGCAATGCTCAAGGATTTGTCGAAAGAAGGCGTTTTCATACAGGCGACGGAGATCGCCAAATTAAGGACCACCGAAGACCTGTCGAAACCAAGCGATTTTTGGGATAAGTTCGGCGTCGCTCAACAGCCCGGCAAAGGGATCGAGTACGGGGGATATTCGGCCGAAGAAGACGAGATACTCAAGCTCAAGAAGAAGATCCATGAGAAACTGGTCGAAAGGATAGATACTCGGGAGTTAACGCCGGAGGCCTTGAGCAATCCGCAGCAGTTCGCCAAGATCAAGACCCACGCAGAGAAAATCGTCAGCAACTTGTTGACGGAAGAGGCCGGCGCCATGATTTCCTCTCACGAGGAGCGGGCTCGCATGGTGAAAGAGGTGGTCAACGAGACCCTGGGTCTGGGCGCCATCGAGGAATTTCTGGCCGACCCGGAGGTCACAGACATTCTCGTTAACAACAAAGAAGAGATCTATATTGAAAAGAACGGGAAGTTGATCTTAACCAACCGGCGGTTCGTTTCGGAATCCCAAGTGCGCACCATTATCGACCGTATCGTGGCGCCGCTTGGGCGGCGCATCGATGAGTCCGTTCCGATGGTCGACGCTCGCCTGCCCGACGGGTCGCGTATCAACGCGGTCATCCGTCCGATTTCGTTGAACGGCCCCATGATCACGATTCGCAAGTTCAGCCAAGACCGTTTGGCCGTCGAGGACCTTTTATACAAATACAAAAGTCTTAACGAAGCGATGGCGGAATTCCTTAACGCCGCTATCCTCGGCCGCAAGAACATCATTGTTTCCGGGGGCACCGGCGCCGGGAAAACCACGCTGTTGAACGTCATCTCGCTCTTCATTCCTGATGGAGAGAGGATCGTCACCATTGAGGACGCCGCCGAGCTGCGTCTCAAGGCCCACAGCCACTGGGTGCGGCTGGAGTCGCGCGCACCCAACGTGGAAGGTAAGGGCGCCATCGGCATTCGGGATCTGTTCATCAATACCCTGAGAATGCGTCCCGACCGCATCATCATCGGCGAGTGCCGGGGGGCGGAGGTCATGGACATGTTACAGGCCATGAACACCGGGCACGACGGGTCTCTTACTACGATCCACGCCAATTCCACCCGCGACGTGCTGGTGCGTCTGAGCTCCATGATGCTCTTATCGGGGATCGATCTTCCCCTGCGCGCCATGCACGAAATGATCTCCTCCGCCATCCACTTTATTGTTCATGTGGCCCGCTTCTCCGACGGGACCAGAAAGATCACGGGGATCACGGAGCTCGCCGGCCTTACCGAAGATTATCAGCTCAACATGAAAGACATCTTCCTCTACGAACGCCAGGGCGTCGATAACGATGGGCGTGTGATCGGCGAGTTCAAGCCTACCGGCTATATTCCTTTGGCCTATCAGGACTTGGTGATGCGTGGGATCCCTCTCAATAAATCCGTCTTTCAAGCCAAATAAGCTCCCCGGTTTATGCTCAGGACCTCCTGCGTTTTTTGACGAAATCCGCTGAAACCCCGCTTAGTGGGGCGAAGGCCTACCAAACATAAAAACATTCAGCGAAGGCGGATTACTCGACATGATTACCAATGTCTCGCAAAACTCGCTGATCGCCCGCCGGGTCAACGTCGCAAATACCTTTGGCGCTCGCCTCAAGGGCCTTATGGGGCGCGCCAGCATTGGATCAGAAGAGGCGCTGGTGATCACACGCTGCCAGCAGATCCATATGTTCTTTATGCGATTTGCGATCGATGTGATCTTTGTCGACGGGGATAACCGTGTGGTGGGGTTGGTAAGAAATATCCGGCCCTATGGTTTGAGCCCGATCTTCTGGGAAGCGCAATGCGCCGTTGAGCTGGCACCGGGGGCGATTGATTCTTCCCGGACCCAGCTTGGGGATCGGCTGAAGATGGAAACGTTTAAGTCCTGAAAGCCATACCGCTTGTCAAATCCACGTTTTCTTGCCCAAGCCGGACAGTTCTTCTCCGCTTCACTTTTCGTTATTCTCTTCGAGGGCATCATTCAATTCGTCGAGCCACCGATGGCAGTGCCGGCATACGACGGCTTCCGTTAGGATATTTTTTCCGCAGAACATACAGCGTTTGGTGTCGGCCGGTTCGTAATCGACCTCGATGAGGTCATCGATGATGAATTGGGCGCAATGGGGACAGATGTTCTGTTTGAACTTCAGCGATTCGAAGCAATAGGGGCAGCGTTTCATAGGCATCGTGTCCGCGGGTTAAAATAAGCTTATCAATGATGTCTCCCGCTGGCAAGCAAAAAACCGGAGGGTTGCGCTGGTCTTTATTCTTGACGATAAGGCCTTCAATGCTATACTGTAGCCGGTAAATGTCCAAAGAGACCATTTTTATTCAAGAAAATGTCCAGATAGAGAGCCATGGGAGTTACTCATAAATTAAAGCCGGAGGTTGTCGATTTCATCCTCAACCAAAAGCAGGAAAATCCCCGGGTGAGTTGCCGTAGCTTGGTCGATCTGCTGGCGCAACAGTTTCAAGTTCAAATTTCCAAATCTTCCATCAATGCCATTCTTAAAGGCGCGAATTTAAGCGACCCCATCGGAAGAAAACCTAACTCCGGGCAATCCATCAAGAAGTTCCAAATTCCCCCGCAAAAGAAAGCTCTGCTTTTCCCGGGCGCGTCCGGTATGCCTCAGATAGAAAGTGGCCCTCCGGTTGAGTCGACGGCCGCTTCGGCCCCAATCCTTCCCAAGTCGCTCCCAGAAAAATTCGACCCGCCCAAAACAGCCGTAACTCCGCCGAGAAAACGTAAAGTTGTACCGAAAAAGGAACTGCGGGCAATACCGGCTCCCGAGAAAAGGGCGTCCTCTGCAGATGTGCCTGCTTCCCCAAGATCGGAAAAACTCGTCCTGACGTTCGAGCCGCCAAAAGAAGAAAAAGCAGAGACCGCGGAATTGCAATTCTCGAGCGAGAAACCGTTGTCGGTTTCCGATTCCGGGGTTTATCATGACGGTATGGGAAATTTCTTCTTGAAAGCGGCCCAATGGGAATTGTCCTCAACGCCTATGCTGGGTGACGTTCTGCTTAAGAATCAACCGCTGGTCTCGGCAGAAGAGGCCAATATAGCGGAAGTCCTGCTGTATTTGCCGTCCTTTGGAATGGATTCTGCGAAGAATCTTGGACAGTATACTCTTTCCGGATTATGGGCCCTGCAGGGGATCCCCCGCTCCTTAAGCACGGACTTACTAGTGAGATTAGAGGCTCGGATGGAGGAACAGGCCTTTGAATTGGGATTTAGATTAACCAGTGAAAAGCTTCAATGGTTGGCCGAGATCAACAGCATCCGTTTTACATTAGAGAACCGAATGGAGTTCTCAATCGATGCCCGGTTCAATACGGTTTGGATATCAAATGTCCATTCTGATATAACATCTGCAAATAATAAGGTTATTGAAATTACATCGAGAGATATTATTAATAATGTCCAATCTATGATTTTAAAAAGCATACCTGGCCAGGAAAGCATAGCACACTCTTTTCTTGACTTTCTCGCCGCTTTTGAGAACATTCCGGGCCGCCAGATCTCAAAAATTGCCCTTATAGACACCCGGCAGGAAGAATTCGCCGAATTCCATATTCTACCGTCGCGCCGGCGCAATTTTTTGGCCGGTTTCGGTGCGCACCATCGGGAATTCCGCAATCTAGCGGAAAATCTGGCCGGGAAGGTCAAATCGGTCTTTGTACCGGAACTGGGGGTCCATGCATATTTCTTCGAAAGAAAAGTGGACTTGCGGTGTAGAGAGGCGATTGGGCGGGATATTGAACTGCGGGCGTTTTTGCTGAGCTTATCCCCGCAGGAGTCTCCCCAAGTTGGATTCATGACCAACGTTCTCGACGGAGAAATGAAAGGGGAACAGTTGGTTTCCGCTTTTCTGGGGCGTTGGCCCAATGTGCTGGCCGGGGGGGCGAAAAGCCTGCTACTTCCTGGGCAACCGGCGACCCCGGGCTTCTCGTTTTCTGGAAGCCATCGGGAGCTTTCCAACTCGGATTCTGATCCACTGGAAACGCCCAAGAGCGCTTCCAGTCAGGTTCGGCAGTTGTGGCAAGACCTTGAGGCCTATACCCGGAGGCAATTTTTCCCTTCAGCGTGTCAAGGACTTGCCCCCAACCTCATGAGAGAACGCTTCTACGGCATGGCCGGATATTTGAGCAAAGATACCTTTGGCTGGCGGATTCGGCTTATTCCACCGCCTGAACCCCAGTTTCGGCAAGAAGCCGAATATGCCATGCGCAAGCTCAACGAAAGCGCTATTACCGATCCAGCCGGTCTTTCGCTGCGTATGGCTTGGGCTTGAGCTTTTTACCCTACCCGAGACCCCCCCTTTTTACAGGAAGGCGCTTTCATTTCCCGCATAAACCAGCTAGAAAAGTGGGAGCGGTCGATTTTGTTCCTTGACACCTCAAAAGACCATATGTTATATTTATAGGGCCGATTTTCAAAAAAATAAGGATTTATAAAAATAATGAAAAATTTCGGGATTTTACTGAGTGACATTATCTCCTTGTTCTTTGGGAGAGGGAATTTTAAAGCGGCAACCGCGTTGCCGTTGTTTATTTTGCCCGGTACTTATTCGCATAGCGAAATGAATGCCGGGTTTTTTGTTGGGAACGTGCCTGCTTTACCTGTCTCAGTTGTTGGTCTCGCTGGGAGGAAATGGCTTGGCGAATAGCCCGTCGTTCTTACCAGTATTTTTGAGGCCAAGGGCGGGTGAGCAAAGGGTTCTTTTGACATAAATTGTATTTCGACACCGCAAGGTGTTTTATTCGGCAAGAGCGGGTCTTTGTTCCGGATTTTAAGCGGTTGGGAGCATAGATCAAGGCTGGCCGTACCGAAGCCCTTAAAAGCTTCGGTAAATAGACTGGCCCGGCTGTGGGGTTCGGACCTTCCTGGGTTGAGGGAGGGCAGGGCCGAAGGTCATCTTCCGAACACGGAAGGCGCAACGCGATGAGGCTAACGAGAGAGAAAAAAGGTCAAAACCTAATAGAATACGCCATTGTCGCGGCTTTAGTGGCGGCCGCCATGATCGCCATGAGCACCTACGTGTTTCGATCCGTTCAGGCAACTCAGAAGATGATTGAAGACGAATTCCAAAATGACTGAAGACCGGCGCTTTGGGGCGCCGTTTAAGGTTAATGTTTTAGTCAAGGAGGATCACTAATGTTCAAGAACAAAAAAGGTCAAAGTACCTTGGAATACATAATTCTGGTAACGGCCGTCGTCGCCATTATTCTCGTTTTCTTGGGCCCGACCGGTATCTTCAGATCCCGGTTGAATCAGACCCTTGACAGTGCGACCAACAGTATGATCAACATGGCCGGGCGACTTTCGACCTCACAGCCGATGTCGCCGTAATTCAGGTTCGTTGTTTACGTGTATACTCTTATGGAGGTGACATAAATGTTCAGAAAATTAAATGGAAATAAAAAAGGTCAAAACACCGCTGAATACGCGTTGCTGATTGCGCTGGTCGTCGCTGCTATTATCGCCATGCAGACCTATGCGCAAAGAACCCTGCAAGCCAGGATCCGCGACGCCTCTCAGTACCTTGTCGGCCAAACCACTGGTTTGGGCGGGAACACGACTCAGTATGAGCCTTACTACCTGCAGTCGGATTACGGCATTCTGCGTAATTCAACTGAGTCCGTTTTGTTCACTCCTCAGACAACTGGTTATTCCGAGAACTCCAATCGTACTCGGGAAACCGGTGGTTTCCAGGTGTCGTTGTACAACGGCCTCAACGCCGAATAACTGGCAAGGTCTGAGTTAACTGTTTTCGGATTAAAGGAGGATACTCAATGTTCAAATTCTTAAGAAAAATGAGAGGGCAAAGTACTCTCGAGTATGCCGTGTTGATCATCATCATCATCGGCGCTTTGCTCGCCATTCAGGTGTATGTGAAGAGAGGCGTTCAGGGCCGTTTGCGGAGCGCCGCCGATGATATCGGTGATCAGTTTTCTCCTGGGAACACCAATGTCACTAAGTCGACAACGGTGAGCAGCTCCACGAAAGATACGTTCATGTCGGGCGTAACGAATTCTCAGTTGCGCACCAACGAAGCGACCATCACCACGATGACGCAGAACATTATCAACATGGAGCAGGAGTTCTGGGGGAAGACACCATAATTATCCGACTATGCGTATCGGATAAGGGACAAATGGCTTACCTGAGAGAAATCTCGGGTAAGCCATTTGTTTTGATGGCGCCTGAAGAAAAGAAATCTTCCGGTTCAATAAGTTCAAATGAGGCAAATTGCAATCCATTGGTGTTGCAAACATCAGTTTCGAGGAAGAAAGCAGCGGGCCTATGCTGTGGCAGATGAGGCGAAATAAAGCGCAGATATTCACCGAGCACGTCATAATCTACTTTATCGCCATCGGAATTGTTGTTTCCATGTCGATCTACATGGTCCGGGCCCTGCAGAGCCGGATATACGACGCCCGAAAGTATATGATCAATACCGTCAAGGCGACCAAGCTGGCGACCGGTGCGGTTGGGAAGCTGCGCTTGGAATATGAGCCGTATTACGCCAATTCAGAAAGCTTTACCAACCGGGAGGTCTCGGAGCAGGAGCAGCTTCTGGGCGGAGGACGCACCGGTGTTTTTCGCAAGGTGTTTGATAACGTGACAACCTCCACGGGAGTGACCTTACAATTACCTCCAGTCAATGCGGATTAGGGCACGATTCCTGCCCCATAGCGGAACAATCGAAAATGAGATCTCCAAGAGCACAAAGCATGACGGAATATGTTATGATTGTAGGGCTGGCTGCAGCGATTTTTTTCGCGGTAAGCCCCTTGTTCCGTCGGGGTATCCAGGCCGTCGTGAAATTAACGGCCGATCAGATAGCCCCCCAGCAGAATGCCGAACAGCGAGTCACGCCTTTAAGCGGTTATCTGATGGAAAATTATCAAACGACCCAATTTGCTCACAGCAAGAATGTTACCGAAGATATCGGGATCATCTCTTATGGTTATGATGATTCGGATGCAAGTATCACAAATTCAAAATCGAATTTAGGATTTACCAACAGGTATCATTAATAAAATGATAAAACTCAGAAGCCGGGCCCAATCCACGCTGGAATATACGGTTTTGATCATCATCATTATCGGGGCTTTCATTGCGGTTGGCGATTATGTCAAACGGGGGTTGCAGGGACGATGGAAACAGACGGCGGACGATTTGGGCGACCAATACGATCCCCGATACGGCAACAGCAGCGTTACCTATGCGACCACCGGTTATTCCAATACGAGCGTCTATATCATTAATTCTACCAACGGCTTCTGGACAATGCGGGAAGATCACTCCAATGCGACGGAAACCAAGAGCGGATTTATTTCCGTAGACGCTTATAATCCATAGAGGGGTTTTCCATGTCTGGCCAAGGCATTGGCCATTTTTGGACGTATCTTGATTTTTGTTTTAGGTGCCATGATCCGCTCTTGGGTCAACAATAATTTTCTGCAAAATGAATATCTCCGGGCCATGCGCATGGCGTTCGCGAAATCTTTCGAATCCTCCATGCACCAGGTCACGGATTCCAGCGGCAAGGTCATTGATAAATCCGGGGACATGTCCCGGGCGACCGCAAGCCTTCTGTTCATCGAAGATAGAACGACACCCGATGCGAACAAGTACGGGGCCCAGACCCGCACGCCATATTCTCTGAGCGTCAACGCCACCTTCAGCAAGAACCTTTTCAAGCAGATCGATTTCGGCGAGGTGTGGAACATCCCCGTTCAAGATGTTTTCGTCAACGGCCAACATTTTACCTTTACCACGGCGGGATTCGAGCTATATGACGTATCTTCCGATCCAGGGAGCGACGGTCCGGGGGGAGTTCCAAGATGGTCTCCCCTCGATTGCGGCAGCAAGCTCCCGGGGATACCCTGCCAGCGCTTCTTTAAAATTGTTCCCAACGGCGGAGCGGCGCTCAATCCGAACGATCCCAATACGACTGACCCCGGTTTTTGTTCCGTCGATCCTTGTCAGTGCGCTACGGGTGGCTGTCAGACTACTTGCGTCAACAATCAGACCATCTGTAATACCTCGTGTGCCTCCTCACCGGATATCAACGGCTGTCTTCTGGCCTGCAAGGTCTCATTTGATTCCTGCGTTAACAGTATCCCGGATTATCAGTTAACCGCCGTCCAGCGGTTCGACTTGGACTGGAATGTTGGGACCCCTCCGGTAGATCCTGCCTTTCGGACAAATTTCGCCTGGCAATGGAACGCTGTATACGCCAATACCATTGATATCGATCTGGATTCCGGGAAAAATAACAGCATCGATGTGGATGGCGATCGAAAGGAAGAACAGATCCTGGAAATGGAGGATAATCTCGGCCGCAGGTATACCACTCATGATGCCGCCGAAGGCAAGAACAAGGACAAGCCTAAAGCGGTCATCAATAAAGTGTGGGTCATCGATCAGCAAAAGGGGGATCTTGATGTATCGGAGCCGCCGGCCAATCCCTTTAATCCGCCGGGTCTTAAGGAAAATATGCAAATGTTTACCTATACCCAAAATGGGACCTATCTCCAGATCCTGGAGGGGAAACTTTACAATCCGGAAACGAACACGACGGTGCGCAGTGTGCAAAAGAAAGATCAGGTGGATATCATCTGGCGGTTCATCCAGCTGTCCAACGATACCGGAAGGTTGTGTGGAAATGGCACCCCCGCCTGGTGGGATGTTCCCAACCATGAACCTAACACGGATCAGAATCCGGCGGTGGAAGCCTGCAATAACTGTACGTCGAGCATTCCGGATGCCGATGGGATCCCGAATATCCAGCAGACCTGTTTTGATGAGACCACGTTTATGCTTTATGTGCGCAGCCAAGTGCATGACCGCCGGGGTCACAAATGGATCACGGATGTGAGCGGGCCATAGGAGCATGAAAGTCCCGGGCGATAAATCCAGGAATGAGCCGATATGAAACGGTTTACGGGAAGATCAGTTGGTCAGGTGACCGTCGAATTCGCCTTTTGCTTGATCATCGTGGCGGTCCTGATGTATGGGCTTGTCAAGGCGTTCCGTTGGGCGGGGTTGGACTTGGCCGAAAGACGACTGGCCTCGGAAACCGACCTGACGATGAATATCGATGAGAATTGGGACCCCGCGGCGGTCAACGTCAGCGGCCCGGCTCGACAGCTTGTTTCGAATTATTACAAAACGAAAAGAATGAGCTTGGTATTTAATAGATGGTAAGATAACAAAAGATACGCGTATTGACCAATAATGGGCTGGAGTTTCGGAATTGAAACAAGCACGCAAAACATTCTTCCGAAGATTTGCTGAATTCCCTGCCTGTCTCGGCCGTGGCTGGTCGACCGCGTTTTATCGGGAGCGGGGCGGGGACGCCCCGGGCCGGCTGCGGCGCAACGGGCAGGTGGCCCTCATCCTTATTTTTATTACGGCGATCGCTCTTATGATGTATGCCGTAACCCTCAATCTCGGGCGAATCGCCCAGCACAAAACCCTCACCCAGATCGGCTCATCCACCAGCGCCAGCTTCATGGCCTCGGCCATGGCAAGCTATTCCGAAAGTCTATATCAGGTCCAGTTGGGCGGAGAAGAACATGCCAAGGACGACACCAGCGTGTGCGCCTTTACGGGATTTTTTGCGGCGCTTCTTAAGGTAGGGATCGCCATTGTTGGGGTTATCTTGGCCCCGGTGGGCGGGATTCTGATGGTCTTGGCCATTATCGGGTTGGTCATGGCGTCGATCGGGGCGGTCATGCAGGTGGCCATGGTCAGTCCAGGGATCAGCAAGCTTTGGGACAGACTGATGGCGGATGTTCCCTCCGTCGATCGGTTTGTCGAGCAAGGTATCCAGGTGGCGTTGCAGGCGGCGGTGACCGATCCACTGGTCGTTCCTGACAATTACGATATTGATATGGACCAGATGACCTATACCAGCGACAGTGATACGGTCAGCCGGTTCTCTTATTATTATACGAACCGTTTGAAGGGTGCGCCCGGTCTTAACGTAAAAGTCCTTCGGGATTTTCAGAAAGAGCTTCGCAAGATTCTGTTCGAACTTTATCACCCGGTGGATTGCTCGGTCCCCGCCAATTATACCGCCCCTTTTAATCATCCTTGTTGTTTGGATCCTACGGTGGTCTATGATCCTAGCCCGATCGGCGGCACCGCCCGGATCATTCCCTCCTATTGCAACCCCTGTTGTATCAGCGATGAGGTGCTGCTAGATACCAACGGCGATGAACTGAGGGACGAATTCGGCCGGAAGCGCTGGAAATATCGCCCACAGTGTTGTTATGATTCGAACAACACCATTTTTACCCAGCCGGACTTGGACAGCGGATATTATTGCGGGACAGCCATGACTTGCGGGAATCGGAACAAGGACGGGAGCTTCCGCGCCAACGGACCAGACCCGTTCGATGCCACACCACCGGGGGGCGATCCTTTCGGGAATGATTATAAGTGGATCTACGACCCTTACTGGGAAGATGAGCGGGACCTGGCCGCTTTATCGATCCGCGGCCGGCTGGGGCGGGATGATGAGAGCCGCAGCTACAAATTGCAATCCAAAGGAGAGTATGCTTTCCCACCGTTGATGCAGGATGATAGGGCCGGGGTGACCAATCTCATTGCCGGAGTTACATTCGACCGCTATCGGTTGAACGATACCCATCCTTGGGATACAAGCGGCCCAACCCATACGGAACTGCCTCAGGTCAATGTGTTTCCGTTCCTCTATAAGATCAGCGAATGGGGGCTGGATTTAAGCGACTCGCTTAATGTAGCGTTTAACGGAGATCTAACAGCGACTACCTGGCCGGTCGGCCAAGAAGGCACCTGTCATTGGTATCATTACGATCCGGCAGATCTCATTGTTCCCGGAAGCCTTCCGTGCCCCGAGCCCTATGACGGCAATCCCGCCCTTATGGACACGACCCTGCCTTTGGGAAATCTTCCGCTGAATTATCCGGTTCAACTGAAGCTGGAGATCGATCCGGCCACGCTTTCCTATAGCGGTAGTACGTGGGTGGATGGTTTAGGGCATGGCACCTGCAACACGACCGCCTGTGTTCCGGATCGAGTGGAGAATTTCAAGAATCAATTGACGACGGACCCCAAGAATTGCGCGATAGATCTGCCGAAATTCATTGGTCCGATTATTCCATTGGGACCGAATGTGCAAAGTTATCCCTGGAAACCGGGCGCGGACCGCTATTGCAGTGCCGGATGGCCGTATTTTGCAATGTGCCCAAGACATGGTCAGTGCATGATCGGGAACAACCCGAATCCCGCCTTGAACGATATTGTGGAATGTAATTGTATCGATCCGCCAGAGCTGGGTGTCACGGAACTCACAGAGCCGCAGTATAGAACCCTCCCGCCGGGTCCTTTAGACTGGTCCCTATGGACGGAGGATAGTCTGGATGATTTCATTTATGGGTCCGGGGATTTTATCAGTTGGGCGAAAGTGGTCTCTGATCTGCCGGCCCAACAACTAACGAGCCAATTCAAGAGTTGGTATGACGAAGGAGCGACCTGGTTTGAAGAGGCCTGTCCCGGCGGCGGGTGTCCGAATGGAGTCGTCAACCGGGAGGATGCGGGTGTTCTGCATAGTTGGCGGGATCTTTTCGGCGGTTACCGAGATAATCTGGCAACCTGGCTCGACCGTTCGTTCATCGGCGAAAGGAATAATGATCCCGGGGTCAACCGGGATGAGTGCAATGAGGTCTGGTGTGTCCCGGGCGAACCCATCCCTCCCGCTCTCGCCCCGCCCGCCCCTGCGCAACTTTCTTTAGGTGCCAAGCCAGGCGAGGTTTACGATCCTGCCACGGGGGCTATCGATGGCATCTGTCCCGGGGTGAAGACGGGAGGTGATTTCTTCGGTGTTCCCTTGGTGGGGGAGGTCGGTGTAGTGCAACCAAACGGTATTTTTCGGATCGGGGAAGCCTGGCAGGGCGCCTCTTTTCTGGGTGGCCCTTCTTATGGCCCATTCTATGGCCCAGATGCGAAAAACAATCCCTCTTATATTCCCGGTAATCCCATCGGGATCGCCGAATGTTTGCTTTTTAACGCTACGGGACAAATGTTCAATCCCCAGACTTTTGCCCCAGCCGGACCTGATTATGCGCCGGCCACCACCTTCACGCGCTGGGCGACCCCGGGGCCCCCGGTCATTCCGGTCGACGTTGTTTACAATGTCGATGGCAATGCGGCTCGATTCGCCGCTTGTTTTGATTCCGGACGCCTTCCCGGAATTCCGCCCACCTGGGATCCTTGTTCCTCGAAGGACTGCGGAATCCTGCCTCGATCATTGATACCCGGGTTCGACACCAATTCCTTTGTCGTTCCGCATGACCGAAAGCCCTCGGCATGGTATCCTGCGGATACGGAAATGTTCAAGACCTGTCTGAGCGCGAACTCTTGCGTAGATTATATTCAATGGGATAAGTCTTGCGGCATATCTGCCCGTCACGCCGGGCCGACGCCCTGGACTGGACCGGCAAGATTTAAGAATGGCCCACCGAACGAATATCCGGTCTTCGGGGACGTCCCCTTGGAGCCGGACTGGCCGACCTATATGGCGTTGCAGAACTGCAGCAGAAGGCTCGACGCGACCCCAGACTTGAATACTTGCGACGGCCAGAACTACAATTGTCAGGTACGTCAACAGGATTGCCTCAATGTCGCGCAGACTTGCCTCAACAAAGAGGCGCAATGTGATTTTAGGGTCCTGGACTGTACGAATTGTTTGTTGGCTGTCAATCCTCCAGGCGGGGACCCCTATTATGGATGTTTTTGCCCAGGGTCCTTGTGTAATCCCGTCGAGTGTACAAAAAATCAAAATTGGTGCCTCCGCGGCGGCTCCTTCTTCGGGACACTCTATGCGAGTTGCCAGGACTATGGGTTTCTGGGCGCCGGCGGTTTTACGGACTGCCGGGAGTTCGGTACGGGGTGTCCCGGCAGCCCACCCACGCTCACTTGCGAGCAAGTGGCGGCCTCTCTTCAGGAAAGCTTGCCTGCTTGCAACCCCGGCCCGCCAATTTTGACTTGCAGTTGTAATTTTCAGAAGTGCTGGAACGTTGTGAAATGCGACATGAAGGCATTGGATATCAACAACGTGGAACTTGCCAGGGTTCAGGAAGATTGCGATGATGTGGTCCAGAATCCGGGGGTTTGCCCTTGTTCGCCACCTTACACTTTATGTGTGGGGAATGCGCAAGCGACTTACACCGGCTGTGTGGCCTTATGTGGTGACGTTACCCTCAATGATATTCGTCCCGGCTTACAGCCCGATCCCGCCTGCCAAGACGCCTGCCGGGTTGCTCTGATTGCGGATCGGGCCGTGTGTCAAGGCAATTACGATGCTTGCATGTTGGCGGATCTTGCCAATGGCACCCATTCGGGTGGGCCGGTTTTGGGATCTTCGCTCGGGACCAACATAGACTGCAACGCATGCAGTACTTATTACTGTGCCGCTGGCTGCGCCGATAATAATTGTCTGGTCGCGAAGCCGCCTTTTTGCGAATTTGAGGATCTTCAGCGGCAGTCATTGAAAACCTGTCATCACTTTGGGGACGGGGATCCATTTTATGAAGATGTTTTTGCCTCCTGGATTATGGCCCAGGGGGATTGCGTGGAGGCGGCGCCCGGACCGGATGGCAAGTCTCGGTGGGATTTTGATACCGATCTTTACAATAGCGTTTTTGAAGCCCACAATCAGGGGACCAAGTTTATTCACCGGGGGAATTTCCTGAAAGAGATAGATACCGGGGCCAGCAAACTGTATGGCATCTCCAAAAACATTTCCAAGGAGTTCTCCTTGTTCCTCAATGGGCCGGATGGGGTCTTTACGCTGGCCGGGGTGGTGGACAGCCCCGTAGAGAATCTCATTTGTGAACGCAAGCGCGTGGATAAGGCGATAGGCCTCGGACAATGCGTGGGGTTTGGCGCGGCGCAGGATACGGAACTTCCCTACCACGTCGTCTATGGTTGGCAGAATCCGGTTTCTCCCGGAAAAACACGCGGCACGTGGCACTTCGTGCGTGTTGA
>JAHFFX010000184.1 GCA_023247755.1 Candidatus Omnitrophota bacterium | reverse complement strand
GACCCAGGTCCAAGGGCCCCTCCGATTCCGTAACGGTCCTGACCACCATCGGAATACCTTTTTCTTTTTGGATGAACCACTGCCGCAGATATCGATCCTCCAGTCCGCTGAAATAGGACTGCCATAAGGCCTTATAGGCTTCCCCGGGCTGCGGGAAAACCCGCGGCAAGTTCCGGTATTCGGCGGTCTCCAGGACCATCTTCGCCAGGACCTTTAATTTTACTCTGATCCCGAGTACATCAAGTTCACCATTCTCTTGCCAGGATGGTTCCAATTCATCGATATCCCCTTCCTGGCCCGACATCAAGAAATCCTGTTCATGAATCGTTTGTTTGGTGTAACCGGCATTCTGCTTGTCCGCTTCGCTTAATCCAAGCTGCCGCGTGATGTGGATCATCAAGCCGTCCAGCGAGATCACGGTGCCCGCCTCCAACAGTCCGAGACGAACGAGCGCCGGGGACATCCGTTGGCGCAGATCTTTCAGCTCCGGATCAATGTTCAATAACTGCGGGAATTTGCTCAGTCGGTGAGGTGTCAGCACCCGGGTGAAGGCCAGAGCGGCCATGAAGGGTTCGTTCGAAAGTTCCTTGAAATAGGTCAATCGTCCCCCTTCGTCCGGGGCCATGAGGATCTGACGGATGCCCAGGATCTGCACCCAGCGGCTCGGATCCTTCGCGATCTTCTCCCGGCCCTTAAGCGCATCGAGGGCCTCGGAGTACGGCAACAGACCTTCATAGCGGTCGAAGTTCCAGTAGAACGGCCGCGGATCACTGAAGAATTGCCCGGCCCCTTTGACGCCCAGCCACGTTCCATCCGCGAGCGGAAAGTACACCGTGCGCCCATTGGCCACCCGGTAACGACCGAACAGCGTTTTCTGGCTTTCACGGTCCGTGACACCGATGATGATCCTGTATTCGGGATCGAAGGTCAGGTTCTTCTCGGCCACTGCGGCGGAACCGACGGAGAACACGCTGTGCTGATGCAGGATCGCTTCGCCTCCGATCTCGCTTACGGCAGCGGTGTCGAGGCCTTCCAGTCTTCCCAGAACCGCTTGCGGAAGCACCCGCAGGAAGACCGGCCGAAGGGCGGGGTCGGCGAGCAAGACATCGATGACCGCCGGTGTAAAGTAACTGATCAGTCGAGGATAATCCTCCAATCGCTCCCGCTGCAGGTATTCGGCAAATTGGGCGGCTTTCGTTTCTCCGAGCGTTCGAGAGAAGGCTGCGCGATTGAAATCCCCCTGCGCCGCCATCGCCAGCCCCGTAAAGAACAGTGTTAAATCGCCGATATACGGGGCCAGCACCAAAACCAGGATGAACATTTCGACGCCGGCGATAGAATGCACTTGGAGGTTTGCGAATTCATCCGAGGTGATCCAATCACGGATCTTATAAAGATATTCCAGATAACCGTCCGGCAGCTCGGCCATAAAGGCTTGCATGAACCCGATCCAAACCGGGTGATTGCCCCGGATGATCTGCCGGATCGTGGGCAGCTCATTGAATCTGAGCATGCCATACCGCCTGACGAAGAAAGATTCGATAAACAGTTCTAGCACCTGCTCGGCCGTCTTATATCCGAATTCCTTGATCCCTTGCTCGCTGAACCGCAGGTTGAGCGGCAGGGAGCCGTCCGCTTCAAAGAGAATGTCCCGGTGCTCCCGCAGCACCCGCTCGATCATGCGGGCAATGATCTTTTGCGGCGCCTGGATTTTGAATGTCTGTTCGACGCTCTCCATCAGTTCCCTGAACCACCCTTTATAATTCTCGAAATCGAACACTTCTTCCTTCGCCTGCCCCGCCTGGCGTCCAAAAAGCGGATTGAAGAACAAGGAACTGATGAGAACTGCCGCGCGCAATTCGAACTCTTCGGGGTTAGCCTCAGGTTGGTCCAACAATTCCTGCAGCCGCCGCAGATCGAACAGGAACCGGTAAACGCTCAGGTCGCCTCTATCCGCCTGCTGTCTTAAGTGGGAACCCATGAAGTATTGAAGGATCAGCAGCGCTTCATCAAGCTCCAGGTGCAAGGCCATTCCCTCAACAAAGAAGATCCAATCGCGGGAAGCGGCCAGGGATTTCCAGCCGATGAGCTCTTGAGCACTCCGGAACATATAACCGAAGGGATGATGCCATCGCCTTAATGTGGGAACGGAAATAGCGCTGATCGTGTCCATCTCCGCGGCAATCTCTTCTTTGATCCTTTGGACTTTCCGCGGCCAGTCCTCTGAATTCAACTTCGCGGCGATGATCCCGCCCGAGACCAGTTCGGCGCTCAAGGTCCTTATCTGGTCGAGGTGTTCATTGAGATTCTGCGTCCGTTCGAACCACGGGCCGTTCTTTATGAACAGATAAACACCCTCACGCTTTGCTTCCACAGCAACGTTCTGGCCCACGTATCCGCCCATGAGGCTTATTAACCAGGTCAATAATTGAACCTCTTCCGGCGTGAGCAGGTTGTCGGGATGCGCGGCTCGATTACGCTCGATCCAGGCAAATAATTCCTTCTCGTCGGTCATGGCCATGGCCGCCATCGCCAGCATGACCAGATAGAACAGGAGGCCCGCGAGCCCGAACCCGGGGAGAGTCATGGCAAGGTCCCGGGACCGCAGGCCCCTGCCGCTGTTCGGCAGGAGGAACCGCTTCAACCAGGCATCGATCTCCCCAGCGGAAAGTCTTGACGGATAAATGACCCGCCCTTCCAGGGAATTGCTCCTTCGATCCCTGATCTCGGCCGAATAACGCCTGAGCAAAAGATGCTTCCTCTCCGGCAAGGGATGGCGTTGGGCCAGCCCGTCCAGGTACTTCTCCGCTTCCGCCAGGTCCTCCGCGATGAGCAGCGCCGGATAGATCGCGGCCCCTTCGACCTCGATCATGAATTGAGTTCCGGGAAGCTGTTCCGGTCGCCGCAGGATGATGGCGCCTCTCTCCTCCGGAAGGGACTCCAGGATCGACTCAAAGTGACCGGCAACCCTTCTCCTATTGCCCGCATCCTCAGCGCTCCAGTCGGTCGAGGTTTCCTCTGTGGTATCCGCAGACGGCCACCGATTGAGGAATACGGTGTAATCCTTCCAGAACTCGCCGAGCATTCGGGCTTCCCATTCCGAGGAGAACGGATGGGGCTTGGGAAGATAGGGGTGCGGCAGCCATACGGCATTGCGCAACGCGCCCTCGCCCAGCAGAAGCAGCTGCTGGTTCTGCAGGACGTGAAGCAAAGGAATGATATATTGCCGGTTCCCCGGCGCGAGCAGGAACCGCAGGAGGTCGATATGGAAATAGATCGTCGGCCATTTTTGCACGATGGTATGGTCCTTCTTCTGCCAGCCGGCGTGGGTCAGGATATTGGCATTGGAGAAATCGAAATATTTCTCAAGAACGATGACGTAGCGGTAATCCAGGAACGTTCTTTTCTGGCTGGAAATGAATTGCCGGTAGAGGTGATTGAAACCTTCCTGCAAGACCCGGAGCGTATCCGGACGGGTCAGGTGGTTATTGAGCACCCTCCTCGCTTTCGCTTGGTCCGGCAGATGGTCGAACATTTCCAACAACTGCCAGGTCAGCAGATCATGGTCAGCCGCGGCCGCGGCCTGGTTAAAGGGCGGGAGAAATCTCTCGGAAAAGTCCATCGCCACGGCCTCACCTCTGGGAATGATGAACCGGAACCGATTGTCGACCACTGGGTCATCGATCCTGGCCAGACCGTGGTCATGATTGCGGATGGCCGCCGTGGCCAGGAGGATCCCCACCCACAGAATGCTCCCAGAGAACGGCATCGTGAGCGACTGGACCTCTCCCGAACCTTTGCCGGAATCGCGCTGACCGCGCGATCGACCCTTCTTGAAATAACGGAAGTACCGGTCCCCTCTCCAGACCGTCAAATCGGCGACCCAAACCTCACTTCTGATCATCTTAAGGGCATAGGAATCGGAGACCCCCTTCTTCCTGGCATATTCGGGCACGGTCCAATATCCCTTCGGCCGAAGCGGGACCAGGATGCCGCCCAGCTGTGCGATTCGCTGAGCGTCATCGCGGAAATAATGGTCCGTGCGCCCGCCGCGATCGACGGTCAGGTCGGGAATGACCTCGTCGGTCCCGATCTTCTGCAGTATGGTTTCCTTATAGACGCCCAGACGCTCGGCCAGCTGCGGCACGCTCAGAAATCCTTCCGGATGCGCGGCGATGAATCGCCGTTGAATGGACTCCGCTCTGGATCTCTCGAAATAATAGGTGGTCTTCTTGCCATGCCGAACGATGCGGTCCGGTCTGAGTTTTGCGACACCGGTTTCCTTGTTGAGATAGGCATGGACGGCGTTGTTAAGAGTGCTGCGGCTCACTCCGATGTGCCGGGCCAATTGATCCGTTGAGAAGAACTTGGCGGCATCTATCGGCGATAAACGTCGACGGATATCTTCCGCCCGCGCCGAATCAAAATAGAAATTGGTCCTTCTCGTTTTCCGTCCTCGCAAGACCACCTTATCATCCGGCCTGATCCTTCGCTGAGCGATCGCACGCATCAGCAGTAGATAGGACAGCTTATACTCCCGGGCGAATGTCTTGGCGACCAGCAGCCCGCGCCGGGCCGGCTCGTCCGCATGGAGCGGATTCAACCGCTGTCGGAATTCTCCCATGCGTGCGGCATCCAACAGGAAG
>JAHFFX010000183.1 GCA_023247755.1 Candidatus Omnitrophota bacterium | reverse complement strand
ATCCTGGAGTTGGCCTGTGGAACCGGCAGTCACGCCTTTGCGCTCGAGAAATGCGGGTACACGGTGGTCGCCACCGATTATTCGGAGGATATGCTTGTCCGCGCCAGAGAAAAAGCCCAGGCGCGGTCTTCCAGGGTGGATTTCCGGTTGCAGGACATGCGCCGGCTGAATATTCCGGATGGTCCATTTGACGCAGTTGTGTCTCTTTTTGATTCGATTGGGTATGTCCTGACCAATGAGGCTATCAAGGCCGTGTTGGACAGCATCAATGACCAACTGCGGGAAGGCGGTCTTCTGGTTCTTGAGTTCTGGCATGCCGGCGCATTTCTGAAATATTTTGAGCCGGTGCGTGTCCGCTTTTTCCCGATGGACAGCGGCCAGGTTCTCAGGATATCCGAAACGCAATTGGATAGATCTCAGGCCTTGGCGCACGTGTCCTATACCATTGTCGAACTGCAAAATGACGGACATTACCAGCTGATGCGAGAGACGCAGAGTAACCGGTTCTTCCAGATCCAGGAGATGGAAAACTTCTTGATGGGGTCAGGATTCGCGGCCCTCAAATGGTTCGCCGGTTTTAAGGAAGTTGAACCGATTGATGATCAGACCTGGCATGTGGTGGCGGTGGCTAAAAAAATGAAGGCCTAACCTGGAGAGATTATGCGTGTCGGCATTTTTTTCGACTATATCCCGGAAGCCGCCGGCGGGCGGTACACGTTTCAGACGGAGCTGGTGAGGACGCTGGCCAAGCTGCAAAAGGAAAGCGGCCATTCTTTTTCGCTCTTTGTCGATGAGCGGAATCTGCGGACGATCGAGACGGCCCCTGAATTCATAGGCCTAGAAAAGGTTCCCTATCGCGTATCCCCGATAGCCCACTTGCTGGGAACCCTCGGCCGCCGATTCAACGTTCCCTATCTGGACAAGGTGGGTACCCTGGAAAAGACGGTCTTAAGAAATGGAATCGAGTTCTTTTGCTTCCTGACCCACGCCCCTTACGCCATGGATATACCGTATTTGACCTTGGTGATGGATCTTCAGCACCGGCGGCAGCCGTGGTTTCCAGAAGTCAGCCATAACCTCGATTGGCAGAATCGGGAAAGCAATTTCAATACGGTTTTAAAACGCGCGGCATTTATCGTGACCGGCAATACGGCCGGAAAGAACGAGATCCAGGAATTTTACGGCATCCATGAAGAACGTATCCGTATTCTTCCTCATCCGACTCCGGAATTCAGTCTTCTACCGCCCAATGAAGATATCGACGTCCTTGTGCAGCACAAGATCGGTAAGGATCACCCCTTTGTTCTTTATCCGGCGCAGTTCTGGCCGCATAAGAACCATGCCAACCTCCTGTTGGCCTTGAAGAACCTGAGGGACCATTACGGGATAACATTATCGGCAGTGTTTGTCGGATCGGACAAGGGCAACCTGGAATATCTTAAGAACCTGACCAGAGAGCTGAGCTTGGAAAAGGAAGTTTTCTTCGCGGGTTTTGTCCCACCAGATCATTTGGCGCTGTTCTACAAGAAGGCCTTGGCCTTGACTTATATGAGTTTCTTTGGTCCGGAGAACTTGCCGCCCCTCGAGGCCTTTGCCTTCGGTTGTCCGGTGGTGGCCTCGGAGATTGCGGGGGCAAGAGAGCAGATGGGGGAAGCGGTCTTGTACGTTGACCCTAAGGATCCACAGGCCATCGCTTTGGCCATCAAGGCGATCTACGAAGATCAGCAATTACGGCAGAGATTGGTCCGGGAGGGCCTGGCTCGCTCCCAGCGCTGGACGGCTCAGGACTTTGTCCGGGGGATCTTTAAGATTTTGGACGATTTCGAACCGATCCGCCGCACTTGGGGAAAGAAATAATATGGCGCTGACCAGTCTCCTAAAAGATATATTCCGTCGATTTGGACTGGAAATAGGTCCTTATGATCTGGTGTTTCATCCGGTTGAGCGGCGAATGCAGTTGATCAATTTTTATCAGGTGGACATGATCTTTGACGTGGGCGCCAACCGGGGGCAATTTGTTAAGGAGATGCGCGCCCATGGCTATCCGGGGAAAGTGGTGTCATTTGAGCCCATGTCAGGCGCTTATGCCGAACTGGTTCAAGCGTTGCGGGCAGACCGTCTCTGGAAAGGGATGCAGATCGCACTTGGAGACAGGGAGGGAGAAGCTGAGATCAACATTTCGGGCAACTCATTCAGCAGTTCTTTGCTCGATCTGTTGCCGCGCCACACGCAAACCGCGCCGGCGTCCAAGTATATTGGTAAGGAAAAGATTGCAATCAAGCGGCTTGATTCCCTGATGCCGGCGTTATATGCCGACAAATCCCTATATCTTAAGATCGATACTCAGGGCTTTGAATATGCCGTCCTGCAAGGGGCGACCAACACCTTGCGAAATTTTGCCGTGGGCGTTCAACTGGAATTATCGGCGGTGCCGCTTTATAAGGACCAAAAGTTGTTTATCGAGATTTGCCAATACCTGTCCAGCTACGGTTTCACTTTGATGTCGATCGAACCGGGTTTTTCGGACCCCAAGACAGGCCAGCTTTTGCAATTCGACGGGATATTCTTTAAGACAATGGCCTGAGGTTTCTCAGCCGCACTAACTTTTGCCCACCCCGTACAGAATGGCGGTCACGAAGATCACCCACAATCCGACCCCGATCATCAATGACTTATCCTGCAGCAAGACCTCTCCCGGATCGTCACCGATCTTCTTGACGTGGACCAAATATAAATAACGGAGCATCCCATAAATCACGAATACCAGGGAATACGCCATATTGTGGTTTCCCAGGCGGTTGACGATGTCCGAGGAGATCGTGTACAACCCGTAAAAAACGATGGCTAAAGTCGAACAGATCACGATGATCTGGTCCAGCAGATAGGTGGTGTAATGCTCGAGCACCTTGCGGTGGGATTTGGCCTCGTGTTGCAGGGATTCAAGTTCATGCCGCCGCTTGTTGAAGCCCAGGAATAACGCGAGGAGAAAAACGCATAGCTGCAACCACACGGAGGGCAGGACCCCCGCCGCGAACGCCCCGGCCCAGATGCGTATCTGAAAACCAAAGGCCACGAAGACCACATCAAGGATGACAACGTGCTTGATGGCCAGATTGTAGGCCAACTGCACCACCAGATAGGTGACGGCGATCAGGGCCACCATGGGGTCCACCCAGACGCAGATCCCCAGTCCGATGGACAAAAGCGCGAAGATCAGCAAGGCCACCGACCGGGCCGGGATATTTCTTCGGACAAAAGGGCGGTGGGATTTCTTGGGATGCAGCCGGTCCTTTTCCCGGTCCAGATAATCGTTCAGCACATAGATGCTGCTGGCCGTGAAACAGAAACCCAAGAAGGTGAGGACGACATCGGTCAGGTAGGAGAGATTCCTCAGATGTCCGGAAAAAATGAGGGGGAACAGGATAAAGGCATTCTTGACCCATTGTTTCACCCTCAAAAGCTGGACTATGAACAAAAGATTATCGAGCGCCATCAATCCTTTTTTTCCTCTTGAGATTTAAGTTAATCGCATAATAGACCATCATCGTCAAGGGCGCCAGCATCTTCCACGAAATCTTCTCAAAGACCAAACTGGAACGGATCAGCATCGCCTGGGCCCAAAAAATCTCAAAATGCTTCAAATCGAGCCACCCCCGCCAGAATTGCGTCCTGGTTTCAAGGGGGGCGATCTGCGCGGCCCGGCTTTCGGTCATCTCCCCGTCCATCGGGAAACTTCCGTACGCCTCGGCCTCTTCCCGGGAAGGATCCTCAATGAACATATATAATATCCGGGTCAGGATCTTGTGAACCGCATCGAGGGAAGGCATGGCCGGCGCGTCTTGTTTGAGCATGGCTCGGCAAAATGTCAGGACCCCTTCCTGCTGGAGGGTTACTCCCCAGTTTAAGGCGGCCTGCGCGCTGTCCGCCTTGAAAGCCGGCATGTACCGGCCGTGCTGGTCATAAAAACCACTGATCTTTTCTTCGCCGCAAGAGCAAAAGGCCTCGTACAAATGATTGTTCCGCAACAGGAATCGGTTGAGGGAGCGGGATAGGTCAAATAAGAAACCCTCCATTTGATCGCCGGCGTACTGTTCTTTTCCGTCCGTGATCCCGAAATAAAGTCCGCAGATCCCGGTAGGCGAAGGGACCTTCCCGCGGGCCAGGATCTTATGGAGAGCCGCTTGCGGTTTCCCTTTCCAGCCGATATCGACCAGCGCAAACGGGACCGTCTCCGCCAATCCTTCCTGCAGGAGATAACCCAGCGTATTCTGAAACTGTCCCTGCAGCTTATCAACGATCGCCCGCTGTAATCGCGGATTGTTCATGAAACATTCTTTCAACCGGTTGGTTCCCGAGGAGGACAGCCGCTTCTCCCAGGTTTCCTTAGGGAAACCGGCGGAGCTTAGGTGTTCCTCGATGTCTTCCGGCCGGACGCTTATGCGCCGGCAAACCGAACGCACGCTCAGCACATACCACCATTTCGAGAAGATCCAATCCAGTTCATACGGCCCGATGGCATCGATGGAGGCCACGAGCCACAATTGCCGGGATCCGTAAAGGTATCGGAGTTCGATGCCCTGAGGGGAATGGGCATCGATCAATTGGGCGATTTTATGAAAGATCATCCCGTCCCGCGATAAGAAATAGAGGCGCCGGATATTTCTT
>JAHFFX010000182.1 GCA_023247755.1 Candidatus Omnitrophota bacterium | reverse complement strand
TACGAATGGAACCGCTGCCGATCTCATTGCCGTTGAGCACGAGATCATACGAACGGGCGCGAACCTTGCCGAGGTCTCCCTTCTCGAACGCCGCAACGTCCTCGGGCTTGACCGAGGTAAAGGGATGATGCTCGCTGTCCCAGCGTTTCTCCTCCGCATTGTACTTGAACAATGGGAAATCCACCACCCATAAAAAAGCGTATTCCGAATTCCATTCCTTACACATATCGGGCTTGTCGCTCTTGTGTTTCGCCATCGCCTCGGCGTGCGTCATGCGCGGAAAAGGAATTTTAAGGTCGATGCCTTTCACTTCCTTAAAAATCTCTTTATACATCCGTTCGGTGATGGCAAAAATGTCTTCCTCTTCAACAAAGGACATCTCCATGTCGATCTGCGTGAATTCCGGCTGACGGTCGGCGCGCAGGTCCTCATCGCGAAAACACTTCACGATCTGGTAGTATTTATCGACGCCGGAAACCATGAGGATCTGTTTGAAAAGCTGCGGCGATTGCGGCAGCGCGAAGAACTCGCCCGGGTTCAACCGGGAAGGCACAAGAAAATCCCGCGCGCCTTCCGGGGTGGATTTGGTCAACACGGGCGTTTCCACTTCGAGGAACCCTTCAGTGTGCAGGAAATTGCGGATCGCGCGGCAGATTTTGTGCCGCGTCATGAGGGAATTTTGCAACTTGGGACGGCGGATGTCGAGGTAACGGTAGGTGAGGCGCGTTTCTTCCGCGACTTCGATGGTGTCATCAATCTCAAAGACCGGGACCTCAGCGGGATTAAGGATCTCGAGCCCCGTCGCCGCGAGCTCTATCTCCCCCGTTGGCAGATCGGGATTCACGTTCTTGGGCGGACGCACGCCGACCTTGCCGGTCAGGCGCACGACGAATTCCGGTCCCAATTTCTGGGCCTGAACATGCGCCTGGGGTCCGACCGAAGGAACGAAGACGACCTGGGTCACCCCGTAACGGTCGCGAATATCGATGAAAATGAGTTTGCCGTGGTCGCGGCGGCGGTGCACCCAGCCGCAGAGCGTGACTTCCTGGTCTTTATGGGACTTGTTGAGTTCACCGCAGGTGTGGGTACGAAGCATCTTGAAAACCTTTCTTGTTTTATTTCTTAAGAAGTCTGGCAAGGACCTCTGAAAATGACAGCTTTTCCTGATCCCCGGAGTGCATATTTTTGAGCGTATATTTCCCGTCCCGGAGCTCATCTTCGCCGATGATTATAACATACCGCGCCCCGGATTTGTCCGCGGCGCGCATCTGGCTTTTCATGGAGCCTTGCGCGTAACTTGTATCAGCGGTGACTGCCTTAGCTCTCAGTTCTTCTATGAATTTGAAAGCTTCCGAAGAGGCCTTCTTTTCGCCAGCCGCATCAAGGGACACAACGAAACAATCTATCGATTGTTTAAGTTCGGCCGCAGGTTGGGCTAAAAGGACCCGTTCCATCCCCAGGGCGAACCCGATGCCGCCGACCCCCTCGCTCCCGCCCAATTCCTGAACGAGATCGTTATACCGTCCTCCGGCGCCCAGGGCATCCTGGCTTCCCAGCTCCGAGTGAGAGATCTCAAAGACCGTGTGCGTGTAATAATCGAGTCCGCGCACGAGCTGCGGCGAAACCGTGTGGCGGATCTTCAGTGAACCCAGCGCCTCCCGCACTTTGCCGAAGTATTCTTTACTTTCTTTCGACAGGTGCGCGTCCCCCAGATCGAGCTTGGCGACAACGGCCTTGCATTCCTTGTTTTTGCAATCAAGGACGCGAAAGACGTTGCGCTCAAAGCGCGACTGGCATTCGGGGCAAAGCTTGCCCATGTCTTTCTTGAGGCGCTCCCTTAAGACCGTCGAAAAATTCCTTTTGTCTTCATTGGAACCGAGGCTGTTGATTCTTAATTCGAAGTCTTTAATCCCGAATTGTTCGAGGATACGAACGCTCAAGGCGATCACCTCGGCATCGAGGTAGGGATGAAAGGAATTAGGGCCGATGACCTCCACGCCGATCTGATGGAATTGGCGCAGGCGTCCCTTCTGCGGCCGTTCGCCGCGGAACATGGGGCCGACGTAATAAAGTTTGCTCAGACCTTCCTTCTTGTCGAGGCTGTTCTCGATATAGGAACGCACGATGGACGCGGTGCCTTCGGGGCGCAAGGAAAGCCCGCCGTCCTCCTGCGACTCCTGGCCGGGGGAAACATTCTTTGCGAGATTCAACATCTGCTTTTGGACGACATCGCTGCTCTGCCCCAGGGAACGGGCAAAAAGCGCGGTTTCCTCAAAAATGGGCGTGCGGATCTCCCGATAGCCGTAAACGCGCATGAGCTCTCGGGTCTTCGCTTCGAGGTCCTGCCAGAGGAGGGTCTCTTCGGGTAATATATCGGCGGTGCCGCGGGGGGCGGAAAATTTATTGGCCATAAAAATTGTTTCTAAGAATTACTTTCACAAGCAGTTAAGAGAATATCAGCGGCCTTTTCCGGGGGCCCATTCAGCTTGAAAGGGCGTGGGATGCCGATGGTTATTCAGCATCCCACGCCCTTTCATTATTCCTGCCTTTGGAGTCTTATGGGGAAAGCGATGTTATTTGATCCTCGCCTTCATTTCGAGTCCCGGTTTGAACACCACGACCTTGCGGGGTGGGACGGGGACGCTCTGTCCGGTGCGGGGGTTGCGGCCGAAGCGGGCCCGGCGTTCCTTGATCTTGAAAACGCCGAAGTTCCGCAGCTCGACCTTCTCGCTGCGCAACAGACTGTCCACAATAACATCAAAGGTTTTCTGGACAATGCGCTTGACATCGACTTGTTTGATGCCGGTCATGTCCGTGATCTTCAGAACGATGTCTTTCTTGGTCATTGACCTCTACCTCCTAAGGTATCAAAACCTTCCACATATTGTGGGACTGCACTTCTATCTTGCCTTGACAGGCAAGCCGGCTTTCGCCGGTCCAATAGAGAAAAGCCGTTACCCATTTTTACGCATTCTTGATTTTCCGATTCCCATTTCTCTGAAAATGGGGCGAGGGTTTTCTTCTATCTAAATCAAGGTCAATTGGATACAACAAGTATATGCAACAGGGCCCCGAACTGTCAAGAAATATTATTGTATCCCCTTGATTTAACGAGCATTTACAGGGACCATCCGCTCAGATCTTGAGCGAAAAGCGGTCCTCGCCCACCAATTCCTTGATCTCTTCCAGCAGTCCTTCATTGGGCGAAACAAAAAGGTCTTCTCCGACAAGGATTTGGACGCTCTTGTAGGCCTTGGTGTCCAGACTCAGGTAGACCGGGGTGCGCCCCGGGTGGTTGGCCAGCTTTTGCTTGAGGTCCTTCAGCCCCTCTTCGCCGACATGGGAAAGGTCGACGTTGATGGATTTGATGTTCTTATAGACCTCGTCGATGGGTTTCAGCTCAGTGACCACGATCTTGGGAGCGTCTTCCCGCAGGCTCACCCGACCCCGGACCAGAACCACCCCGCCTTCCTTAAGATATGAAGCGACAGCGGGATACGAAGACGGAAAGATCAGGACCTCGACTTCCCCGTCCAAATCTTCCAGCTTGCAGATGGCCATGCGTTCATTGGTCTTCTTGGTGGTCGTCAGCTTCACGACGTTCAAGAGCCCCACGACCTTGACCTCCTGCCCGTCCTTGGCCAGTTTGAGCCTCCCCGAGGAATAGTCGGCGAACTCCTTGATCTCCACCTTGAAATGGGCCAAGGGATGGCCGCTCACATAAAACCCGAGGGCCTCTTTTTCGAAGGCCAGAACCTGGGTCTGCGACCAATCCTTGACCTCAGGATATTCCTTTTGGGATTTCTGAAAACCCGTTCCCGCATCCATATCAAAAAATGAGAATTGTCCGGCCGCTTTTTCCCTTTGTCCCTGAGAGCCTTCATCCAGGGCCTGATCAAGGACCGCCATCAACTGCGGGCGGCTCGCCTTAAAACAATCCATCGCTCCGCATTTGATGAGACTTTCCAGAACCTTGTGATTGCACAGCCGCAGGTCCACGCGGCTGCAGAAATCAAAGATCGACTCAAAGGGGCCGCCGTCCTTTCTTCGGGCGACGATCGATTCGATGGCGGTCTCTCCGACGTTCTTAACGGCCAAGAGTCCAAAACGGATGGATTTCTCATCAACCACGGAAAATTGCGTAATGCTGTGATTGACGTCCGGCGGCAGCATCCTAAGCCCCATCACCTGAGATTCCTTGACGTATTCGACGACCTTGTCCGTGTTGTCCTTTTCACTGGTCAAGAGCGCGCACATGAACTCGACGGGAAAATTGGCCTTCAGATACGCGGTGTGATAGGAGATGAACGCATAGGCCGCGCTATGGCTTTTGTTGAAACCGTAACCGGAAAAATAATCGATAAGGTCAAAGAGCTTGTTCGCGGCGTCTTCCCTGATCTTGCTCGCCTGCGCGCAGCCTTCCACAAAGGCCTTGCGCATTTTATCCATCTCCACGGGATTTTTCTTGCTCATGGCCCGCCGGAGGTGATCGGCCTGGGTCATGCTGAAGCCCGCCAGGACGCTCGCCATCTGCATGACCTGCTCCTGATAAACGATGATGCCGTAGGTTTCCTTGAGGATCGGTTCGAGCTTGGGGTGATCGTAACGGATGGCGACTTCGCCCTTCTTGCGTTTGATAAAATCATCGAGCATTCCCGGGCCGATCGGCCCGGGGCGGTAC
>JAHFFX010000181.1 GCA_023247755.1 Candidatus Omnitrophota bacterium | reverse complement strand
TTTTCTAAATTCGTAAAAATATAAACCCCGAACAATTTTCCAAACCACTCTCCATACCCTTTGACCATCAAACCTCTTAACCACCATACCCCGCGGAAGAATAAGGCCGGCTTCAGTCCTATCACTGAACTCCTTATAAACCTTTTCCGCAAGAAGCAAGCCTTTGGGCTTCCTAATTCCACGCTTAATATCATCCCATAACGCTCTCCCGGGAAGACCACTTTCTGCTACCATAGGACCAATAGAATGCACAAAATAATCTTCATCGAACTTATAAGAATGATTACAATCGTAGTGCGAAGGTAGGGTAACCAGCTTGCTCAAGTTATGGCTATCTCTAAAGGCCCTGGGGAAAATCTGTTTAGGAGGAACATGATCGGCTGATTTTATATCCTTTGGTCCAAACGATTTACCACACAAATAACAAATTGATAGATCCATCGTTCACTCCTACAACTTTTCACCGAAGCGATACATCCAACCTTTATTCCAGATTCCTAAAAAGAATCTCCATCTTCCCAAAATCTTTTTTCCCAGGTTCCTTCTCCACCCCGCTGGAGACATCCACCGCGTAGGGCGAAAGGCCGCGCACGGCGCTGGCCACATTCTCCGGACTTAAGCCACCGGAGAGGATCACCGGCTTGGGGATCTTCTTCTCTTTGATAATGTCCCAATCGAAGGTCTTGCCGGTGCCGCCGAAGACGCCCTTTTCGTGGCCATCGAAGAGATACGCCGAAACCGGATATTCGCCCAGCCCGCTGATGTTGAAGTCCTCTTTCACCCGGAACGCCTTGATGAGCTTGAACTTCTTTAAGCGCCGGCAGTACTGGGGCGATTCATCGCCATGCAGCTGCAGCGTCGAGATCCCGCAGAATTCCGCGATGTCCATGACCGCGCCTTCCTTAAGATTGACGAACACTCCGACCGGCGTCACAAAGGGCGGAAGCTCATCGATGATCTTCTTCGCCTTGAAGGGCGAAACGTAGCGCGGGCTTTGTTTGTAGAAAATGAACCCCAGCGCCCAGGCGCCGAGCTTGGCGGCGGCGAGCGCGTCGTCCTTGTTCGTAATGCCGCATATCTTGACTCGAGTCATTTTTCTCCTCTTAGATTACGATCGTGACTCGTGGCGCGTAGTACGCGACTCGCCTGCCGGCAGGTCGACGGATCACGAACCACGTATCACGTATCACTTCTTCCAAACATCAATTCCCGAACCTTCGCCCCGATGTCCGGCGCCTTCATGAAGGTCTCACCGATCAACACCGCGTGCGCGCCGAGCGCCTTGAGCTTAAGCACGTCGGCATGCGACCGGATGCCGCTTTCGGCGACGATCACTTTGCCTTTGGGGACCTTCGGGATAAGCCGCTCGCAGGCCTTGAGGTCGACCTTGAGAGTCTTCAGATCCCGATTGTTAATACCGATAATTTGGGCGCGGGAGCGCAGGGCCCGCGCCAAGTCGTTTTCCTCATGCACTTCCACGAGACAATCCATATCGAGCTCGCCGGCGACCTGCATGAGATGCTTAAGCTCTTCATCTTGAAGGATGGCGACGATGAGAAGTACCGCACTCGCCCCATTCGCGTACGCCTCGTAGATCTGCACTTCATCGATGATGAAATCTTTGGTGAGAACCGGAAGCTTAAATTCTTCCGTGACTCTCTTGATGTAATGCGGTTTCCCCAAAAAGTATTTCTCTTCCGTGAGCACCGAAAGCGCCGCGGCACCGGCCTCCACGTAGGCCTTCGCGATCGAAATCAGGTCGAAATCGGCGCGGACGAGCCCGGCGGACGGCGACGCCTTCTTGATCTCCGCGATGAGGTTTATTTTTCCCCGGCGCGCGATCGCCTTCTTGAAGATATGGTAACGGCGCAGGCGGCTGCCCTTCACCTTCTTTTTGAAAGCCGCAAAAAAAGCCCGCTTGTTGTCAAGAAGGCCGCGCTTGTGCTCGACGATCTTTTGCAGAAAATCACGGTTCACGTTGGTTCCCCATAAGAATTCGCGCCCCCCGCCCCGCGGCCGCGGGGCGGGCGCAAGCTTATTTCCCGGTATTGCTGTAATCCTTCAAAGCTTCCAGCTTGTCCATCGCCAGCCCCGAATCGATGGACTGCGCGGCGAGCGCCAAGCCTTCGGCGATCGTCCTGGCCTTGCCGGCCACGTACAATCCGCAAGCCGCATTCAGCACGACGATGTCCCGGTGAGGGTCTTTCTTCCCGCCCAGCACATCCTTGGCGATCTTGACGTTGTCCTTGAGCTCCCCGCCTTTGATATCTTCGAATTTGACGATGGGGAGCTTAAGCTCCTTGGGGTCAATCTCATAGTCGGTGATCTGCTTGCCGTCGAACTCGGCCACGAACGTGACCCCGGTCGTGGTCACTTCATCGAGCCCGTCGCTTCCGTGCAGGACGAGCGCCCGCTTGAGCCCCAGCGATTTCAAGGCCTCGGCCATGGGACGGACCAGTTCACGGCGGTAAACGCCCATCATCTGATGAGTGGCGCCGGCCGGGTTCGTCAAAGGGCCCAGCACGTTGAAAATGGTCTCCACACCCAGCTCCTTACGCACCGCTGCGACATTCTTCATCGCCGGGTGGAGCTTCTGGGCAAAGAGAAAAGCGATCCCCACCTCATCCAGACATTCGCTCAAGAGCTCCGGGTCGGCGTTGAGGTTCACCCCGAGCGCCTCCAGCAGGTCCGCGCTGCCGCATTTGCTGGAGATCGAACGGTTGCCGTGCTTGGCGACCACCACCTTGGCACCGCAAATGACGAACGCCGCGATGGTCGAGATATTGAACGACCCTCGCTTGTCCCCGCCGGTCCCGCAGGTGTCGAGCACCACATCGTGGTAGGTGTTGATCTTCACCGCGAAGCGCCGCATGACCTTCGCCGCGGCGGCGATCTCATCGACCTTGGCCCCCTTCTCCCGCAAGGCCAGCAGGAACGTCGCGATCTCGTCCTTGTCAGCCTTGCCGGACATGATGGCCAGCATCGCCTTTTCCATCTCGGCGGCGCTAAGGTCCGTCTTGTTCTTGAGCTTTTGAATCAAGGCTTTCATCGCAGGGAAAGAAAATTCTTGAGGATCGACATACCCGCCTTCGTGAGGATCGATTCGGGATGGAACTGCACGCCCCATAACGGGTATTCTTTATGCCGCACGCCCATGATCTCCTTGTCCTTGGTCCAGGCGGTGAGTTTAAGACACTCGGGCAGGCTTTTGCGGTCGATGACCAGCGAATGGTAACGCGTGGCCTCAAAAGGCACGGAAACGTTCTTGAACAGGTCCTTTTTGTCGTGGTAGATCATCGAGGTCTTGCCGTGCATCAACTGCTTGGCACCCACGATCTTGCCGCCAAAGGCGTAACCGATCGCCTGATGCCCCAGGCAAACGCCGAGGATCGGGACCTTGCCGGACAACTCCTTGATAATATCGACGGTGATGCCCGCATCTTCCGGCCGGCCCGGCCCCGGAGAGATGACGATCCGCTCCGGCCTCATCTTCCTGACCTGATCGAGGGTGAGCGCGTCGTTGCGATACACCTTCAGGTCCGCCTTGAGCTCCCCGAAATACTGCACGAGGTTGTAGGTAAAGGAATCGTAGTTGTCGATCATTAATATCATAGAAAAAACTCGTGTTGTGATTCGGGGTACGTGCCTCGGGCCTCGTTGACGAATCCCGTGTCACGCACCACGTGACACGATCAGAAACTACTCCTTCTCCCGCCACACCTTCGCCCCAATCTGGGTGAGCTTCGCATCGAGATTCTCGTAACCGCGCTCGAGATGATAGATGCGGTTGACCTCGGTCTTTCCCTTCGCAGCGAGCCCGGCGATGACCAGCGCGGCGGACGCGCGCAGGTCGGACGCCATGACCGGCGCGCCAAACAGGGTCTTGACGCCTTCCACGATCGCATTGCTGCCTTCGCGGCGGATATTGGCGCCCATGCGATTGAGTTCCGCGATGTGGATAAAACGGTCCGGATATACCTTGTCGGTGATGACGCTCACCCCCGGCGTCATCGCCATGAGCGCCATGAACTGCGCCTGCAGGTCCGTCGGAAAACCGGGATAAGGGAACGTGGTCAGGCTGGTGGGCTTCAAATGCTTGTTGCATTTGACCCGGATCCAATTGTACTCTTTCTCGAATTTGACGCCCGCTTCCTCCAGCTTATCGATGAGCGCCAGCAGATGCGAGTAAGAGACGTCTTTGATCACAAGATTACTGCGCGTCGCGACCGCCATGAGGATGAACGTTCCGGCCTCGATGCGGTCGTTGATGATCTTGTGGGTGGCCCCGTGGAGCTTTTTGACGCCGGTGACGATGATCTGCGGCGTGCCTTTGCCCTTGATCTTGGCACCCATGGCCGTCAAGAAATCCACCAGGTCCTCGATCTCCGGTTCACAGGCCGCCGCCTCGATGATCGTCTCCCCTTGGGCAAGTGTCGCCGCCATCATGACGTTGGCGGTGGCCAATACGGACGAGCCAAAGCCGCCCCCCAGATACATATGATTTCCCTTGAGGCGGCGGGCGGTGGCGATGACATAACCGGCATCGAAGCTGATGTTCGCGCCCAGCGCCTTGATCCCTTTCAAATGCAGATCGACGGGACGGATGCCGATGACGCAGCCGCCGGGCAAGGAAACTTTCGCCTTTCCCAGTTTTGCCAGAAGCGGCCCCAGGACGCAGAAGGAGCCGCGCATG
>JAHFFX010000062.1:1834-12672 GCA_023247755.1 Candidatus Omnitrophota bacterium | reverse complement strand
GAAAGACACGTAACGATCGATGTCCTGCTTCACCTTTTCCTTCAGGCGTTCGATCTCCTCCACCCCTTTGAAATTCCCCGCGTCGATGACGCCGATCTGGATGAAGACGAAGTTGCGGAATTCCCGCCCGAAGAAACGGATGACGTTGAAGAGCGTGTGCAGCCCCAGGCCGTTGAAACCGTTGACCAGGATCACCGCCGTTTTTCCCTTGGGGTCGAACTTCGCCTCGCGGTCGCTCTTGAAGATCGGGTCCCCGTTCTCGGAGGTGGCGACATCGACCAGGCTGTTGAGGCGGTGCAGCATCCGGGCCGTCAGCAGATAATGCCGCTTGATGAAGAACGACAGGATGACCAATGAGCCGGTGATGAGGAGCGTCACCCAGCCGCCGTCGTTGAATTTGAGGACGACGACCGAGACCAGGATGAAGCTCGTCATCAACAGCCCGGTCCCGTTGATGGCTATTCTTCTTTTCCATTTCGCTTCGTGCAGATGGCGGACCTGCCACCAGTGGCGGACCATGCCCAGTTGGGAGGCGCAGAACGTGATGAACACGTTGATGGAATAGAGGACCACCAAAAGGTGCACCGACCCGTGGGTGAAGACAATGGTCAAGAGCGCCGCCGTGCCCATGAGCATGACGCCGTTCTGGGTGACCAGCCGGTCGCTCAGGGAAGAGAATTGGGAAGGGAACCAGCGGTCGATGGCCATGTTCGAGAGCACCGCGGGCCCCCCTAAGAACCCCGCCTGCGCCGCGACCAAAAGCAGGAACGCCTCGGAGACGAGGGTCACCAGGATAAAGGCATGGCCGAGGGGCGCCGGCCAGGCGGACGTCACGTTCGCGAACAGCACCGCGTTGAGGGTCTTGCCGGGTTGATGCCCGACGCCGAATAGAAGATAGGCGATCATCAGTCCCATGACCATCGTCGCCAGCGAATAGGACATGTACCGCATGGTGCGCTTGCCCGTCTCGACCCGGGGTTCCCGCAGGATCGAAAGACCGTTGCTGACCGCTTCGATCCCGGTGTAAGTTCCGGCTCCGAGGCTGTAGGCCCGCAGGATCACGAAGAAGACCCCGGCCAAACCCATCTCCCCGAGGCTGGAATGCATATCCTGGACCGTCGCCTGGTATAGCTGCGGGACCTCCGTCGCATGGGAGAGGATGGCGTAAACGACCACGAAGAAATGCGTGACCACGAAGGTCAAAAAGATCGGGGTCAGCGGGATGACCGATTCCTTCACCCCGCGCATGTTCAAAAGCATGAGGCCCAGAACGCCCACCAGGGCGAAATAGAATTTGTATTGGTTCAACTCCACGGGAAGAAAACTGAAAAGCGCGTCCGCGCCGCTCGCGATCGAGATCGCGATGGTGAGCACGTAATCGATGAGCAGCGCGCACCCCGCCACCATCCCGAGGGTGGGGTTGAGAAGCTTGCTGGCCACCACATATCCGCCGCCGCCCGAGGGGAACAACTCAATGAGCTGTGAATAGCTGGCGCTGATGATCAGGACCGTCAGGGCCGAGGCCAGCGCCACGAACAGGCTCAAGTGCGTGTGCCCGCCCAGCGCAAGATAGGCCTCTTCCGGACCGTAACAAGAGGACGAAAGACCGTCCGCGCCCAGCCCCACCCACGCGAAGAACGCGATCAGGGACATCTTGTGAAAGACCGCCTTGTCGTGGGGATCCTTGGCCCGGCCGATGAAGAGGCGCTTGAGAAAACTTTTCCAGGAAAAACGGGATTCATTCATATTCAGGCAGAGCAACCTCTCAGGTCAGGCCCGATGGCGAGAATCTATAATATAGATACTAAACCTTATTATATTTCGCCCGCCGGGAGACGCAATGTATTATAAAAATAAAATTGCTCTTGGCGGATAGCTCATAGCTCATCCACCTCTCCATGAGCCATGACCTATGAGCTAAGAGCAATTTAGAACCCCAAAAGTTTGCCTCCCTGATAAACCACGAACGCCGCAAAGTAAGCGAATCCGGTCATGTAGAACAACTGCAGCAGCGGCCACTTCCAGCCGTTGGTCTCGCGGCGCACCACGGCGACCGTGCTCAGACACTGCATCGCATAGACATAAAATACCATAAGGCTCAGGCAGGAAAGCGGCGTGAACAGCGGGCGCCCGTCCGGCCAGGCCGCCTTGCGGAACGCATCGAGCAAGGGCTCGGTGGCGTCCCCCGCGTTGCCGATGTTAAAGACGATGTTCATCGTGCTCACAAAGACCTCCCGCGCGGCGAAGGAGCCGATGAGCCCGATCCCGACGCGCCAGTCGTAGCCGAGGGGCTTGATGATGGGCTCGATCACGTGGCCCGCCATTCCGGCAAAACTGTGGTTGAGGGCCTCCGTAGGATCTCCACTGTGTTTGGGATAGCTCATCAGGGCCCACAGCACGACGGAAAGTCCGAAGATCACCGTTCCGGCCTTCTGCAAAAAAAGAAAGCTCCGCTCCCACATCTGCAGCAGGACCGATTTTACGGACGGTAAGCGGTACGGCGGCAATTCCATGATAAAGACCGGGGTGGCGCTGCGCAGAACGGTCTTCTTAAGCAACACCGCCGCGGCGAAGGCCCCGAAGATCCCCAGAAGATACATCGTCAGCATGATCCCCGCTTTTTGCAAGGGCGCCGCCGCCGGCAGGATCGTCGCGATGAGGATCGCGTAGACCGGCAGCCGCGCCGAGCAGCTCATCCAGGGCGCGATCAGGATCGTGACCAAACGGTCCTTGGGATGTTCGATCGAACGCGCCGCCATGATCCCGGGGATCGCGCAGGCGAAGGAGCTCAACAGCGGGATAAAGGATTTCCCGTGCAGGCCGGCCTTGTTCATGACCCGGTCCATGATGAACGCCGCCCGCGCCATGTACCCCGTGTCCTGCAAGAGCCCGATAAAAAAGAAAAGGATGAGGATCTGCGGCAGGAAGATGACGACCCCTCCCACGCCGGCGATGACGCCGTCGGTGAGAAGGTCCCGCAGGTCGCTGGGTTCCATGGCCTCCTTGATCAGGTCGGCGAGCGCGGCGAACTTATTGTCGATCCAGTCCATGGGGATCGTCGCCACCGAGAAGATCATGAAGAACATCAGCCCCATCACTCCCAAAAAGAACACCCACCCCCAGACCTTGTGCGTGAGGACCAGGTCGATGCGGTCGCTCAAAAAAAGGCGGCGGGTCACCGACTGATGCACCGCCTCCTTGAGGATGGATTGGATCCAGGCGTAGCGGGCTTCGATGGCGGCCGACCGCCAGTTGATGTTCAGCTGGGTCAAACGCCCGCGCAGCGATGAGAGGCGTTCCCTCACCGCCGGAGACCCTTGCGCCAAAGGTTCGTTCGACAGGTCCTCTTTGGAAAGCAGGATGACCGCCTCGCTGAACGCGAGCCTTCCGCCGATGCCGTGTTCTTTCATGAGAAGCTGCCGCAGCTCCGCGACACACTCTTCCATGGCCGGAGGCATATGCCAGGCGCGCTCGCCGCCCCGGCGGGGAGCGGAAAGGATGACCTTTTTCAGTTCTTCAATGCCTTTGTTGCGGCTGGCGACGGTGGGAACGACGGGACAACCCAGTGATCGGGAAAGCTTCTCAAGATCGATCTCCTTGCCCTGGCGTTCGGCCATGTCCATCATGTTGAGCGCCACCACGACCGAAACCCCCAGGTCCTGGACCTGGGTGACCAGATAAAGATTGCGTTCCAGGTTGCTCGCGTCCACCACGCAGACGACGAGATCGGATTTGGGAGTGTCCGGCATCAGGCCCAGCAGAACGTCGCGGGCGACCTGCTCATCGGGCGAGCGCACGGCGAGGCTGTACGTGCCCGGGAGATCGAGGATGGAGACCTCGGGCCCCTCCGTCTGGCTGTCGCCAGACAGCTGGCGGGGCCCGGCAGGCGCCGTCATCTTCCCTTCTTTCTTTTCAACGGTCACGCCGGGATAATTGCCGACCTTCTGGCGGAGTTTCGTGAGCGCGTTGAACAGGCTCGTCTTACCGCTGTTGGGGTTTCCCGCCAGAGCGACGGTGAGGGTCCTGGTCGGAAACTCTGCTTGGAGAAGTGTGGAATCGGTCATAGAAAGTAAGCTGAGCAAAAAGGTCTTCCGTAAATTGAGGTTAACAAAGTTATAGATGTTATAAGGGTTATGCAGGTTACAGGTTATTTTAGGTTACAGGAGGTTTCTTTTCGGCATCGGCCTGAGCCAACCTCATTTAACCTCACGCAACCTGAAACCTTTATAACCTCTATAACAACTATAACCTTCATAACCTTCATCTATCTATCCTACTTCCACCACCACCGCCTCCGCCTCTTTCTTGCGCAATGACAAATGATACCCCCGGATAAGGATGTCGATGGGATCACCTAGCGGAGCGAAACGCACCAGTTCCACCTTCGCCCCTCTCGTAATGCCCATTTCCAGGAGCCGCTGACAGATGTCACCGGTCCCCGACAAATCCTTGACCTCGCCCTTCTGTCCGGGGGCCATTTGACTTAAAAGGATCATGCTCATCGTGGTTGGCTTTTGGGTCCGTTGATCTACGTGCCGCTCGGGCCGGGGTTCTTATGGGAAGAGGCTTTGTGGGAAGGATGTTGGATCTTTTCAACAACGATGTTCTTGGCAAGATATTTTGAGAGCGCCACGTTGACTCCGCAAACGTGGCAGATGAGACAACTGCCGTGGGTCAGCTTGCGCACTTCGGCGAACTCGCAAAAGCCCATTTCCCGCAGGCGCTGGCAGACCGCCGGCTCCCCGTGCAGGGACTTGACCCGCGCGGGCTGGTTGACTTCAATGTCGTAGAGGTTCATGTTCATATCTTTTAATTTCCCAACGTTTATGAATTGGAATTTGAAGATTGGAATTTGTTTGGGATTTGATGCTTGGAATTTGGAACTTCAGTTGTTCCATGTCCCTGGCACTTCTCACAGATGCCGTTGACCACATTCATCCGCCAGAGAATCTTGAAACCCTCATCCCGGCAGAGCTTTTTCTGGACCGAGGACAGCTCCGGGGAGAAGAACTCCGCGATCTTCCCGCACTTGATGCATTTGAAATGATCGTGATCGCCGCGGCCCAGCAACCGCTCGTAAACGACATGCCCGGCGTCCGCGATGGACGCACGCAGGATCCCGGCATCGAGGAAATACGGCACCGAGCGGTAGATCGAGGTCTTGGCGATGCAGCGGCGGGGGTGACGGGTCCGGATACGGGCGTACAGCGCATCGACGTTGAAATGGCCGTCCTCGCGGTATATTTCCTTAATGATCAGTTCCCGTTCGGGAGTATAGCGCATCCGCATCTTGGCGCAATAATCGCGAAAGACCTTGAGGGCCTGACCGGTATTATCGTGAATGGTTTGCATGCTGAAGGACCCAGGAACGAGCTTAGGGACAATTGCAACTAAAGTGCAATAAGCATAACGGAGGGCGGGAATGTTGTCAATGACTATTTAGGCCATAAAAGGGCTTAGATCGATCGGAAGCGCTCTTGGAATGACCATTCTTGTGCGGCTACCAGGCGCTTGAACCTCCCCCCGCGGGCATGTCCCGATCCGGCGAGGCAGATGGAATTGGGGGGGCGGGCGGCGCCGGCGCCGGAGGAAGCGATCCCGCAGCCATTCCCAGGCCCTTCTCCAGAACCGGGAGGTCGCGGCCTTCGCCCCGATAGCGCACAATGCCTTGTTCATCCACCGTCAGGAGCGTGAATTCCCCGATCCCCAGCGACTGGCAGAATTTTCCGTCCGGGTCCGCCAGGGTCTTTCCGGTCAATTCATACTCGGACATCTTCAAGGCACAGGTCTTGCTGGTTCCCATGTATTGCACACCGATGACCGGGATGCCCTGCTGTTTGAGCGCTCCGGCCAGCCGGGACATGCCCGGCAGCAGCTTGGCGCAGTGGCCGCAACATCCCGAATAAAAATACACCGCGGCTCGCCCGTGACCGATCAACGCCGATAACGAGACCGCTTCCCCATTCTGGTCCACGGAAACAAGGTCCGGGAGTCGATTGCCAACGCCGCCGCCGACCGCCGCGGACGAACCCTTATCGGACCCGTCCCGATCTCCCCGTGACAATTCTTTCTGCGGCCCGGCACCTAAATTATAGGAAGAAACCGGCCCATCGGTCGAACCAGCTTGAACCTGAGGAATTCCCCCCGAGAAAAAAACTAACGAACATACCCCGCCCCAGAAACCGACGACCTTTGCGGCGCTCATCCTCCGGCTACCAGGACAATGTTCATCCATATTGGTTATCTCGCTTTGATAAGAAGGCTTCCCGTTCCCCCCTCTATGAATAGTTCGGACCGGCCAAAAGTTACAATGGCACCGCTGCCGGGCGGGAATGGATATCCAGAACCTCTATCTCTTGGGGGGTCGGCGAAAATACGGCTTGCCGCTGAAACGTCGGTCAATTCTTCGCGTGACCGAGCGTCATGACATTGACGCCGTTTTCCATGGGGCCGAACGCTTCCTCCCCGTGCTTGAGAAGGAGTTCGCGGTTCTCTTTCCGGGAAGATGCCAGGATCTCGGCGCCGCCTTCGATCTCGGCCGTCTTCAGCTTTATCCGCTTTTCTTTCCGGGCCTTGTCCAGCCAATCGATGTTCAGCTGAACCGCTTCAAACCCTTCTTCCCGCCAGCGGACCTTCATGATCATGTGGAACGGCGCGAGCTGCCGGTCGAACAGCGTGCCTTCGCCGGCTTTTTCCTCCGGGAAAAAGTCCAGATAGTCCTCGTTGTTCAGCCGAAAAAGCCGCGCCGCATACGTAAGCGAGGGGTCCTCATCGTATTGGACCGTGATCTGATAAGTCTTTTCCGCAAGCGGCTTGATGGTCCAGCGGTTCTTTCCGTCCTTATCCTGCCATTCGCCGAGGAGCCTGGGTTCCTCAATGACCTCTTCGGGGTTATACGGCGGGTTGAAACAATAGAGACATCCGCTCAGAAAAACCGACATGGACAGCAGTATCGTCCAGCGCAGACTTTTCATCGCATACCCCGGAGCTTTTTCCGGATGGCCCGGGTGCGGGCGTCGGAACATTTCCAGGAAGACTCCTGCACCTGTCGCAGCCATTCGAGTTTTTTTCTCCAAGGGACGCTCATAGAACGAAGGATACGCTCTGGCTCGGTTTCCCAGCGGAACATTCTCTTAATAGCCTTCTTGTTTGAGTTTCTTCCAAAGGCGCTTGCTTTTTGGGGGAGTGACTTTTGCAAGAAAGGCATTCATTCGCGCCAAAAATTCCAGCTTCTTCTTGGCCGGGATCGCCCTGTACTCCCTCAACTCCTCATCAAGAAACTCTCGCTTTTTCTTTTTAATCATGTTTTAACTCCCGAAGACGACGCAAAGCTTGAATGTCGATTTTGTCCCTTTCGCGTCCGGCCTGCTTTTTCATTACCAAAAGATCGGAAATAGCAATGACCGGTATCTGCAAACCGCCTTCGTGAACGACCATCTTTCTCCGGTAGGCTTTCTCAAAATCCAGGCGGTGCTCAATGACAATATCCATGTGTTCAGCGGGATTATCGGGACTGCACAGGGCAAACGCCCTCATATGTTTGTCTTTAATCCATTCCCGGCGTTTTTGGGCATCGGCAAAATCCTCAATACGGACAGGGATTCGTGGTTTTAATTTCAATCTTTTGGCGATTTTAATCAATTTCTGGATATTGGCATCTTCCAATAAAATGATGATATCCAAATCGCCGGTCAATCGATTAAAACCGTGAAAATTGACGGCCAGTCCTCCCACGACCAGAAATTTTACTTTCTCCTTCCAGAGGGATCTGAGAATTTGTTCGTATAAAACCATATCGCCTCAATTATTTCTTATTTCAATCCCCATGACCAGGCGCGCCTGGCCCTGCGATATTATGCCGCCTTCCCTAACAACTTAAACATCTTCGCCTTATACGCTTCCACGCCCGGCTGGTCGAAGGGATTGACCCGCAGCAGATATCCGGAGATCGCCACCGCCTTCTCAAAAAAATAATACAATTGACCCAGATGGAACGCATCCGCCTTGGACAAGGTGATCGTCAGGCTCGGGACATCGCCCTCATCGTGCGCCGCGGCCGTCGCTTCATAAGCCTTCTTATTGACGAAGTCGAGGCCTTTGCCGGCGACGCAATTGAAGCCGTCGAGGTCCGCTTCGTCCTTGGGAATGACGATGTCGCGGGAAACCTTCTCGATCATCAGGAACGTCTCGAAGATCACCCGGACCCCGTTCTGCATCAGCTGCCCCATCGAATGCAGGTCCGTCGAATACATCACCGAGGCCGGGAAGATCCCCTGCCCGTCCTTGCCCTCGCTTTCGCCGAAGAGCTGCTTCCACCATTCCGCGACATAAAAGAGGTTCGGGTAAAAGGACGCCAGCACCTCGATGAGCTTTCCCTTCTGATAAAGCAGATAGCGGCTCGCCGCGTACTGATACGCCGCGTTCCTCTCGGGATCGTTCTGCCCGTATTCATCTTGGCCCGCCCGGGCGCCCTCAAGGAGGCCGCGAACGTCCACCCCGGCGCACGCCAGGGGGACCAGCCCCACGGGGGTAAGGACCGAAAAGCGTCCGCCCACATCATCGGGGATCACGAAACTGCGAAAGCCGTAAGTGTCGGCGATCTTTTTTAGCGCTCCCTTCTTGCCGTCGGTGACGCAAATGATCCGTTCCTTCAGCTGGGCCTCGCCGTAGCGCTCCTGCATGAAACGCTTCAGGATCCGGAAGGCCAGCGCCGGTTCGGTCGTTGTACCGGACTTGGAGATCACCACGATCGAGACCCGGCGGTCCTGCAAACGCTGCAAAAGCCCCGACAAATCCTCCGAGCTCATATTGTGCCCGGCATAATGGATCGGAAGTTTTGGGGCGCCGCCCAGGAACTCCACCGTCGATCGGATCCCGAGATAGGAACCGCCGATGCCGACGCTCACCAGAGCGTCCGAATTGTTCTGGACCATGGCGGCCAGCCCATCGAGCTCCTTTAAGAAGGCGCCGCTCACCCGCCCCGGCAGGTCGAGCCACCCGAGAAAATCATTCCCCGGCCCTTTTTTCGCATGCAGGGCCTCGTGCGCTTTCTTGAGCGCCGGCGCGATCTTTTTGTAATCCTCTTTTCTCAAGAACCCGCTGAGGTGGTCCCGGTTAAGCGTGATGCCCATGTCGTCCCTTCTCCTGTGTCTGAAAGATATTTTGATCTTGTGAACCTGGAAGTATTCCTTCGGAAGCTACCTGGTCGGCCGCCAGACGAACTCTCCCCGGCGGTTAACATATCCCAGCATGGCCTGCTCCGCGTTGTTGAACATTTCATCGTCACGGAACATCATCACCACCGCCAGGCCGTTCTGAAAATCCGACGCTCGGAAGAACTGCGGTTTGATCACAAAGCGGCCCAGTTTATCGATATAGCCCCACCTGTCCCCCACCAGCACCGCCGCCAGGCCTTCCGAGAATCTTTCCGCCCGGTCGAACTGCGGCTTGATGACCATCGATCCCTGCTTATTGATGTAGCCGAACTTCCCGGCGAGATTGACCGCGGCAAGGCCGTCGGAGAAATCATCCACCTTCTCGTACAGCGGACGGCCGAGCATTTTACCGGTGCCGTCAATGAACCCCCACTTGCCGGCGGCCATCACGGACGCCAGGCCCTCCGCAAAAGGGCTGGCCTGTTCATACTGGCAGGGGATGGCGAGCGTCCCGTCCCGGGTGATATAACCGAACTTGCCGTCCTTCTTGACCATGAACAGTTGTTCGTCGGGATTGATGATCTTGACGGTGCGCTTTCCCCCATCCGGCTTGTTGCGCTGGGGCGCAGAGAGGCCATCCCGGCTGCCGGCGGCTTGCGCATTGAGGCAAAGAACCGCAAAAAGGATCCAGGAAATAAGAAGCTGGGCGGTGAGTTTTCGCATGGCTCAGTTCATTTTGATCGTGGTCAGCGGGACGTTCGTTCCCGATGGTTCCGACAGGGTTTCCTCAGGGATATCCGTCGCGGCACAGGCCAGCGGTTCTTCGATGACCCCCCCCGCCAGGACCACGTCGCCGCGATACACCACCAAGGATTGTCCCGGGGTCACGGACTTGACGGGGCGGGCGAACTCGACCCGGGCCCGACCTTCGGCAAGCGCCGTCAGCCGCGCCGGAACCTCTGGACTATTGTAACGGACGCGGGCCGTGACTTCCAGGCCGCGCGCCGGAATTTCCAGGCTCACATAGTTCATCTGGGAGGCGACGAGCCCCTGCGAATAAAGCTTCTGCAGGTTCCCCACGTAGACCGTATTGGTGTCCTTATCGATCCGATAAACGTAAACGGGGTAACCGAGCGCCAGTCCCAGTTTGTCGCGCTGGCCGATCGTATAATTGAGAATTCCTTGATGCCGCCCCACCTCGCGACCGTGCTCATCGAGGAACGGCCCCGGAGAACAGGCGGCTTCCCCAACGCGATTCACGATGAACTTCTGGTAACCGGAGGACGGGACGAAGCAGATGTCCTGGCTCTCGGGCTTCTCGGCGGTGTTGAGCGCAAAGCGACGCGCATGCTCGCGCACTTCGGCCTTGGTCAGGCCGCCGATGGGCATCCACACCCGGGGAAGCGTCTCCTTCTTCATGCTGTAAAGAAAGTAGGACTGGTCCTTGCGGATGTCCTCGCCCTTCTTGAGCTCGAAGCATCCTTGCGCGGCGTTATACTCCACCCTGGCGTAATGGCCCGTGGCGAGGACATCCGCCCCCAGCGCCATGACCTTCTGATAGAGCGAGCCGAACTTCAAATGCTGGTTGCAGCGCACGCAGGGGTTGGGCGTGCGGCCGTTCAGATACTCGTCGACGAAATTGTCGATGATGGTGCGCTGGATGTCGGCGGCGAAGTCGAGCAC
>JAHFFX010000062.1:0-1824 GCA_023247755.1 Candidatus Omnitrophota bacterium | reverse complement strand
GGATGCTGGATGGAGAAACACATGGTGACCCCCACGACCTCATGCCCGGCCTCCTTCATGAGGCCGGCGACGACCGAGGAATCGACGCCGCCGCTCATGGCCACAAAGACCTTCTTCTTATTGTTATTTCTTAGCATACAGGTATTCTTCCACTTTAGACATCAATACGCTCAAGTCATTCTGCGGCTTGGCCGGAGGGTTCTTCCCCTCATAAGTCTCCCCTACTTCCGCTTGTGTTACCAGAAGATCATATTCCGGCAGGAAGGTAAAGGCGCATACCGCACCTCCGCCGGGACCGAAACCCAGGGCGGTAAAATACACTTTTCTTCCAGCGGGGCGATCTTCAATGTGGAAGATCTTCTTTCCTTCTGCATCCAAGACGCCGCTTTGTTGCACTTGTTGCTCGACGCCGCTCGTCATCTCTTCCCGATGTTCCCCCCAGAGCGTTCCCTTCTCAAAAACAGCGATCCCATAACTGACCCGGGAATCCTGCCGCGCACCATAGTCGTTGGCCTGAATAAGTTTCCCCCATTTACGGTAGTCTCCCCGCCCTAAACTTCCCACAACCGATTCCACTTTAAATCTAACCGGACTTGAAAAATTCATCCATTGAGCGACCATTTCCGCCGGTGGCAATTCCATTGCTGACGGCGGTTCAGTTTTAGCGGATACCAAATCGCGATACGGCACAAAATGAAGCTCCTGATTCCCAGCCGGCTCCGCACCAAAGGCCATCGAGGCCATGAAGACCGGCCCGAACAAAACAATCGGCGATAAGAATATTTTCATAAGATCAGGAAAGAACGTCTTGGATCGCACGATAGGTTGCCTCTAAAAGTATATCGATCTCTCTCAGCGTGATCGTCAGCGGCGGCATGAGAACGATGACGTTACCCAGCGGCCGCAGGATGACGCCGTGCTTGCGGGCGGCCGCGCAGACGCGCGCGCCCACGCGCGCTTCCCAGGGGAAGGGTTCCTTGGTCTTGCGATCCCGGACCAGCTCGATCCCCACCATGAAGCCCTTTTGCCGGACATCTCCGACGGAGCGTAAATTATAGAACTTTTTGAGCCCCTGCGCCAAGTATTTTATTTTGGGCTGCAGCGCCCGCAGCGTCTTTTCTTTTTGAAAGATTTCGAGGTTGGCCAGCGCGGCCGCGCAGGCGAGCGGATTGCCCGTGTACGTATGGCCATGGAAAAAGGCCTTCTGCTCTTTGTGATCGAACAGGAACCCGTCAAAGACCCGCTTGGTGGTGAGGGTCGCGGCGAGCGGCAGATATCCTCCGGTGAGCCCTTTGGCGAGGCACAGGAAATCCGGTGTGACCTCCTCCTGTTCGCAGGCGAACATCGTGCCCGTGCGGCCGAAACCGGTGGCGACCTCATCGGCAATGAGGAACACGTCATGCTTCTTGCACAGCGCCGCCAAACGCTTCAGAACGCCGTTGGGCCAGACGATCATTCCCGCCGCCCCCTGCACAATGGGTTCGATGACGAGCGCCGCGAGCGTCGCGTGGCGGGCGGCGAAGAAAGTTTCCAGATTCCTGAGACATTCTTCCGTGTAAGCGGGATAGCTCTTTCCCTCCGGCGCGCGATAGAAATCCGGGAACTCGGCCGTGACCGTCCTAAAGATCAGGTCCCGGTAAACCTTATGGAAAAGATCGATGCCGCCGACGCTCACGCTGCCCAGCGTGTCGCCGTGATACGAATTGCTCAAATGGACCAGGCGGGTCTTCTGCCGCCGGCCCGTGTTCTGCCAGAACTGATAGGCGATCTTGAGCGCCACCTCCACCGCTGTCGACCCGTTGTCGGAATAGAACACCTTGGAAA
>JAHFFX010000180.1 GCA_023247755.1 Candidatus Omnitrophota bacterium | reverse complement strand
TTCTTCTTAAAACAATCGAGGAGCGCTTCCAGCCAGCCGGCATCGAGCATGACATCATCGTCCGTAAAGACCAGTATGTCCCCGGCCGCTTCCCCGATCCCTTTGTTCATGGCAAAAGGTTTTCCCCGCTGCGGCTCCAGGAAACACCGCATTCTGAAAGGCACCGAGCTCTCCAGGGAGCGAACGGTCTCGCGGGTCCCGTCCTGGGAATTATTGTCCACCACCACCACTTCGAAATCCTGGCGGGAAAGGACCGTCTGGCGCGCGAGCGCCGAAAGAACCTCCTTTACGGATTGCGCCCGGTTATAGGTGGCGATGATCACGGTGAGAGACAAGCCGTCTCTCCCGCCGCTTACGGATGACAAGGGACCCCCAAGGTCGTTAAGACCTGTTTGCTGTTGCGGTCGATCTCGAATTTCTGGGTAATGAGGTTACGGGCGTTCTTCTTCATTCTGGAACGCTCTTGTGCGCCCAGCAGGACCGCCCGGCGCATCCCCTGGTGGAGCGATTCCTCGCTTTTTTCCACCAGAAATCCGGTCACGCCGTCCTCGATCACTTCCCGGGAACCGGTGCAGTCCGTTGACACGCACACCAGCTCCGCCGCCATGGCCTCCATCAAAGCAAGGCTCAGCCCCTCATTATCGCTGCTCAGAACAAAGAAATCGCTCATCTTCAAATAATCCGGCACGTTTGAGATCATCCCCAGGAATTTGATCCGGTCCCGGGACCGCTGGCCGTCAGCGAGCCGCCGTAATTCATTTTCCAAAGGCCCGCTCCCCGCCAACAGCAGATGAACGTCCTTGAATTCTTCCGCCAGTCGCCCAAAAGCGTTGATCAAACGGTCCAGCCTTTTCTGATCGGTGAACCGGGCGGTGACAACGATAACCTTGACGGAAGGATCCAATTTGTTCGCCTCGCGCATTCTCGATCGAATATCCGCCGAGGGAGAGAACTTTTCCACGTTGATCCCGTGGTAGGCCACCTTGATCTTGTCATCGGGATACCCCCATAAGGTTTTCCACAATTCCTTGATCCCTTCGCTCACCACCAGATCCGATTTACAGAAATAAGCCCTCATCCTGATACAAAACCCCTGGACATACCACCACAAGCCCATTCCCGGCAAGATCCCGAAATGCTTACGGCTCGTCTTCTCCAGCGGCGGCGGCGCGCCGAGATTATCATGGAAATAAACATCGCCGCGGCAGTGAAAATAGGCGGCCATGACCTCCGCGAGGCGAAAATCCAGATACCATCCCTGAAAAAAAACAACGGTATGGGGCTTAAGTTCATTCAAGAAGCGCCGCATATCACCGAACCGTTTCCAGGCCTTGACCCGAACGGGCGAAGGGAATTCCAGCAGATGGATGGGCCATTTCTTATCCGCCAGCTTTTGTTCGAAAATGATCTTTGAGCCGGGGCTCACGGCCAGGGTCACCCGGCAGCGGGAGTAGTCGATCCGGGCCAAGAGATCGAACAGCAAGACCTCCATCCCCCCCCAGTCGCCGCCGCGGGGGTAGTTCCTCATAAACAGAAAATGTTTTGGTCCACCGGCCTCATTACTCATGCTTGAAGTTGCTCCCTATTCGCTGGATCAGGAAATTGAAATCATCGGCCTTGCCCTGCTGAGCGCCGTTAACGATCTGATGCAGGGTAGAGCGGGCCTGCGGCAGAGGGATGTTCCCCTGAAGAAATTCTTTCAGTATGCGTTCGATCCTTTTTTTCCAGAAAAGCCGGTTGAGGAGCTTTTGCCAAAAGGCCCCTCCGTCCCGCTGGGCCTTCAACTGGCGCAGCGACCAGTTCGCGTCGTCCGGGGACATGAACCCATACTTCAATTTGAACAGATGTTCCAGGACCTGGATCTCCTTATATCTCGACCCGCACAGCGATTGCTCATGATAACGGTAATGGTACAGCGGCTCCTTGAGATGATGCAGCCGGAAATGTTTCGACACCCGCACCCAATAATCATAATCCTCGATCAGCTCCGAGTCCGGGTCATATTCTCCCACCGTGTCCCGCACCTTCCTCCGATACATGAAACAGGCCATGACGCAATTGGCGTCCTTGAGGGTTTCCGGCTCCGCCAGGAACCAACGCTCCGTCGTGCTGACGGCCCCCTCCTTGACGGCATAAATGTCACAGTACACGAAGTCCGCCGGCTGCGCCAAAAGATAGCTCACCATCTTCTGGATGGCTTGCGGCTCATAGAAATTATCGTCGGATGTCCAGGTGAGGAACTCCCCCGTCGCGTTCTTAAAACCGATGTTCAGCGAACGCGGCAGACGCTGATTCGTTGCATTGCGGATATAACGTAATCGGGGGTCCGTATAGGACCTCACCAGCTGCGGTGTAGCATCGGTCGAGCAGTCATCGATGACCACGAGCTCGATGTTCCCGTAGGTCTGCCCCAGGCAACTGTCAATCGATTGGCGAAGGTATTTGCTGCCACCGTTATAGGTCGGCAGAACGATGCTGACTTTGGGATTATCTTGGGCCATAGATCGCAAACTTTATGCAGTAAGCTTAAAGCCCCCTCAGTTTAACGGGGATCTCATAAATGTTCTTTCGGTCCGGGTAATAAGCCCGGAGCCGATCGGACAAATCGTCCAGCGCCGCATTGCTGAAGGGTCTTACTTTCCTATAAATGGTCACCTTAACGTCGTCCGCAAGGTCAAATTCATAAGGGAGCTTTTCAAATGCTGCTCCGATCCCCTGCCGGGTGCGTATAAGCTCCGCCGGGACCCCGACGACCCGCTGGTCTTTTTCATTCACCGCCCAATGCATAGGGTAACCGAGGATCACATATTTCGCGGTCAGGAGCTCCTCCGGGAATCCGTCGCGTTTATCGACATTCCGGGTGCGCACGATCCTTTTCGAAGTTTCCTTATACTGCGGCCCCAGGGACAGGTACGCCGAATCCAGGACATTCTGGTTGAGGTCATACGAACTGTGCAGGACATAGATCCGGTCCCCGGGGTCGGTCAGCAACTCTCCCAGCGTCTTTAAAAGCCTTTCGATCTCCGACATGTCGTGCCGGACCAGAGGCGGATGGCGGACGTTGGTCAGAACCCCCGGCAATGCCTTGGTGATCCAGGCCCCCTTAACTTTAAAAGCCGCCCCAAAATTGAGCACCAGGATGGAGATCAGTCCGGCCATGACCAGCGGTTTAAATTTAGCGGGCTTAACGACCAGCCGCGTGATCCCCAGCATGGCAAACAGCAGCACCGCCTGCAACAACAAATAAAGCTGATGACAATCAAAATCCTGATTCCTGGCAAAAAGCCAGAACAAAAGCGGCCATTGAACGAGCAAGAACAGGGCGAACCGGCGGGTTCTCGGATGGAGGACGGCCGAGACCGCCCCCAGCAAGAACAAGGATAGGAAGACCAGGCCCAGCGGTCCCAGCACCAGCAGCAACGACTCAAAAAGGTTGGCGGTATTTTTATAAGCGGAATTGAGATCAACGTAATTGGTCGTCAGGATCCTCAGGGCAAAAACCGGCGCCGCGGCAAAGAAAATCCCGGCCGTGATCGAAGCTTGCAGGAATATCATCAAAAGAACTTTGGCGATGCTCTTAAGATCGAATTGCCGGTTCAAGAACGGACCGATGAGGACCGCCTCGATCGCCAGGGTGGCGTAAAACGCCAGTCCCCAGATGGTATACCAGCGCCGGAACAAGGCCAGCCCCGCAATAAGCACCGCCACAAGAACAAAATCCGGCAGACGCTGCTCAGCGTACGGTCTTTTCAGATATGTCCACAGGACGATATTGATGAGGATCCACCCGCCGGCATCAAGGTAACCGTAAAAGAGCGGATGCCAGAAGTTGGGTGAGATCAGGATCGTTCCAACGCAAATCAACGGAAGATACTTGGAATGATACCCCATCAGCTCACTGGCCTTCCGGTGCAAAATCATGAAAAGGGCCGCGACCGGGAAAGCGAAAACATTGACGATGGCTAAAATGTAAGCCAGGCGGCTGACACCGAACAGCAGACCGAACGGCATCAAGAAAAGTGCGGACAGATAATTGTAATTATCCTCACGGATGCTGTAGTACACCGTGCGCAGCGTATCGACCGGGGCCGGCAGGAAATTCTCCGTCAGATAAGCATATTTACTCCAATAGTTCAAAAGGTCCCAGTGATAGATATACTTTTCCTGACCGATGAACCAGGCGGTAAATGAATTTGCCGCGACCAGAAAGATGATCAGCGAAGGGATGACCCACGGATTTCTATCCGCCGCCGCGTTCGTTTGTTCCAATGGATTCGATCTCATGCGCGCCTCTAATAACCTAACCCTTTGATAACCGCGTTTCCCGCAACAATCTCGCCACGATCCGTTTGCTGGCCTTTCCGTCCCCATAAGGGTTCACCGCCCGGGACATCTTTCGGTATTTCCTTTTGTCGGTCAGCAGCTGGCGCAACTTGCGGACCACATGAACCTCATCCGTTCCGATGACCTCCACGCATCCGGCCTTAACGCCCTCCGGCCGTTCGGTCGTCTGGCGCAGCACCAGAACGGGTTTCCCTAAACTGGGGGCTTCCTCCTGCAAACCTCCGGAATCGGTAAGCACAAAATAGGAGCGTTTCATCAACTGCACCAGCGGCAGGTACTCCATGGACCCGCAGAGGAACACGTTGGGGACCTTCCCTAATATCTGCTGGACCGGCTGCTGGATATTGGGATTCAAATGGACCGGATAAACGAACCCGGCGTCCTCGGCAAATTCCTCCGCGA
>JAHFFX010000061.1 GCA_023247755.1 Candidatus Omnitrophota bacterium | reverse complement strand
CGTGGCGATGAGTTCCAGCCAGGCCATCGTCAGCAGCTTTATGCAGAAAGAAGGGCTCATCCCGGTCAATGTCCTGCCGATCGATTTTCGTCCGCGGCTTTGGTATAACCCGGACCTCAAGAGCTCTTTTTTCATGGTGCCGGGACTCATCGGCCTGCTGCTTCAGATGATCATTCCGATGATCACCGCCACCGCCATCGTCAGGGAGAAGGAACAGGGGAACATCGAACAGCTCCTGGTCACGCCCATCACTTCGTTCGAACTCATGGTCGGCAAGATCATTCCTTATGTCTGCGTGGGAATGCTGATCGCCATTCTGGTCATCGGGGTGGCACAGGTGCTGTTCCATATCCCGGTCCGGGGGAACCCTCTGACGTTGCTTTCCCTGACCTTCCTTTTCCTGACGGTCTGCCTGGGGATCGGGCTGCTGGCCTCGACGGTCGCCCAGAGCCAGCAGCAGGCCTCGCAGATCATCATGTTCTTCATCGCGCCGTCGATCCTTTTGTCGGGGTTCATCTTCCCGCGGGAGACCATGCCGCCGATCGTTTATTACGTCGGGAATTTCATTCCGCTCACCTATTTTGTGATCATCGTGCGCGGGATCGTCATGAAGGGGCTGGGCCTGTTCGACCTCTGGGAGCAGGTCATTCCGCTCGCGTTGCTTGCGGTCCTGATCATGGGATTGAGCGTGCGGCGGTTCCATAAACGGATCAGTTGAGTTTCTCAATGAAAAAGAATTCCATTCTCATCGTTCTGTTGATGGCGGGTTCACTCCTCGCCGCAGCGCAATCTCTGTGGGCCGATTATTCCGATCAACCGGCGAGCCGTTTGAAAGTCGTGCTCCATCTTAAGCGGGACAGCTACAAGGCCGGCGAGCCGCTGGAAGGGACCGTCGAAGTGACGAACGATTACCCGGCGGGTTTGCCGACCATCTTCAATATCACCCTGTTCCATGAGGACATCGCGGTTTCCAATTTTCTGACCTCCATCCAGATCCCTCCGGGCACAACGGAATTCACCTTCCGGCAGTTCGGCATTCCGGATTTCGATCTGGAACCCGCCAGTGCCGGCCAGTGGCGCATCGTCATTTTGCAGCAGAACCGCGATGCTTCCGAGGCCCGGGAGGTCGCCTTCCGGATATTGCCTCCCTCGAAACAATGAAAGCCCCGCGATCCTTTATTGCCGTGTGCCCGCCGGCTCCGGTGGAAGCCCCGATCGGTTGATTAATTTCTTTTAATTTTTGTTTAATCTCTCTCTAATTTTTTGAGTGTATATTTTGGACGGATAATGAATATATAAGAAAGGGGTGAGCTATGCGGATTAGAACGGTTTTGAAAGCGGTCACGGGAGTGGCGGTCCTGGGTTTGCTGCTGGGCGGATATCCGGTCTTTGCTGAGGAGAGCGTGGCGGACCTAAAAGCTCAGGTCGAGGCCTTGAAAAAACGCGTGGCCGACCTTGAGTCGCAAGGAAGGCAGGCAAAAGGACCGGCGGCCCTGCCGCAACCCGGATCCATGAACCGGGTGCTGCCGGATGCCTGGGACCCGTTCTCGGAAATGCAGCGGATGCGCGCCGAGATGGACCGGATGTTCCAGGATGCCTTCACCAATCCCGCTTACCCTTCTACAGGCGTGTTCAGCAATCACCTTTCTTTTCAAAGCTCCGGAGTGGAAGAGACCAAGGACGGGTACCTGATCAAATTCAATCTGGCGGGATTCGACAAGGACAAGGTCGACATTAAAGTGAACCCGGGCTCGATCAGCATTTCCGGACAGCAGAAGCAGGAGACGAAACAGGCGGACCAGAACCGCCGTTTCGAGTCCCAGAGCTTCGGGGAATTCCTGCAGACCATTCCATTGCCTAAGGACGCCGACGTGGCCGGCATGAAGACGGAAAAGCAGGGGGATGACCTGATCATCCATCTGCCGCGCCGCTCCCCCGAAGCGGATCCGGCGGCTTCGAGAGAAGGCGGGGCCGGGATGCTATAACCGGGTCCGCACGAGAAGAAAGATCCCCCAGAGGATGAGTGCGATGCCGCCGATGCGGCTGACGCGTTGCCCGGCGGGGGCGATCTTTTCGAGGAGAACGAAGAGGGTCAGCAGCGCTATCCAGAAGATGTTCATGACGCCGCCGACGAACAGCAGCAGCATAAGGAGCGAACAGCACCCCAGGCAGAACGTCCCGTGCTGCAGGCCCATGGCCAACGCCCCGACGGGGCCCTCGCGCCAGCTGGTCATGATGAAATCGAACGGGCTGCGGCAATGCACCAGGCAGGCGTTCTTAAAAGGGGTCCACTGAAAAAGTCCCGCCGCAATGAGCAGGCTCCCGTTGAGGGCGGGGTTGACCAGCACCATTTCCGATGACAGCAGCGATACCGAATGCAGCCACCCCTGCAATACGGTCGCCAGGGCGCTGAAGACGGCCCAGACGATCAGATATCCCAAAAGGAAGAATCCTGTCGGGACGAAAGAGCGGTTCTGTTCCCGGCGCTTGCGGTTGATGGCGGCGAAGGCCAGGATCATGGGAACGGCCGACGGCACCATCATGGCGACCATCATCACGACCCACATGACGAACATCATCCAGAATTCCGCCGGCGTCCATAAGCGGTGTTTGAAGTGGAGCTGGCACATCGCCGCGCAGTCCATGTTGCGCGACAGATAGACGGTATATCCCCAGGAAAGCGCCGAAATGACGCTCAGGGCGATGAGGACCGCGCGCCGGTCTTGGGAGAGGGGGTTCGGGGCCCCGGAAGATGGGGGAGATGTTTCCATGACCCGATCGTCAATTTCCATACTTCACTTTGGAAAGGAACCCGCCTTTGCCGGGCCAGGAGTACGATAACCCGGGGAGCCGGCATTGATTCACCTTGGCGGAAACGCATTCCGCTTTCTTAAAAATGAACCCGGTGCCGTGCTCGACGGCAATGCTTTCCGCGTTGCCGGTCACGGGGTTCTTGATGGGCTCGTATTCGACGACCAGTTTATCGCCGACCGAAACGCGGCCCGTTTTGCCTTTGCCTTTGAACTGAAAAGGGACGAACTGGGGTTCCAGGACCTTGGCGAAGGTCATGGCCACGATCTCGAAAGGCGCTCCGCCCGCTTCCCCGGAGCCGATCTTAAGAAGGGCTTCCCGTTGCGCGCCGTCCGCCTGCTCATCGATGAACAGGGCCGCGGTGCCGTTGCCCTCATGAATGGCTTTGGGCCAGTGTGCGGCAAAGGCCAGGCCTAAGCCGTCCAGCTTCACTTTTCCGTAACGTCCGCTGCGGATGCGCCAGGCCCCCATGCCTTCGCAGTAACCCATCGAGGGGGGAGCTTCGAACTCGCACGGGCAGCCGTAATTGCAATTGCACGCCTGATAGTAATCCGCTTCCAGGGACCATTTTATCTTTTTGGTGGATTGGGCCATAGGGGGCTCCTTTATTGACGGGTTGTTCCAAGGGCTGGCCCCGCCCATGGGCGGGGCCAGCCCTTAAGAATATTAATAAATATATTTCAGGAAAGCAATGGAATTCGAGGGGGCGGGAAGTATAATATTGACGATCGATTTCCAGCGATTTTTCCTCTGTCCGGAAATCCTTATTTAAGGAAGCGTGGCCCGACCGTCCTTTATGAACATCCTCAAGCGACTGCCTTCGCGCTTTGAAGCGCTGCCGGAATTCTTCTCCTTTCTCGATGCCGAACTGAACCGGGAATTGCATTTAAGCCACGACCTGCTTTTTCACATCAAGCTGGTGCTGGAAGAAGCACTCACCAACGCCATCAAGCACGGCAACAAGTTCGACCCCAAACGTTACGTGGACGTGGAGGTCGCCGTGAAAGGGGACCTCCTGGTCATGAAGGTCAGGGACGAAGGGGCCGGGTTCGACCACGAACGTCTCCCCGACCCAACGCTGCAGGAAAGATTGATGAAAACCTCCGGGCGGGGAGTGTTCCTGATCCGGCAGCTCATGGACGAGGTCAATTTTCACAATGGGGGACGCGAAATACATATGGTCAAGAAGCTCTCACGCGAGCAACTCTCCGGCAAGGTATGAAGATCCTCCGCAGCGTACCGATCAGAAACTGGGTCCTGGCCGGGTGCGGTTTGCTCATCGTTCTGGGGAGCGGGATACGGATCTTTCGGGACCTGGACCTTTTGACGTACGATCTGCGCATGAGCCTGCGCCCCACCCAGCCGGTGGCGGATTCGATCGTATTGATCCAGATCGATGATGGCGACCTGCAGCGTCTGGGAGGCTGGCCTTTCCCCCGGAATTTTCACGCCAGTCTCGTCGATACTCTCAACGAGCTGGGGGCGCGGGCGATCGTCTTTGACATCCTTTTTGCCGAACCGAACCAGGAAGATGATGTCCTGGCGGAGAGCCTGAAGCGTTCCGGGAATGTGTATCTGGCTTCCTCTTTTCAAATGGAAGACCAACCTGATGCCGCGGAACTTTTTTTCCGTGACCGTCCGGTCCTTACGAATGTCGTCCCGAAACTTGGATCTGCGGCTCGCGCCGTTGGGCATGTCAATGCGCTCATCGATCGTGACGGAAAGAACCGTGCGGTGCCGCTTTTCATCCGCAGCGAGGGGAGGCTGGTCCCCCAACTGGCATTGCGGGTCGCCGGTGATGCTCTGGGACTTTCTTCGGAAAAGGTGGAATTGCATCCCGACCGGGCGGTTTTCGATGGGGCCCTCAATCTTCCGACGGCGGGTCCGAACGCCCTGCTGGTCAATTTTCCCGGGCGCTGGAAAGATACCTTCCGGCACGCGTCCTATTTCGACATCCTGCAGTCCTATCAGCAGATGCAGGAAGGGCTCAAGCCGAAGCTGGACCTGTCGTTCCTGCGGGGAGCGTTCTGTTTCGTAGGGCTGACGGCCACCGGCACCGTTGATATCAAGCCCGTCCCGCTGGAAAATCGCTATCCCATGGTGGGATTGCATGCCAGTATCCTCAACAGCATCCTGACCGGGAAGTTCATCCGGGAGGCCGGGGTGACGGCGAACGCGGCGAGCGCGCTGCTCCTGTTCTTTGTGGCGGTTTGGAATTGCCTGAATGTTTCTCCCGGCAGAGCGTTCCTGAGGAATTTTGCGCTGGGGCTGATTTATTTCCTGGCAACGATAGGGCTCTTTGTCGGGAGCGGCGTTTGGCTGGACCTTGTCTGGCCGTTATCGATCGTAACGTTCACCTATGGCGGCTGCACGAGCTGGCGGGTGCTGGAGGAGGTTCGGCGGCGGCAGATCGTCGAGAAGGAACTCGAGATCGCCCGGTCCATCCAGCAGAGCTTTCTGCCGCAGGGGGTTCCCGCCGCGCCCGGCCTGGCGGTCGCCGCGTTCTTTCAGCCGGCCAAATTCGTTGCGGGCGATCTGTTCGATGTGGCCCAACTGGAAGACCGGAAGGTCGGGATATTTATCGGGGATGTCGCCGGGAAAGGGGTCTCCGCCGCGCTCATCATGGCGCAAACGATCTCGCTTTTTCGTATCTTCGCAAGGCAATCGCTGCCCAGCCAGGAAGTGCTCGGCCGCATCAATGAGGAGCTCTGCGGGAGATCGACCGGGCGGTTCGTGACCGCTTTGTACGCGGTGGTGGATGTCTCCCGCCGGACGATGTCGGTGTCCTCCGCCGGCCAGGGACCGCTGTTGATCTATCGCAAGAATGAGGGCAAGATTGAGAACGTGGAGCTTAAAGGGAATGTCCCCCTGGGCCTCATGAGCGCTACGGCGTACACCGCCGTTGAGGTGGGGCTTTCCGAGGGCGACCGGGTAACGCTCGTCAGCGACGGGATCCTGGAGGCCCGGAACATCAACGGGGATGATTTTGGGACGGAAGCGGTCGCCGCCGCCATGCTGCGGTCGGCGGATGGTTCCGTTCCCGGGATGCTGGGGGCGATCAAGGATTCGGTCCTTACGTTTTCCGCCGGGGCCGAACAGCATGATGATATCACGCTGCTCGTTTTTTCTTTGGAAGAGAGCCCAAGATCCCGGGAAGAAAATCCTGAACTAAGGAGAGCGATATGAGCGAAGATCTTTACAAGGTGGAGCAGCAGGGCGACATCGTCATTGTTACGTTGTCCTTGGGTGATTTTCTGCATGACGTCAACGAGCAGCTCATGAAGGGGTTCGATGAGCTGTTCACGCAAGGGCACAAGAAGATCGTCCTGGACCTGGCCGACACCAATTATATGTCGTCGCTCATACTGGCCTCGCTGGTCTTCATTCAGAAAATGGCCCAGGAAAAAGGCGGCAACCTGGTCATCTGTAACATCAAGGCCCGTGTGCAGGAGATCCTCACCATGACCAATCTGGACAAGGTGTTCAATATCACCCGGACCCGTGAGGAAGCGATGAGTTTCTTTGCGAAGCAGTGAGCTGCTTAAACCCAAGGAGAGTCTATGTCATTCAAAGTCATCGTGAACAAGAAAGAACCAGGGATCTTCTCAGTTTCGGTGCTGGGAGACCTGGACAGCAACACGGCCCCGGTTTTCGAAAAGGAGATGCAGCCGCTTCTGACGGGCGAGACCCAAGCGGTGATCCTCAACATGGAGGGTGTCCGCTACATCAGCAGTCTCGGCATCGGCGTCATTTTCAAGGTGACGAAGGCCCTGAGCGATCACAAGGCGACGCTGCTGCTGACGAATCTGCAGCCGCAGATTAAAAAGGTCATGGACACGGTCCGGGCGCTTCCCGACTCGATCTTCACCAGCATCGAAGAAGCCGACGAGTATTTGCGAAGTATCCAGAAGAAGGCCCTGGAAGATGAATAAAGCGAAGGCCGCGCGGCCTTCGTCCCGCGTATCGTCTGCATGTTGATCCCCGATAGAAAGTATCTCCTGTGCCTGCTCATCGTGCTGGTGGGGGTAGCTTTTTCCCCATCCCTGCACAATGGTTTTACCGGCTGGGACGATCCCGACTTCCTCACCCAGAACAGTTCGGTCAAATCGCTTGCTCCGATTAATCTGGCCGCGATGTTCACCCGGCCGGTCCTCGGCATGTACCATCCCCTCAGCACGCTTTCGGTGGCGCTGGAATATCATTTCTTCGGGCTCGATCCGCGGATCTACCATATCGACAATCTTATTCTGCATGCCATCAACACCTGGCTGGTCTTCGCTTTCATTCATGTCCTGACGGGACGCGCGGGGGTGGCTTGCCTCACGGCGTTGTGGTTCGGGGTGCATCCCTTGAGGGTCGAGTCGGTGGCCTGGGTCGTGGAACGCAAGGATGTTCTCTACGCCGGTTTTTATCTCTGGGCGCTTTATTTGTACGCGAGAGGACTTGTTTCCGAAGGAGGATTGACCCGGGCCGGAAGGCGGGTGATCTTTGCGCTGTTCGTCCTGTCGGTCCTGGCCAAGCCCCCGGGGATAACCCTGCCGGCGGCGTTGCTGCTCGTGGATCGGTATCTGGGACGATGGAAGAGCGGGTTGGTGCTCAGGGAAAAGATTCCCTACTTCGCCGTCTCGCTGATGATCCTGGGGATCAACCTTGGGACCACTTTTTGTGCACAGGTTCCCGGAAAGAAATTTGTCCTGACCGTGGCGGAGAAAATGTTCTTTACCCTCTATTCTTTCGGTCTATACATTTCTAAGATCCTGGTCCCCCGGGGGCTGTCCTGCATTTATCCGTATCCACCGCTGAGCAATATTCCAGAACTTATGGAAGTTCTGGCGGTGGTTGCGTTGGGCGGTATCTTTATCCTTGCATTGATAAAAGGCCGCGGACAAAAGGACCTTTGGTTCGGCGGGGCCTTCTTTACGATCCATATCCTTCCGCCGCTGGGGACCATTTGGTTGAACGGATTCGTTCTGGCCGAGCGGCATACGTATCTGCCCTCCGTGGGCATCGCCTTGTCGATGGCTTGGGCGGTCGAACGGGTTTGCAAAGAGGGGGGACTATTCCGGCTTCGTTCCCCGAACGGATCGTCTGGTGGGCGTTTGGGATCTCTTCAGGGTTGGCGCGCGGTGACGGCGACGGCGGTCGCCGTGTACAGCCTTTGGTTGGCGGTGGGGACCTGGCAGCGATGCTTTGTCTGGCGCGACAGTCTGGCCTTGTGGAGCGATGCCGTTCGGAAATTCCCGCACCTGGCGCTGGCGCACATCAATTTGGGCATGGAATTTCAGGGTCGCGGCCAGAACGATGCGGCTTTCTTGGAATTCCAAAGAGGGATCGAATTAACGGCCCGGACGGAAGATCCGCGGAATCCGGCCGCTTATATCAACCGCGCCGTCGCCTGGGAAAAGGCGGGGGAACCGCTTAAGGCCCTGGCTGATTATGACCGGGCGATCCGTTTGCAGAACGATCACGGCGGCGCTTATTTCAACCGGGGGAGACTGCGGGCTCGGTTGGGGCGCTTTGATGAAGCGCTGGCCGACCTGAACCGGGTGATGGAGCTTGTCCCGCTGGACGCCCTGGTCTATGCGGAAAAAGGTTCAGTTTATGGATTCCGGAAGAATTATGACCTGGCGGGGGCTTCCTTTAATAAGGCCATTGAGCTTGATCCGCTGCTTGCGGCGGCCTACAGCCGCCGCGCGGCCCTTTTGATCGACTTGCGGCAACTTGATCGGGCCATGGTGGATATGAACGAGGCCATCCGTCTTGATCCCGATGTGCTCGAATCTTACATCGACCGCGGAAATCTCCGTTACCTGAGGGGGGATCTGTCGGGGGCGCTTTTGGATTTCGACCGGGCGGTCGAGCTTGAAAGGTTCACGAGTCTGGGCTATCTGCAGCGGGCGCGTATCCTGGCGCTGATGGGATTTCCGAATGATTCCCTAAAAGATTGCGACGCGGCCATCGCGCGGACCCCGAAGAACGCGGACGCTTACTTCTTTCGCTCGGAACTTCACCGGGCGATGGGCGATCACCGTCGGGCCCTGGCCGATGCCGAGCGCGCGAGGGATCTGGGAATGAACGTGGACCAACGATACCTGGAAGTGCTTGCCGGGGAGTATCCGGGCGGGTCCGCTCCCTGAGCGGACCCGCCCGGGGATAAAAAATCCTGCCGGGGATACTTTTTTACTTTATAATAGGACCATGAAATCGCCCTCCGGTATCAAGAAACTGGCTGTTGTGCTGCTCATCGTCGCCGGGCTGGTCCTGGTCGTCAATAAGTTCAAGGACCAATTCGTCCGCTCTGCCGTGGCGTTCGGGATCTCGCAGGCCACGGGCAGCAAGACGACGATCGGCGGATTCGCCTTTCATCTGTTCAAGCAGACCGTCCGCATCCGCGATCTTACGATCTATAATCCTCCGGGTTTCCCACCGGAACCGGCCGTTCATTTCCCGGAGATCGACGTGGATTATGACCTGCCCGCGCTGTTGAAGAAGAAACTCCACGTTTCCCTTATCGTGGTCGACCTGCGGGAGGTGACGGTGGTGCGCGGCAAGGACGGGAAGCTCAACGTCGATGCCTTCAAGTTCATGCAGAAAAGCGACCAGGAATTCAAGCTCGACATCCAGGAAATGCAGTTCGACATGTTGTCGCTGAGCATCGGGCGGGTGATCTACAAGGATCTGACCAATCCCGCCGCCCCGCCGCAACCATTTTACGTCAACCTTCACGATAAAACGTTCCGCGACATCCGCTCCCCGCAGCAGTTCGCGAGCTTGATCCTTTTTGAAGCGCTCAAGTCCACCACCATCAAGGCCGCCGCGGTCTCGGCGATCGCCTCCAAGTTCGGTTACGGGTCGCTCGCCACCCAGCTGGTGGGGAACCTCCTCGCCTCGGATGAGGCGAGCCTCGATTTCGACCGGGATTTTGAGAAGGTCTATCCCGCCGCGCTTGCGGTGGCGCAGGCGCTGGGAAGCGTCAAGAATGAAAGCCAGTCCACCGGGATCATCAAGGCCGCGGTCCAGGGGGCGGATGTGGTGGTCCGGGTCACGAAAGTTTCCGGGGACCGCATTAACGTGAAAGTTTCGGCCCGTCAACTGCTGATCCCGAAGCCAGACGTCGCCGGCAATGTTCTTTACGCCATAGAGGAGAAGCTTTCCAAGTAGTTGAGGAGGTCTTATGGGCATTCGCACGAAAATCTCAAAGGCCATTCAATTGCGCCGCAGCGACGAGCGCGGCCGCACCGAACTCGACTGGCTTGACAGCCGGCACACTTTTTCTTTCGGCGATTATTCCGATCCGAAACACATGGAATTCCGGTCGCTGCGGGTGATCAACGATGACCGGGTCAGCCCCGGGGGCGGCTTCGGCACGCATCCGCATCGCGATATGGAGATCATCACCTACGTCATTGAAGGGGAGCTGGAACACAAGGACAGTCTGGGGACCGGCTCGGTCATCCGCCCCGGCGATCTGCAGAAGATGAGCGCGGGAACGGGGATCATGCACAGCGAATTCAACCCTTCCCAGAAAGATCCGGTGCATTTGCTGCAGATCTGGATCATTCCGGAGAAAAATGGTCTGAAGCCCGTCTATCAACAGATCTCTCTCAAGAACAAGAAAGTTGCGGGACTGACCCTGGTCGGCTCGCGTCGCCCGAAGGACGGCGTCATTCATATCCAGCAGGATGTTGAACTTTTTCTGGGCCGATTCGAAGCGGGCCGCAAGGAAGTTTACAGTGTTTCCTCCCAACGGGGGGTATGGCTGCAGTTGATCAAGGGAGAACTTGATGTCAACGGCCAGGTGATGTCGGCCGGGGATGGATTGGCCGTCGAGGAGACATTGGGGCTTATCCTGGAAGCGCGGGCGGACGCCGAGTTCCTGCTTTTCGATTTGGGCTGAGAGAATATTGTCTTCCGGGCCGGCCCCGCCGGAGCGGGGCCGGCCTGGAGCGAACGCGTTGGACCCTTCCATGACCCGAAGAATCTTTACGCCGGCGGAGGCCGGCAAACGGCTTCCGCTCGTCAAGAAGATTGTTGGCGAGATCCTGCAGAAGCACAAGGAGCTGCGCCTGCTTCTGGAGCAGACCTCCGGCCGCGAAGGGTCCGCCGAGCTTCTGCAGATCCAGGAGGAGATGGAGCGCCTTATGTCGGAACTGGAGGAGCTTGGCTGTTACTATAAGGACTGGAACTTCGAAATAGGGCTTGTGGATTTCCCGGCCATGATCGACGGCGAAGCGGTCTTCCTGTGCTGGCGCAGCGATGAGCCCCATATCCGCTGGTATCACGGGATGGAAGAAGGTTATGCGGGGCGCCGATCCATTCCGCCCGAACTGCTCGGGAATTAGAAAGAAAGCTCATGAGCGACCTTCTCGCGAACAAGAAGATCTCCCCCATCCCCGCCGCCGAGCGCCGCAAGATCGCGGCCGTGTTGCGGCTTTTCCGGGAGAGCGATCGTTGTAGTCGACAACTTCGATCCGTCACCGGGCTTGGTTGCATCTCCGGCTGCGGCCGCTGTTGCGAAGACCCCAACGTCCAGACGACCATCCTCGAGATGTTGCCGCTGGCGGCCGAGTACTTTGCCGAACACAAGGAGAGGTTATTGCGGGAGGGTTTCGCTTATGATCCGATGGAGGATTTCTGCCGGTTCTACCGCGCGGACCCCGCCATCAAAGGCAACGGCCGTTGTTCCGAGTACGCCCGCCGGCCCCTGGTCTGCCGGTTGTTCGGATTTTCCGTGCGTCTCAACAAGCACAACCAGCCGGACCTCATCACCTGTGGCCGCATCAAGGAGACTTTCCCCGCCGATTACCAGAAGACCCAGGCGATGCTGGCGCAAGGGCTTCCCGCTCCCAAAATGTCCGATTATTCCATGCGGCTTTTGGCGATCGATCCCACTCTGGGCGCGGAACGGATCCCCATCAATCTGGCCTTCCACAAAGCGCTTGAACGAATAGCATTCCTTCATGAACTGAGCCTGAAAACCTAAAACTTTCTCTCGAATCGCCGGCGTTCAGGCTACCCTGAACAGCAATCCCTATGGATCATTCCAGCGCTTACTCATTCATCGACCTTCACGCCATCGCCCTGCAGGCGATGGCCAATTATGGGTTCGTGCCGCTCTTTCCCCAGAGCGTGGTGCGCGAGGCGCACCGTTTCGAGCCGCCTATGGGGAACGGCCGGGCGATCCCCGAAGGCACACGGGACCTGCGGGAACTCCTATGGTCGTCCATCGACAACATCGACTCCCTGGACCTGGACCAGATCGAGTTCTGTGAACGCGCCCCCAACCGCGAGATCCGAACGCTGGTCGCCATCGCGGATGTCGATGCCCTCGTCGAGAAAAGCTCCTCCACCGACCGCCACGCCCAGCAGAACGCGACCTCCGTTTATACGGGGGTGGAAATGTTCCCAATGCTTCCGGAAAATCTTTGCACGAACCTCACGTCCCTGAAACCGGGCGAGGACCGTCTGGCGATCGTGCTCGAGTATTACGTGCGCAAGGACGGCAGCATTCGCACCGCAGATGTTTACCGGGCGATGGTGCGCAACCAGGCCAAGCTCGTGTATGAATCGCTCGGTGACTGGCTGGAAGGGACTGGCCCCATGCCGGAGACGGTCGCGGGCGTTCCGGGATTGGAAGAACAGCTGCGGCTGCAGGATGAGGCCGCGCAGCGCCTTAAGGAGTATCGCCGGGAGAGCGGGGCGCTGGAGCTGGAGACCATCGAGCCTTCGCCGGTGATGGGGGAAGGGACGGTCGTCGATCTCGCCGTCCGGCGCAAGAACCGCGCCCGGTATCTTATCGAGAACTTCATGATCGCGGCCAACGGCACCATGGTATGGTTCCTGGAGACAAAAGGTTCTCCGATGATCCAGCGCGTGGTGCGGCTGCCGGAACGCTGGCCGCGCATTCGTGAGGTTGCC
>JAHFFX010000179.1 GCA_023247755.1 Candidatus Omnitrophota bacterium | reverse complement strand
AGGGATGGCCTTGCTTTCCATATTGTTCGCGCTGCTCATCATCGGACTGGTCTATTATTTCGCCACCAAGGACAGCAAAAAGAACGCCGACACCGCCCATAAGGGATTCCTCAAGGAAGCGGGCATCGATACTTCCACTTACAAGGGCACGCTCGACAGCACCAGAAAGGCGCTGGATGCCGCGGTGGCCACGCGTTCCCAGAACCAATAAGATGGCCACGATATCAACGAACAAACCGGTCCTCACGCTCATCAACACTTTCACGGTGAAACCCGGCCGCCAGCAGGAGCTGATCGACCTTCTCAACCGCGCGACCGAAGAGGTCATGAAGCACCTGCCCGGTTTCATATCAGCCAATATGCATCGCAGCCTTGATGGGACCAAGGTCGCAAATTACGCCCAGTGGCGCAGTCTTGAGGATTTTCAGGCCATCTTCCATGATCCCAGGGCGGTCGAACACATGCAGGAAGTCATGAAGCTCTGCGAAAAGTTCGAACCGTTCCTTTACCAGGTGGAAACCTGCCATGAGGCAAAGACCGGATGAGCCTGATTCCCAAAACCCGCCTGGAAGCCTTCAGCGATGGCGTCATCGCCATTATCATCACGATCATGGTGCTGGAACTGAGAGTTCCGCAAGGCACGGAACTTGCCGCCCTGCGACCCTTGCTGCCCGTATTCTTTAGCTACCTCCTGAGCTTTGTGTTCCTGGGGATCTATTGGAACAACCACCATCATCTCTTGCACGCGGCCAGATCGATCAACGGCGGGATCATGTGGGCGAATCTGCACCTGTTGTTCTGGCTGTCGCTGGTGCCTTTCGTCACCGGCTGGATCGGAGAGAACCACGGCGCGTCCTGGCCGACGGCGCTGTACGGGATCGTACTACTGATGGCCGCCATCGCTTACACGATCCTGCAGAACCGCATCTTGGCCGGCCAGGGAAGGGATTCGCGGCTCGCCCGGGCGCTGGAAAACGGCTGGAAAGAGAAACTGTCGCTGGCAAGTTACTTTACCGCCATCGGCGTTGCCTTCCTCAGCCAGGGGATCTCCGATGCGATCTACGTGTTCGTGGCGTGCTTATGGCTAATCCCCGACCGGAGGATAGAAAAACTGGTGCAAACTGAGGCGGCCTGAATTGCGGACAAACCAACCCAAAAAGGAGAACAATCATGCAAGAAACCTTGGATAAAATGTACTTCTACTTGGTTCAATATGGCCTCAATTTCGTCGCCGCCATCCTGATCTTTGTCATCGGGAAGTGGGCCGCGCGGATCGTTTCGAACTTACTGGAGCAGATCCTGCTGAAAGCCAAGGCCGAAAAGACGCTAGCCTCCTTCGGGAAACACATCGCTTACGGGACGATGCTCACGTTCGTGGCCATTGCCGCGCTCAACAAGATGGGGGTTGAAACGAATTCCTTCCTGGCGATCATCGGCGCCGCGGGCCTGGCGGTCGGTCTGGCCCTGCAGGGTTCGCTTTCTAATTTCGCGGCCGGGGTCATGATGATATTGTTCCAGCCGTTTCGAATCGGGGATTACGTGGAGGCCGGCGGCGCGGAAGGATCGGTCTCCGAAATCCAGATCTTCAGCACGATCATCATCACCAAGGACAAGAAGCGGGTGATCGTCCCCAACTCCAAGATCACGGGCGACAAGATCACGGTTCATCCCAAGTAACGCTCGGCGGGATAACACAGTTCATATTGAAAAGGAGGGCCCGATGGCGGAAATTCTACCGGAAAAATGGATGAAGGGAGTCGCGATCACGACGACCTGCCTGGCGGTTCTGACCTCGATCGCATCTTCCCGGGCCGCGTATTGCGTGGCGCAGGCCCAATTGCTCACGGCTCTCGAAGGGAGCAAATGGGCCTATTACCAGGCCAAGAGCATCAAACAGAACTTGGCGGAGACACAGTTCAACGCCTTTGAGGTGGAGACGCTCGGTTCCACCACCGTGGAGCAGAAAACGCTGCTCGACAAGAAACTGAAACAATACGAATCAGACATCACCCGTTACGATCAAGAGAAGAACAGCATAAGGCAGGAGGCGGAGACCGTCGGCAAGAAGAACGCGGTGATGGGAAGACAAGGCAACCAGTTCTCCCTGTCGGTGGTATTCTTTCAGATCGGCATCATGCTCTCCTCGGTCAGCGCGCTTCTTAAACGAAAAGAGATGTGGTACGCCGGCCTGGGCTTCGGAATCATCGCGATGGTCCTGTTGGCGAACGGTTTTCTGCTGCTCTTTTGAATACCGTGATACTTGAAGAATGAAAAGCCCGTTGAACGACCGAAGATCGCGACTCCTAAAATCTACGCTGGCGGTGGGCGCATTGCTCTGCGTTCCCTTGCTTTCCGTTCCGGCCACCGGAAACACCGCCGACGACGCAAAGACCCGGGTCCTTTTCATCGGCAACAGTCTTACCAGCGCCAATGACCTGCCCGGCGCCGTCACCGAGCTTGCGAAAGCGCGCGGACACACGCTGGAGTGCGAAGCCCACGTTCCCGGAGGATACCGCTTGTCCCAGCACGCAACGACCCCGGGACTTCTCGAGAAGATAAAGCAAGGGGGCTGGGATTTCGTGATCCTGCAGGAACAAAGTCAACTGCCCGCGTTCGCCGAGTCACAATTGCAGGCCGAGATGTACCCTTACGCCCAAAAACTGAGCGAACTGGTGAGGCAGGGCAGCCCCAAGGCGCAGGTCGTCTTCTACATGACCATGGCCAAAAAGAACGGGGACCAGATGAACAGTAAATTTGTGCCCGAAGTCGCGACCTATCAGGGGATGCAGGACAGGATCATCGCCAGCTATACACAAATGGCCCAGCAGAACCAGGCCCGGCTCGCACCCGTGGGCCTGGTCTGGAAAAAAGTCCATATGAACCAACCGTCCTTTGCTTTATATGCCGATGAAACGCATCCCAGCCCCACCGGGACCTATCTGGCGGCCTGTGTGCTCTACGCGACCATCTTCAAGGACACCGTGACCGGTCTGCCTTCCGCTTCCGGCATCGATCCTGCCGTCGCCCGGTATTTGCAAAAAGCCACGGACGAGACCATCACGTCGCAATCCTGGGACTGGGGAGGGACTTCACAAGCCAACGAAGGGAACGGAACAATACCGCCCCCACCATCATCTTCGGCAGCCGCGGAACAAGCCGCTGGCCTCTCGAACCCCCGCAACTCTGATTTGACATACCCCTTACCCATGACGAATTTGATCCCGAGCGAAGCAACGGCCGATCCGGCAACCCCGGCCAAGGCATCCGATGCGAAATCCCTGGGGCACAAGACCAGCGGCTCTTACTCGCACGAACCGGATCTGAAATCTCCGAACAAACTGAAATTGTCCCACCCGGGCCATACTCCGGGAACACATCCGATCTCACATTCGACCACCGTAGGGCGCTCAACGGACTGAACATGAACACTTTCCAAAAACCTTTAAACAGGGAGAGGGCGATGAGAAAATGGACCTGGATTATTTTGTTGGTTTTGGCCTGCGGCCGCCCGGTCCTGGCCGATGAGATCATCCTGAAGAACGGCAAGGTCATCGAAGGCAATCTCATCAAAGTTGACCCCGAATCCCGCACGGTCTACATCGATGTGGTGCTTTCCGGCGAACTGGTGGGCGCGGTCATCAGCTACACCCCGGCGGAGATCCAGAGCCTCAAGCAGGATGGAAAATACGCGAACCTCAAAAAGAACGCGGCAAATCCGGCGACCCTCAAGGCCGAAGAACAAAGAAGACAGGAACGAATCAAGGCAAGCCCCGGCGACATCGATGCGCGGATCCGGGAACGCGCCAAGGCCGACCTTGAGAAAAAACAGGAAACCGAACCATCCTCTGTCATAACCTCGAAAAAATCCGAAAAAAAGTCCGAAAAGAACCCCATGTATGAATCGGTCAAAACAAAAGCGCCGCCCATTGATTACTGAACCAAAAACAGAAATTAACTGACCCGATTCAGGTGGAATTCCATAAGGATGGATCATGTATTTTCACGACCTGAATGAAGCCCAGCTCCTGGCTCTGGCCATCGCCGCTGAAGAGGAGGACGGCCATATCTACCGCGACTTCGCGGAAGGCCTGCGCAAGGATTTCCCGGCGACCGCCGAACTGTTCATGCGGATGGCGGAGGAAGAATCCGGACATCGCCGCCGGCTGATCGAACTTTATCAAAAACGATTCGGCGAACACATCCCGCTCATTCGCCGCCAGGACGTTAAGGGTTTCCTGATACGGCGTCCTTCCTGGCTCATGCGAGCCGTCCAGCCGGACAAGGCCCGCCGGGAAGCGGCTCTCATGGAAATGGAGGCCCGTCGCTTCTATGAGGCCGCGGCGCAGCGGTCCCGGGACGCGTCCATGCGTCGACTGCTGGGGGACCTGGCCCAGGAAGAACAGCGGCACGAGGCCCTCGCGGCACAGATCGCCGAAGCCCAGACCGCCGCAGGGGAACTGGTCAATGAGCGCGAGATCGCGCGGCGGATGTTCGTGCTGCGCTTTGTCCAGCCGGGTCTCGCGGGTTTGATGGATGGGTCGGTCTCGACCCTCGCCCCGGTCTTTGCCGCGGCATTCGCCACCGCCAACACCCTGGAAACGTTCAAGGTCGGCATCGCGGCTTCGGTGGGGTCGGGAATCAGCATGGGGTTCGCCGAGGCCTTGTCGGACGATGGCAAGCTCAGCGGCCGGGGAGCACCGTGGCTGCGCGGCGTGGTCTGCGGATTAATGACCGCCATCGGCGGTTTGGGCCATACGCTGCCTTACCTTATGCGGAATTT
>JAHFFX010000178.1 GCA_023247755.1 Candidatus Omnitrophota bacterium | reverse complement strand
CAGGGAAGTCTCGATCACGTCATTGAGATTTCCGGGATTCAAAGTGATCTGCGTGGGACGCGCCAGGTCCAGAAGTTCCTTAATGATCAGATTGGCCCGGATCACCGCATTCTCCATTTCATTGAGGGTCACCTTAGGTGTTTCATCTTGCAATTGCTGATGCCGCTTAAGATAATCAATGCCCTGCAGAACGATCGCCAGGGGATTCTTGACCTCATGCGCCGCCCCGGCCGCAAGCTGAGCGACCGTTTCGGCCTTCCCCACCTCGACCATCTGGGTCTGCAAGCGCATTTTGTCCGTGATGTCCATGTCGATGCCGTTCATCCGGATGACCTGGCCTTTACCGTCGCGGTAAACCACCGCCTTGATGTATGACCAATGGATCTCTCCGTCCGGCAAGATGATGCGAAATTCATGTTCCAGTTCCCCCCCTTCTTTCAAGGCGACTTCCAGGGCATTGCGCAACCCATACGTATCTTCCGGATGAACCCGTTCAAAGAACACCTTAGAAGAAGGCGGCGTCTGCGCCTTGGGAAGCGCATAGCGGGCGAGAATGTCCTCGGAGCAATAGACCCGGTCCCCCAGAACATCCCATTCCCAGACCCCCATCTGGGCGGTATTGAGCGCCAGACGCAGGCGCTCCTCTTTTTTCTTAAGTTCCTCTTCGGAGAGCTTGCGATCGGTTATATCGGTCAAAGTGCCGATGTATCCGAGGATCTTTCCTTCCACTTTCTTAAGCGGTATGGCATTCCCCGACACCCAAACCACCTGACCATCGGACTTTTGAAAACGGTATTCATTATGGATGTCGTGGGCTGGCAGGGTCGCCGAAGACCATAATTCATTGATCTTATGGCGGTCCTGAGGGTGAACGGCCCGCAGCCATCCTTGTCCCAGCGATTCCTGCTGGGTGAGGCCGCTCATTTGACAGAAACGTTCGTTGACCAGGAGGCAATCCCCGTTGTGGTCCATGAGAAAGATCCCGACCGGGGCATGCGCGATCAGGGTGCGGAACTTCTCCTCACTTTCCCGGAGGTCCTCCTCCACTTTCTTGCGTTGAATGGCGAACGACAGCAGGTTCGCCAGCGCCTGAACGAAGTTCACTTCATCATTGCGGAACAGGCGCGCGGTCTTGGAATGGACCCCCAGGGCGCCCCAATTCCCATCCTTGCCGACGATCTTGACGGTGAGGCCGCTGACGACGCCGTGGGAGCGCAGAAGATACGAAACTTTGAAGCGCGTTTCCGCTTCCTGATTCTCCACAATGACCGGCTCTGTAGAAGCCAGGGCATAACCGGCTTGGGATTCAATACCCGTATGGACTTCCGCCTTCCCGACCAGTCCCTCCATCTCCCCGGTGCCGGCCCGCAGGATCAGCTTTTTGCCGTCGGGTTCCAGTTCCAATATCTTGCAATAGTCCACGTTCAGATTCTGGGCGATGAAATGGACGGTCTTGTTCATGAACGTCGGCAGATCGACCTCGAAGAGGGCCATTTGGCTGAGCTCCGCAACGACCTCCTGCTGCCGGGTGTACAACTTCAGGGCCTCTTCCGCTTTCTTGCGCTCGGTTATATCGCGCGAAACGCCGACGGTCATCATGACCGCCCCTTCGAAATTCTTGATGGCCGACTTGACGGTATTGAAATTGAACATTTTGCCATCGTGACGGACCATTGGTTCTTCGGGAATGTTCAGGGTATTGCCGGTATCAAAAACATAAGCGTCATCCTGGACGTATTGCCGTGAATAGTCGGGTTCGTGCAACGGGGAATCGATCAATTCCTGCAGTTGTTTTCCGGTCATCCCATAGTAGTCGCGAAAGGCCCGGTTGGCCCATACGATCTTGGACTTGGGCCCTTTGACCAGCACCATGTCGGTGATGGCGTCCAGGATCTGCTGATATTTCTGCTCGCTTTCCCGCAGGGCCTCCTCGGCCTGCCGCCGCTCCGTGATATCCTGTGAGATGCCGATCATTTTGACCGGGATCCCCTCTTTATCGCGAATAACGTCGGCTTCCTCATGAACCCAACGGATGACACCATCGGCCCGGATGATGCGGTGATCGATGCTGTACGATGCATTGTTCAGCAGCGCCTCCCGATTCGCCTGCCGGACCTTCGGGCGGTCCTCGGGATGGACGCAATCGAAGAACGTTTTCACCCGTCCGTCGAACATGTCTTTCGTGAAACCGAAGATCCGGAAGGTCTCATCGGACCAGATCAAAGCGCCCTCATCGGAAGGGTCGGCGATCCAGCTGCCGATATGCGCCACCGCCTGGGCCTGTTCCAGGAAATGCTGGCTCTGGCGCAGGTCCTCCTCGGAACGTTTGCGTTCGGTGATGTCGATGTGGCATCCCAACATCCGGTCGGCCTTTCCCTGCGGGTCCCTCAATAAATTGCCTCGGGACAAGATCCACCGGTAAGACCCATCCTTGTGACGCAAACGGAACTCCGCCTCAAAAACTCCATCCGGGCTCCGGAGACATTCGTCGACCTTATCGAGAACACGTTTTTGGTCCTCCGGATGAAGCCGGTCATGCCACTCTTCATACCGATTCGGCAATTCCTGATCGGTATATCCGAGCTGTTTTTTCCAAGTGGAGGAAAGATACACCTCATTGGAATGCGGATGCAGCGTCCAGAAACCAACGTTGGAAGCGTTCAGGGCGGTCTCGAGACGCACCTGGCTTTCCCGCAAGGCCTCTTCGGTGTGCTTACGTTCAGTGATATCAAGGCAGGACCCGATGTAACCGATGAATTCCCCCCCGGCGGAAAAACGGGGAATGCCGGTGTTGTAGAACCAGCGGTATTCTCGGTCCGAACGGCGCAGCCGGAACTCCCCCTCCATCCGGTTGCGGCTGAAAAAGGCCTCCCGATAGTTCTCCGCGATCCGCACGGCGTCCTCCGGGTGAAGGGACTGCATCCAGCCGTTGCCCAATTCCTCTTCCATCGTCCGGCCCGTGTAATCGAGCCAGACCTGATTGAAGAACGTGAACAAGCCGTCCTTGCCGGATACCCAGATCATGACCGGTGCGCTGTCCGCCATCAAGCGAAAGCGCTCTTCGCTCTCCTTGAGGGCAACTTCCGCCTTTTTGCGCTCGGAGATGTCCTGCAGGAACGCGCTAAAACTGTAAGTGTTCCCCTTCTTAATGGCGGTTATCGCGATCTCCACCGGAAATTCCATCCCGTTCTTGTGTAAAGCCGACATCTCCACCCGACGGTTGAGCATGGGGCCTTGGCCGGTCCCCAGGAATCTCTTTATTCCGGCCTCATGAAGATCCCGGAACTGGTGCGGGATGATCAATTGCGACAAGCGTTTGCCCAGGGCCTCCTCTTGCGTCCAGCCGGTTATTTTTTCCGCTTGCTGGTTCCAATCCGTCACCAGCCCCTCGCCATCCATGGTGATCACCGCGTCCAGGGCGGCATCGATGATGTGCCGCAATGTTTCCTGACTCTCCCGCAGATCACCGGTCATCCGCTCGGCGAGCGAAGCAGCCTGCTGGCGGGCCACGCCCAGAGAAAAGATGATCCCGCTGATCAGGCCGCTCAGGACCAATGACCCGAAGAGAACGAAATAAGGGAAGGTCATTTCCAATGAACTCAACCCGAACCCGGAAACCGTCCGCAGTCGGACCGTCCAGTAGCGGTTCGCCATCTTAAAGACCAGCACATGCTCGAACGAAGAACGCAAGAAGTCCTCCTGATTGAGCCACGTCCCTCGCTGAAAGCACAGCCGCCGCGGATCGATCTGGTCCCCGTCGAAAGCCTGCATTTGAATATCCGTTGGCCAGGAATGCAAATTCACCAAACGTCGGAAATAATCATTGGCCAGGAACGCGGTCCCGACGAATCCCTGGATCGCCTTGCGGCGTTCCGCCACCGTTTCCAGAGGGACGTTCTTCTCATAGACCGGCAAGAAAATGAAATATCCGTCGGGGTGTTGCGGGGAATCGATCTTCACCAGGGCCGAAGTCTGCGGCTCGGCGCTGTCCCTGGCCAATTCCATGGCCAGCCGCAGGTCCGTGTCGGCGGCGAGGTTGCGGCCAAGCCAGGATTTCCTTTCTGAGAACGGCTCAACGAACTTCACGACATAATACTCCGGCCCGCCATCATCCGGCTGGATCTGAAAGTCCAAGGAACTCTCGGAAGGGGCGGGATAATCGGCGCGAACTTCATTCAAAAAATCGGCTTTTTGGGAGGGCTGAAAATAGCGTACGAATTCCACAGCTGACACGCCGGGCAAACGGTTGCGGAAGTTCGCCGACCTGACGAACGCCGCCCACTCCTCACGCTCAACGCTTCGGCTGGCGGCATAAAGCCCTTGCAGCCCATACAGCAAGTCCACGTACGACTGAAATTGGTCCTGGATGTCCTCATAGATACGCTTGGTCTCCAGTTCAAATTTCAGCTGCGACAAATGCCGGGCGTTCTCGAACGAGAACAGAAAGACCCCGAGCGAAACGAAACCCAGAAGAACGAACGTCGGCAGCGAGAATCGGTTGAGCTTAAAGAATTCCCTCCACCTTGAACGGCGGGGATTTTGCGAAGCGCCGGGCAATTCCTTCTGCGGACCGCGGCGCAAAAACCATACGAATAATCCGATTATTCCGGCGGCCAGGATGGAAGACAGAATAACGAGGGACAATATTCTCCGGTTCTGCATTTCGAAATTCACCCAGTACTCGGGAGACTGAAGCAATAGAAAGAGCGGCATCTCGGTGCGGACATTTTCGAACCGCAAGGGCAGCACACCAAAATAAAACTTGTCCACCCGGGCAAAAGCGCCCCCCCTTCCCTGCTTCAAAAGGGGCCGGGCGATTTTCCAGAGTTCTTCTCTCGGCAAGGAAGT
>JAHFFX010000177.1 GCA_023247755.1 Candidatus Omnitrophota bacterium | reverse complement strand
CCCATAACGTGAACGCCGACGAAGTGGCGAGCGCCATCGCCAGCTACCTGGAAGCGGAAAAATTCGTTCTGCTCACGAACGTTACGGGAGTCTTGAGCAATCCTGAAGATCCGGATTCCCTCATTTCCAGCTTGACGGTCGAGGAAGTTCACAACCTCATCAAGAAGAACGTCATCACCGCCGGCATGATCCCCAAGGTCAGTTCCTGCATCGAGGCCTTGAACGGCGGAGTGAAGAAGACCCACATCATCGACGCCCGACTTAACCACGCGTTGCTGCTGGAGATCTTCACGGACCAGGGTGTCGGGACCCAGATCATCCAATAAAATGAAAAAAAGCGGCGTTTTTTATAATTACGAGGAACTTATTTTGTCGACCTATTCAAGGCTGCCCGGGATCTTTGTCAAAGGCAAGGGCATGACCCTCATCGATATCGACGGAAAGAAATTCCTGGATTTCTTTCCCGGCTGGGGCGTCAATAACGTCGGCCATTGTCACCCGAAGGTCGTGGCGGCGGTGCGCAATCAGATCGGCAAGCTGATCTTCGTTCCGAACAATCTGTATCATCCGCACCAGGCGAAACTGGCCCAGGAGATCGTGCGCTGGTCGTTCCCCGCGAAGATCTTCTTCTGTAATAGCGGCGCTGAGGCCTGCGAAGCGGCCATCAAATTCTCACGTGCCTACGGAGAAGGCAAACGCCACGAGATCATCACGACGCTCAATTCCTTTCATGGACGAACCATGGGGGCGATCTCCGCCACCGGACAAAAGAAATATCAAGAGCCGTTCCATCCGCTTCTGGAAGGCTTCAAAACGGTCCCCTTCAACGACCTGGGGGCGATCAAGGCGGCCGTCACGGACAAAACCGTGGCCATCCTGTTCGAGCTGATCCAGGGCGAGGGCGGCATCAACATTGCCGCGAAGGAATACGTCCAGGAGATCCGCAAGCTCTGCGATGAGAAAAAGATATTGCTGATGTTCGACGAGGTACAGACCGGAATGGGACGCACCGGCGAGATGTTCGCTTTCAAACATTATGGCGTCACGCCGGACCTCATGATCCTCGCGAAATCCTTGGGCGGCGGATTGCCCATCGGTGCGCTGGTAGTCAAGAGCGAACTGGCCAACGTTTTCAAACCCGGCATGCACGCGTCCACGTTCGGGGGAAGCCCGCTGGTCTGCCAGGCGAGCCTGGGAACCTTTAACGCCATCGTCAAGGACAAGATGCTCCGGAACGTCAAAGCGATGGGGCCCTATCTTCTGCAAAAGGCGAAAGAATTGATGGGCAAATACAGTTTCATCACGGAAGTCCGGGGCATGGGGCTTATGGTGGGGGTGCAGCTTTCCATCGAAGGAAAAACAATCGTGGAAGATTGTTTCGAGCAGGGCCTCATCATCAATTGCACCCAGGGCAACATCCTGCGGCTGATGCCGGCGCTCAACGTCACCAAGAAACAGATCGATAGGGCCCTCTTTATGATCGACCAAGCCATGTCGAGGATCACAAAAAGCTAAAATGAAAAAACGCGACCTCATCAACATCGAAGATTTCAGCGAAAAAGAGATCGGGGAGATCCTGTCGGTCGCCCGCAGCTTAAAATGGAAGAAAGGGCGGCGCAGCCAGGAACTGGCCGGAAAATCGGTCGCGCTCGTTTTCCAGAAGCCTTCCAACCGCACGCGGGTTTCTTTTGAGGTCGGCATCTGGCAACTGGGAGGGAATTGTGTATATCTTAACCCGCAAGAGATCCAGTTGGGCGTGCGGGAAACCGTCGCGGATGTGGCGAAAACCTTGTCGCGGTTCGTCGATGGGATCGTCGCCCGGACCAACACGCATGAAGACGTGGAAGGCCTCGCGCGCTTCGCGTCGGTCCCGGTCATCAACGGCCTTTCGGATTTGCAGCATCCGTGCCAGGCGCTTGCGGATCTGTTGACGGTCCAGGAAAAATTTAAAAATTTCAAAGACCTGACCCTGGCTTATGTGGGCGATGGGAACAACAACGTATGCCATTCGCTACTGCTGGGCGCGGCCCTCGTGGGTTTGAACATGAACGTGGCCACTCCCGGGGATTACGCTCCCAACAAAACCATCGTGCAGAAGGCCCAACGGCTGGCCAAAGCCACGGGCGCGAAGATCCTCTGCAGCGGCTCACCCCAGGAAGCCGTCAGCGGCGCCCACGTGATCTATGCCGACACCTTCGTGAGCATGGGGCAGGAGGCCGAGACCGCCGCGCGCCTCAAGACCTTTAAGGATTTTCAGGTGAATGAACAACTGGCCAAACTGGCCTACAAGAATTATGTGTTCATGCACTGCCTTCCGGCGCACCGGGGCCAGGAAGTGACCGAAGCGATCATCGATGGGAAACATTCCGTCATTTTTGATCAGGCGGAGAACCGCCTGCACGCGCAAAAAGCCGTTCTGAAATTTCTTCTGGGAAAAGGAAAGGAATGATGATGAAAAAGGTCGTACTGGCATATTCGGGCGGGCTCGACACCTCTTGTGCCATTCCCTGGCTCAAAGAAAAAGGCTATGAGGTCGTCGCCGTCATCGGCGATGTCGGGCAGGGGGAGGACTTCGAAAAGATCCGGACGCGGGCCCTGAAAACGGGGGCGAGCAAGGCCTTTGTCCTGGACCTTAAGAAAGAATTCGTGGAGGACTACGTCTTCGCGGCCCTCAAGGCCGGCGCTATTTACGAACGGAAGTATTTCCTGGCGACGTCGCTCTCTCGTCCCATCATCGCAAAGTATCAAGTGGAGGTGGCGCATAAAGAAAAAGCCGGCACACTCGCGCACGGCTGTACCGGCAAAGGCAACGACCAGGTGCGGTTCGAAGTAACGGCCAAACTTTTGGACCCGAAGCTGGACACGATCGCGCCGGTACGCATCTGGAAGTTCAAGACGCGGGACGAGGAGATCGATTACCTGACCTCCCAGGGCATTTCCATTGAGGTCACCAAGAAAAAACCTTATTCGATCGACAAGAATATTTTCGGCATGAGCATCGAAGCGGGCATCCTGGAAGACCCCTGGATTGAGCCGCCCGAGGACATTTATCAGATGACGGTGAGCCCCGAAAAAGCCCCGGCCCATGCGACCTATCTTGACATCGAATTCCGCAAAGGGATTCCGGTCAAGCTCAACGGAAAATTATACGATCCGGTCGCCCTTCTTAAAAAACTCAATGAGGTGGGCGGCAAGAACGGCATTGGACGGGTGGACATGGTGGAGAACCGGCTGGTGGGCATCAAGTCCCGGGAGATCTACGAATGCCCGTCGGGAACCATTCTGCACACGGCGCATCAGGAACTGGAAGCGCTCGTGCTCGACCGGGAGACCATGCGCTTTAAGCAAAGCGTTTCCCTCAAATACGCCGACCTCGTTTACTACGGCCTTTGGGAAACGCCGCTTAAGAAACAGCTGGACGCCTACATCGAGGAAACTCAAAAGCATATGACCGGCACGATCCGACTGAAACTCTACAAAGGCAACTGCACGGTGGCGGGGCGCCGGTCGGCCTATTCGCGTTACAAAGAAGAGCTGGCGACCTACGGCGAAAAAGACAAGTTCGACCAGAAACTCGCCGAGGGGTTCATTAAGATATGGGGAATGCCGTATTGAAGGAAAACTGAAGGGCGACCCAGCGTCCCAGTCACCCAGCAATACTGGGTCACCGGGCAACTGGGACTCTGGGTCACCCAAAACTAAAGGTTAATCCATGACAAATAAACTCTGGGGTGGACGATTCACCCAAAAGACCAATCCGCTGGTGGAGGAATTCACCAAATCCGTCCATTTCGACAAAAAACTGGCGGAATACGACTGTATCGGGTCCTTGACGCACATCGACATCCTCAAGAAGGCCAATCTGCTGACGGCCCGGGAGCACAAGACCCTCCAGAAGGGGCTCGAAGGCATTTTACAATCGATCCAAAAAGGAAGTTTTAAGGTCGAGCCCTCCTTCGAAGACATCCACACCTACATCCAGCATTTGATGGAGAAAAAGGTGGGGAAGGCGGCGCTCAAACTGCACACCTGCCGCTCGCGCAACGACCAGGTCGCCTTCGACATGAAGTTCTTTTGCCTGGAGGAGATCTTCAACACCCGGAGACTTATTGACGAAGTCCGCAAGAGCCTCTTCAGCCTGGCCCTGAAGAATTCCAAGATCTACATGCCCGGATACACGCACCTGCAGCATGCCATTCCGGTCAGCCTGGTGGATTACCTTATGGCCTACGAAGAGATGCTGACCGCCGATGACCGGCGTCTGCAGAACGCCTTCGAAGGCATCCGGCTCAACATGGGCTCGGGAGCGCTGGCGGGCACGTTCATTGACGCCCAGAACTACACCAACGCGGTGCGCTCACAGATGTCGGACAAGCTTCAGGTGCGCTCGACCACCAACGCCATATATACCGTAAGCGACCGGGATTTTGTGATGGAGATCCTCAGCGCCCTGGCCATCGTGGGCCTCCATTTGTCGCGCCTGGCCGAAGATTTTATCCTCTGGTCGACCAAGGAATTCGATTTCATCGACATCGATGAATCCTTCTGCACCGGCAGTTCCCTGATGCCGCAAAAAAAGAACCCGGACGTTCTGGAACTCATCCGCGGGTACACGGGACGGCTTTACGGAAACCTGCTCAATGTCCTTGTGATCATGAAGGGGCTTCCCATGAGCTACAACCGGGACATGCAGCATGACAAGCAACCTTTATTCGATTCCATGGACGTCGTCCAGCAGGAATTGCGCATCACGGCGGCCCTCCTTAAGAACGTCACCTTCAAGAAGGAGAACATCAACAAGCAGCTTGATGATGAATCCTTGTACGCAACGGACCTTTCGGATTATCTGGTGAAGA
>JAHFFX010000060.1 GCA_023247755.1 Candidatus Omnitrophota bacterium | reverse complement strand
GGTCCTGGGGAGGGATATTGATCCAATACCGGTCCGGAATGCGGGTCTCTGATTGCTCGATGGATTTGAGGAATTGATCGAACCGGGAAAAGAAATACTCCCGCGACTTCTGGCCGAATCCGGCCGGAAATTTATCGGGATGGGCGATGATCTGAATGGTGATCTGGGTCAACCCGAACCGAACAATGCCTCCCTTGTCCCCCAGCCCCTTGTACAGCTCCATGGTCTCATACAATGCGGCCGGGGCCCCGCAGACATCGACGGAATGGTTATTGAACTTGCTGTACATATTGTCCACCGATGATAAGACCGGGGTCAATGCGGTTGCCGTTGCCAGACTTTGCTGGGCCTGGTCGTACTCAAGGACGGCGATCTTCTTCCCGGACAATTCCGGCACGGTGTCGATGGAGCGGTCATTGACGAACAAATAAGCCGAACCTTCCGGAATGATACCCAGGACCTCATAATTCCCATTGGTCAAGTATTTGGCCGCTTTGCTTGAGGATAGCGTGCTTAAGGCCGAGCGCAGGTGCTCATAAGTCGGCATGGAGCCGATGGAGTCGAGGCTCCCCGAAAAAGGATTGAATTGCCTGGCCCGCATGCCCGTGACGCTGACCGCGTCGCATTGCCCCGCCTTAAAATCTTCGATGGCCACCCGTTCATCGGTATAAGGCACCAATTTCAGAGAGACCCCCGATTCCAGTGCGGCGACCTGAAAATCCTTGATCTGATCGAACATAACGCCGTTGGTGCCCAGCGGGTCAAAGATGCACAAGCTATTTTCGCCGTCGGCCAGGGTGGAGCGCGGCCCCCAAGCTAAGAGCAGACAAGCGATCCCCAGCAAGCCCAAAGATATTCGAAAGAACCTCATGAATACGCGACTCCCTTTTCCGTGCTATAGTCCATCGATATCGATCGGCAGTGACGATTTTGAAGTGGGTTTATCATCCCAGAAGGTCCCCAGCCCGCCTGCGGGAGTGCGAGATCCCGTCGCCTGGGTCCAGAGAGAATCCGAAATGTATTGGATCTCCAGAGCGGCAAATTCGTCCATGAGCCGGGCGTCGGAATTCGCCGGGGCGGTCTTCCGTTCACGCACGTAGGTACGAATGGCGTCTTGAGCATGGTCTGTCTCACCCTTGGAATAATAGGTCTGCAATTGCAGGAACCGCGCCAAATTGACCCCCATGCGGGAACCTACCTCAGCGGAGTCCGCCAGTTGCTGATAAGGATCGACCTGGGGGGGAGTTTCGGACGGCAGGATGAGTTCTATCGCGGCTTCGACGGATTTAGGGACCCCCCACCACTGCTCATTGTCCAGGCAGCGCGAACCGCGCAAGACCCGGTAGGCGACGTTGTAAGGAACCCCAGCCGCGGAGTTGGCCGCAATGTCGTTGTTCAAGGACTGGATACCCGAGATCAGGCCGACCATGAAATATAATTCTTCGTGACGGTCGCGAAAACTCGGACATTGGTCGGAATCGAGGTCCCCGAACACGGTGGTCATCGCCTGATACGCTTTGAGCTCGCGTTTGGCGGCCAAAGCCATATGCCGCTTGTAAAGTATCTGGGCATCCCGCGCCTCCGTGACGTCTTTCTTGTAGATGGCGCGCAAATAACGCAACCCCGCTTCTTTCGCCTGTTCTTCGGCGCAAACGCCGGCTAAAAAATCCAGAATGGTGGCGAGATGCTCCGGGGGTTTGGTGACCCGGCCGAAGGACAACAAAAGCGGTCCCAGGGTTTCCGACATCCGGCAGGCCGATTGGGGATCGTCCGTGGTAAGAAAGTAATCGACGCCTTCATCCTCCACATATCCGATCAAGACTTTCGCCGTCGATTTGTAAGCGACCGCACAGCCGTTGAGGAAGATCGTCGAGAAGAACAATAAGGCCAACGGCAATGCCTTATCCGGATATTTCAAGTTTCGCTTCCTTTCGTCACACTCAATGACCGATTAAGATTCCTGGACGCTAGCAGGTAGCTATTTTTTAATAGATACTCGACAGGAATTCAAGCAAAATCAAATAATACTTCGTCCTAATTGGAGCCCTAGGCTTCAAATCGGTGTGCCCCTTGATAATATCCTTTGATTCTTCTCAACGTGCAAAGCAATAGCAACTGCGGCTAAAACCTCCCCTGCCGCCTCAAAACATCCCGCCGCTCGTGGACGGTAATCTTGTCATAGACCCAGTGCGGGTCCCCGGGTTCGCCGGAGACGAACATCGATCCCTCCCAGGTCCGATACACCTGCTGTTCTTTATCCGGGGGCCCCTGGCCCTGAACAAAATCGACGGGAGGCAGTTCGATCCACTTGCACACGAGCGGCTCGGTGAAGCTGACCCGCCAACCCCAGGTATCTTTGTTCCACTCAAGGTCCAGGCGCGTGATCGTCTGCCAGAACGGATAATTACAGGAAAATGAGGTCCCCTGCAGTTTATATGTCGGTAGCCTGGCGAGCGACACCAGCCAGTCCTTTTTGCGCTCTTCCGCAGGCATTGGATAAAGCTTGTCTCCGTCCAGGACCGCGGGAAAATTCTGGTAAATGCATCCGGCAGAGCAGCCCAGGGCCTCGCCATATTCGACGGCGACCATCGTCACCTCGCGGCCTTCGACCGAATACGTCCGGCTGCGGCAGGTGTGGATCTGATCGAGGGGCAACTGATACTCGAGGATCAGCTTGCGTTCATCCGCGTTGCATTGGGACGCTGGAATGTAATAAGGCGCATCGCCTCCTCCCCCGTTCTCGGCAAGACCAAAGGAAGGAGAAAGCAGGATCAAAAAACAACACATGAAAACCGTTCGGGAACTCATCGTATTTCTCTTAGAATTCAATTCTCGCGGTGAAATTAAGTCACCAAGTCACACTTTGCCCTCCAGCAATTCCCAAGCCAACTGATGATGCCCGGCCAATAAAGCGACTTCACTTCTCTTAGGCGGAGCGGATTCCCTGCCCTGCCATTGGCCCAGATCCACGCCAGCTTGCTCCAATAATCCCGCCGCCATGGGGCTGACCCAGAATTTCAGCTGCTCATCCCCAAAAACCGCTTCACTGAAGACCGCCGCGTCCTTCGGGAACCCTCCGGCCTGGAAGGCCTTGACGCAGAGCGCTTTGAACTGAAAGAGTTCGCCTTTGCGGATCCCGTCGGATTGAATCGTACATTGGAACCAGGTTAAAGGCATAAGGCACAATGAGCGGCTTTATTTCTTTCCCTTCATGGCGCTTTGGCACGCACTACAGCACGACTTACGGTATCCCTTGAACCTTCCCGGACTTCGGTCCGGCGGGAAATCGATCAGCGGTTTCCAGACGCCGCATTCGGTGCAGATCTTGCCAGAGATGCCGGCTTTTCGGGTCACGGGCATTGGTCATTGCCTTTCTTAAATCACCGGAAACTATAGATCCACTAATACCGCCGCCATGTGGCTTTCGGGACCCTGATGGGTGCCGGTGAAATCCGCGTCCTGCCCCAGCCGCTGCAGTTTCTTGATCGGCCGCTGGCGCGCGGCGACGTGCACCATTCGCTCCAATTCCGTGTGCGTGAAGGTGCTAAGGTTCGTCGACGCGAATAGAACTCCCTTGGGATTGAGGACCCGGATCGCGAGCTCCAGGAGCACCGGAAGGTTCTTCTTCACCCGGAAGGTCTTGCCTTCGAACTGGGAGAACGACGGCGGATCGAGGATGATGAGGTCAAAGCGCGCGCCGGACTTGAGCGCCCGTTTCAAGTAGGTCAGGATATCGGAGCGGATGAATTCCTCGCGCCGGGGATTTAAGGCGTTGAGCTCATAATTGGCGCGGCCGCGGGCCAGGGCCTTGGCGCTGATGTCGACGTTGATCGCGCTCTGGGCGCCCCCCAAACGGCAATGGACCCCGAAGGAACAGGTGTAGGAGAACCCGTTGAGGACCTTTCGGCCTTTGGCCAGGCCGCCCACGAGCTTGCGGTTGTGCCGCATATCGAGGAACAGGCCGCTGTTGAGGGCGTCGTTGAGGTCCACCGCGAACTTGAGGCCGTGCTCCTGCACGACGGCCGAGGAAAGCCACTCGTTGATCCACACACCCGTTTTGATCGCGCCGGGCACCGCGGCGCTGGACTGGCTGCGGTCCTTGACGATGAGGTATTTGCCTCCGAGGGTGTCCTTGACGAACCAGGTCAGCGTCTCCCGTTGGGCCAGCCATTTTTCCGCGAAGACCTGCAGGACAAAATGCCGGTCGTACTCCTCGAGGGTCAGCCCCTCGAGTCCCGCCTCGTGATTGATGAGGCGAATGGCGTTGGTGACCTGGCGGAGGGGCGCACGGCGGTTGACGGCCTTTTCAAGACGGAACAAGAGCTGGGGATCCATTGTGGGGAATTTTTCCATTAGTTTTGGGTGACGGGTGACTTTGTGACTTACAATTACTTCACCTTCTTGAGCAGCGCGACGATCGCAATACCGCCCCAGACGATTTCCAGCAACAGCGCGGGCCAGGCGTGCTGGTTTAAGACATACGTCGCCAGACCCAGCGCGCCGATCAAATTAAGCCATTGGTAAGCGCGGCTGAGCACATCGACCTTTTTAAAGGATACCAGAACATATGCCAGCAGCGTTAAAAAAGTCCCGATCCATCCGCAAATATGGGCCACCAGGTCAAGCATTGGTTAAGCTCCGTCGTTAGGCCGGTCCTTATAAGTTCACCAATACTCAGCCTCTCACCACCTCATACACCGCCGAGTAATCGACATCGGTCAACCCCGCCCGCAATGTTGAGGCAAGGAGATTGCGGGCGGCGGCAAGGACCGGGGCGTTGATGCCCTTGGCTTGCGCCGCCGCCAGGAACAGCCGCACGTCCTTGAGCATGTTGCGCGTGGAAAAATTGGGGTTCCCGTAGTCGCGCTTCAACAGCCGCGGCAGCTTCTTCTCGAACATGGGCGCGTAAAGAGCGCTTTGCTTAAGGATCGCCATGAAAAGCGACACCTCCACCCCGCTTTTCTGAATGAGCGCCAGACTCTGGGAGAACCCAACGATGTGCGAAGCAATGAGCTGATTAAGAGCGAGCTTCAGGGTGGCGGCCGCCCCGATGGGACCGACCCGTATGGGCGGCCGCCCGAGGCATTTCAAGAATTCCCGGTGGTGGCGGAATCGGGTCTCGCTGCCGCCGAACATAAGAATGAGTTTTCCGTTCCTGATCTCCGCGATGCTCCCCAGCACCGGGCATTCCATATAATCGCCGCCCTGCTTCTTTATTTGCGCGGCGACGGCCTTGCTCTCATCGGGTCCAATCGTGCCCATCTGGATGAACGATCTTCCCCGAAGGAGTTCCCGCACCGGCGCGCCGAGCAAAAGCTTACGGATCACCGCGGCGTCGGAAAGCATCAGGACCACGAGGTCCGCGCAGCGCAAGGCTTCCCGGGGCGAGGCCGCGAGCGTCGCGCCCATTTTTACGAGCGGCCGAGCCTTCGCCTGCGTACGGTTATAAACCGTGAGCGGGTGGCCGGCCTTGAGGATACGCCGGGCAAGCGGGAAACCCATGAGGCCGGTGCCGAGCAGTGATACTTTCATAGAATAATAATTTCATTAACGTTGGACGTGGGACGTGCGCTCCCCCACTTCGCGGGATCGCGGGGAGGTTGGACGTGGCATGTTGACCGTAGCTACATTCAATTTCTCACGTCCTACGTCCGAGCGAGACCCCGCCAACGGCGGGGACGAGCGGACGTCCAACGTCCCACATAACATAAGTTTCAATCCCGCAACGCCTCCATCCCTCTTCTGCACAATTCCCTCGCGTAGTCCGTCCACACCCCCTGCCCCCAATAGCGGAAACAACTTGTTTGGGAAAGCATGAGATACAAAAGCGCCTGGCGGTACTTGGGAGTACTGCGCGCCGCGGGCTTACCGTCGAACTTCCGGTGGAACGCCGCGCTCAGTTTGTTCATGGGATCGAGCACGTTCTCATAACCCTTCACCCAGTTGAGATTGCTCGTCCAGGAGGCCTTGTCCAGGTGGAAATCGTGGTATTTTTTATGGGTCGCTTCGATCGCGGCCTCCATCGCTTCCCGGCCTTCGCCCTTAAAGTTTTCCCAGATGCGGTTCTGCATGACCGGCTGCACGGGAATGAAGTCGCTGTCCTTGAGCCCTGTACGGCGGATGAATTCCAGATATTCGGTGCCGTTCATCCCGATGGTGCCTTCGGTCCCGATCTCCGCGAAGGCCTGTTTATAGGCCGGCGGGAATTCGTTCATCATGACCCCCCCGTTCTCGCCGTCGCCGATCTGCGCGGCGTAAGGAGGAATGACCTTTCCCTGGTAATCCTCGCGGCTTTTGCCCTTCGCCTCGTAATAGGGCTGCATCTGCGCGACCAGTTTGGTATCGGAACCCTGCGTCTTGATGAGAACGGTGATCTCGGCGGTCTGTCCTTCAGAATTGCGCGCCACCAAACGGTGCGGGAAATACGGACGGCGAATGCCGCTCCCATCGATATTCTGAAGGGTGTGTTCCTGCACGAGAAGCCATTCGTAACCGCATTCCTTCAAAGCCTTCACATACTCGTAACACACATCCGGATGAATGGGCAGGTGCATCTCGGGCGGCGAAAAACCCCGCACGCGCTGTAGCGCGTCCCAGCCGAAGATCGACGCGAAATGCTGCTGCCACGCCTGCATTTGCAGTTTCAAGTCCGGCACCGGAGTGGATGAGGCCACCGCATGCGACCACATCGTTCCCAGCCATTCGGCGTTCTGATAGTACTTCGATTCAAGGGTGATGATCTTGAGTTTCTCGAGCGCCGCCCCGCCTTCAATCTCCCGCAGACCCCAGAGGAGATTTCCCGAATAATCGAGCATGACCCGCGGGTTCTTCCCCTGCGCGACCAATTCCGGGATGAAATCCGCCATTCGCTGATAGCACGAGAAAAAGACCGGGGCGTTGTGGTTGTCGTGGACGTGGATATTCTCCCACATGTGCTGCAGATTGCTCATGAGCCTGGCCGAGGCGAGGTCGCCGCCACCGGCGGGGATCGTCGGCTGGTGCATATGGAGCGCAATTCCGAAAGCCGACTTGACTTTATCGAAAGCGATGTTGGAAACCGGGGCGTAGGCCTCCTTTTTAAATCCCCGGTGCTGGGCCAAGGTCTTCTCATCGGCAACGATGTTGGGCATTCCATCGATCATGTCTTGGTGGGGTGTCACTCGCATGGATCTCCTTGATTGATGTTGGAATTATTGTGCGCTGCGGGCGTCCCCGACAAAGTCGGGGACGCCCGCAGCGCACACTCATTACTTATGCGTTTCCCAAATGGATCTTAAGAGCAAAAATGCACGCAATCGGCCCCAGAACGGCCAATTCCGGATAGAGCGGCACAACGCTTAAATGCACGACCCGCTCCACCCCCAGACTGGAAAGGATCGTCACTTCCGGCAGCTCCACGATCTTCTTGCCTTCCGCGGCCTGGCGGATGAGATCGTTGATATGGTTCTTGCCCTTGTCCAGGAACTGGATCACCTCGTGGATGTTCTGCCCGATCGCGGAGTGCTTAAAGCCCGTCAGGTTCATGGCGAGCCGATTGAGAAGCTGGATGATTCCATCCTTGTCCGTGAGGATGAGCGCGTCATTGATATGGTCCAGCACCCCCAGCAGGTCCCGCATCTGCTTCTCTTTTCCCATATCCACCTGGAATTTGTGAATGGCGTTCTCGATGGCCGCCCGCAGGTCGACCTGGCTGAAGGGTTTGACGATGTAGCCGTTGGGCTCGGTTTGAATGGCCCGGGCGAGCGTCTCATCATCCGCGTAAGCGGTGAGGTAAATGACCGGCACCTGGACGTGCTGGCGCATGAGCTTGACCGCCTCGATCCCGTCCATATGGCTCTTGAGGCGAATGTCCATCAGCACCACGTCGGGCTTGAGCGTCATCGCCGCGTCAAGGACCTCTTCGCCGTTGGCGATAATCCCGGGCACCTCATAGCCCATCTTTTCCAGTCGGCTTTGGATGCTCCTGGCCACGATCCCTTCGTCTTCGACGATCAGAATTCTGGACATGTGGTTTTTCCTCCTCTTAACAGCGAATGGTTCTATTTGAAAATGAGTTCGAACGTGACGCCGCGTCCGTTCTTAAAGCTGATCTCTCCCCCCAGTTGGTTCGCCAGGGCCTTGACGATCTCCATTCCCAATGACTTCCGCTGCAAGATATCGACCGAACCATGCAGACCGCAGCCGTTGTCCGAGATGCACAAATGGTACTCGAGGCTGTTTACGCGATGCACAAAGCTGATCTTGATCTCCCCGTTGCGTTCCTCCGGGAAGGCGTGCTTGAGGGAATTCGTCACGATCTCGTTGATGATCAAGCCGCAAGGGATCGCCCGATTGATGTCGAGATAAATATCGTCAATCTCGATAATGATGTTGACCCGGCCGTCGCCCCGGTCATGCATTTGGGCCAGGGACCGCGAAAGACCGTTGACGTATTCGGCAAAATCGATGCGGGAAAGCTTCTTGGATTGATACAACATGTCGTGGACCAGGGAAATGGCCCGCACCCGCTGCTGGTTCTTGACCATGATCTGGCGCATCTTCTCATCGGCGATCTCGTCCGCCTGCAGGTCGAAAAGGCTCGAGATCACCTGCAGGTTGTTCTTGACCCGGTGGTGCACTTCCTTAAGGAGCAGATCCTTCTCCTGAAGCGCCACCTTGATCTGGTCCGCGGCCTTTTTTCGTTCTGTCACGTCGATGCAGGACCCGATATAGCCGTTGAATTCGCCGCTGGGCAGGAAAATGGGAACCCCCGCGTCGAGCACCCAACGGTATTGCCCGTCATGCCGCCGCAGGCGGTATTCCATCTGAAAACTTTTCCGCTCCCGGAAGAAAGAAAGATACAGGTCCAGATAGCCCTGGAGATCATCGGGATGAATCCCCTCGCTCCAACCATTGCCAAGCTCCTCTTCGATCGTGCGCCCCCGGAAATCGAGCCAGGTCTTGTTGACGAACATGCACCGGCCATCCGTCCCGGCGCGCCAGATCATGACGGGCGCGGTGTTGGACATCATGCGGAAACGCTCTTCGCTCTCCTGAAGCGATTGTTCGGCCAGCTTACGGTCGGTGATGTCACGGGCGTTGATGACGATCGCGCGGACACTTTCCTCTTCCAATAAATTCTTCCCCGAACCATCGAGCCACCGCCAGGACCCGTCCTTGTGCAGGAACCGGCAGGCGTCCTCCACGAAGACCTCGGACTTTTGCAGAATCTCGGCAAAACGCGCTTGAATGCGCGGCAGGTCCTCCGGATGGACCAGCTCGAAGATGTTCCGTCCGAGGAAATCATCAACGGAATATCCCAAGATGCGGGCAATGCTGGGGATCGCATAAGTGATCGTTCCCTGGGCATCAACGAGCGCGATGACGTCGGTGCTGTTCTCGATGAGCCGGCGGAAACGCTCCTCGCTTTCCCGCAGGACCTCCCGGGAACGCTTCGCTTCCGTGATGACCTCGGTGAACATGATGATCCCGCCTACCTGGCCGTCCGGCTGATACCACGGGCGGATCTCCCAGCCGACCCATTCGATCTTTCCGTCCTCGCGCGCGAACGAATCTTCCGGGCAGCGTTCGGTGGCCCCGGCGAGACAGCGCCGGTGAACTTCTTTCCAGCGGTCGGGAAGCCCGGGGAACACGTCGTAATGGCTGCGCCCGACGATGTTCTTTTCTTTCAGATTATAATCTTCGAGCCAGCGGCGGCTGGTGAGGATGTATTTCATGTCCCGGTCGAAAATGGCGATGGCGGCGGGAACGTGTTCAAGGAAGGACTGCAGTTGCTGAAAATCGAGGCCCGAGATCCGATGATCGGGAACGGACGGTAACGGATTCTTTCGGGAAGAACCTTGCGGCATTATCCATAGCCCCGTTTTTGGGTTGGTCGTTCAACCTTCGGCAACGTTTTCTTCGGGAATATTAACGCGCAAAAGCATTCTCTTTGGGGGAAGTCCGGTTGCCGTTCTTCCGCGGCGCGAGAAAATACTTCGCGCAATCGATCGCGGGAAAGATATTGTCCCGGAACTCCACTTCGGCGAGCCAATCCTCGTTGACGCTGCCCTCCAATAGATCGTGGTAGAGCCGGTTGAACCGGCTGATATGCGTGTTGAAACGCTTATGCGCGTAGGGAACCATCGTCCCGGTCTTCATGATGAACGGCCAGTCGCTCGATTGCGCCAGGAGCAGTTCCCTTGCCGCCTGGTTGACGGCCCGCTGCGTAAGCTCTTCGGGCCGGGCCTTGATTCGATGGAACTTTCTGGCCAATTCCAGCATCCGCTCGGAGGCCGCCATGAGGTGCCGATAGATCCAGTCGTTGCTGCCTTCCACCCAGAATTCGGCGTAGCCCTTGTAGCCCCAGCTTGACGTGGACGGCATCGCCACCTGGTTGGTCGGATATTCCTTCAGATATTCGGACGGGGTGACGGGCTTGATGGTGCCCTGGTCGAAATGCATCTTACGAAACAGGAATTCGATCCACATCGGCCCTTCGTACCACCAGTGCCCGAAAAGTTCGGCATCGTATGGCGAGATGATGATGGGTTTGCGGTCCATATGGTAGCTGAGGTGCTCGATCTGCTTTTCGCGGTTGAAAAGAAAATTACCGGCGTGGGAAGCGGCCTTCTCCCTGGCCCAGTCGGGACGGTAGGCCTCCTTGTATTCGGTATTGCCGGTGATGCGCCAGTATTTGAGGCCGGTGTTGACGCGGATCCCCAGAGGATGGATGTACGGCTTGATGTAATCGAACTCAAGTTCGTGGCCGATGTCGCGGTAGTATTCCCGGTAATCGGGGTCGCCCGGATAACCTTCCCTCGAGCTCCAGACCTGTTTCGAGGATTCCCAGTCCCGGCCGAAGGCCGCCACGCCCGACGGGCAATAGAGCGGCGCGTACACGCTGTAACGCGGCAAGGGGTCGGCATTGACGATGCCGTGCGAATCGATGAAGAAATAACGCAGGCCCGCTTCTTTAAGGATCTCATCGAGGCCCGGATAGTAACCGCATTCCGGAAGCCAGATGCCGCGCGGCGCCCGGCCAAAAGTTTTCTTGTAATGCTCCACTCCGACCATGACCTGCGCGCGCACGTTCTGGGGTTCGAAGCTCAACAAAGGCGAGAAGCCGTGGGTCGCGCTCGAAGCCAGGATCTCGACGCAGCCGAGGTTCTGGAAACGCGCAAAGGCGCGCACCAGGTCCATCTTGTAACGGTTCACAAAAATGTCTTTGGCTTCGCACAATTTGCGGTGATACATCAGCGCCAATCCGTGATAATGCGGTGTGAATCCCGTGCGTTCGATCTCTTTGGCGGCCAGTTCGATGAGCTTATCAAGATGGCGGATGTACCGCTCCTGCAGCAGTTCATCCTGCAGCATGGAACAAAGCGTGGGCGTCAGCGACATCGTCACCCGGAAATGGACGCGGTCCCGGTAAAGGCTTTCAAAGACCTGAATGAGGGGAATGTAGGTCTCGGTGATGGCCTCGTACAGCCAGTTCTCCTCAAGGAAATACTCTTCCTCGGGATGGCGCACGAAGGGCAGGTGCGCGTGCAGGACCAGACAGAGGTAGCCTTTGGGTTGGGTCATATTCGCGAATCGTGGATTGCGGCTCGTGCCCCGTCCATGAAGCGGGGTCACGGGACACGGATGGCTACTGATTAATCTTCCCCCGCAGCATCACCGGCGGCAGGACAAAGGTATTGCGATTGACCTCGGTGGAAATGGAGCGCTCTTCCTCGCCGTCGGCGGAAGCCGCGGTGAAATCGAACGGAATCTTCCCATCGGGAAGCGTGTAACGCAACGAAAACGTCCCGTCGGGCTTAAGGAGGATCTGCTCTTTGCCCAGTGTCACCGTCGCGTCGGGTTCGGTGCGGCCATAGACGATAAGGTCCGCCCAGATCTCGAAAAAGAATTTCCGGCGGGGCGTGATCTGCATTGAGGCGCTCGCGCCAATCTGCTCGCTGCCCCCTCCCGCGCCTTCCATCTCGACCAGTTCTTCGGAAGCGCCCAGCCGCAGCCTCCTCAGCCAACGCAGAGGGAGCAACGACAGAATACGTTTGCGGTCCCAAAGACTCTCTCCGATGAGACGAACTTTCTTGCCTAAAGTTCCCCGGATCTTGGCGAGGATGATGTCGCGCAACCGCGGCAAAAGCTTCTCATAATAAAGCCGGACGTCGTGAACGGAGATGTAGTATCTTCGTCTTTTTCGAAAACGCATGTCCGACCAAGCCGGAACGAAGTCGATCTCGGCATCGAACTTGGGGTCATGCTCATAGCCTTCCACAAAAAAATCTCCCCGCCCATCGTCCTTGATCTCCATCCAGATCTGATCGGAACGCCAGGAAACGCTTTGCGGCGGCGTGCGCACGATATTGGACCGGGTGAAGGGAAAGAATTCGCCGGCGGTGGACTTGAGCCCGAGCTCGGCCACCGCCGCAACGTTGTCCGCCCAAAGATTGATGTACCAATTTAGAACCGGCCCGATCTCGATATCGAAGGAATGGTTGGCGTTGTGGCCGTTGAACTCCACCAGGGTCACGTCGTAAACGCGCAGCACAAAACGGGTTTCCGCATCGATGAGGCCATGTGCTTTCTTGAAAGCTTCAATATCTTCCCCGGCGATCTCCCAGGTGGCATACATCCAATACGGGTCGCGAGGCATAAGGGCCAGACGGGTCGTGTTGTAGCGGGAGGGTATCTCGATCGTTTCAACGAAGTTGGGCGAGGCTTTCTTTTGCAGGGCCTTGGCAATGATAGAAGTTTTCTGTTCCTGCCGAACGAACTTTTTGACGTCGCTCAACGCGGGGATCTGCAGGATCTTCGCGGGTTTCTTGGCTGGCTTACGCAAGGAAGCGGCGGACGCCTTGGCAACGCGGGCGCGCCCGCCCGTCGGTGGCGCGGGCCGGGCCGAAATTTCCGGCGCGTCGGATGATGATTGCGGTTCGTTCAGATTCTTGCTCGCCACAA